>NZ_JANFMV010000001.1:600000-957080 GCF_024385575.1 Rhizobium sp. NRK18 | reverse complement strand
TTTAAATGGCGAACAGCCATACCCTTGGGACCGACTTCAGCCCCAGGATGTGATGAGCCGACATCGAGGTGCCAAACACCGCCGTCGATATGAACTCTTGGGCGGTATCAGCCTGTTATCCCCGGAGTACCTTTTATCCGTTGAGCGATGGCCCTTCCATTCAGAACCACCGGATCACTATGACCTGCTTTCGCACCTGCTCGCGCCGTCACGCTCGCAGTCAAGCTGGCTTATGCCATTGCACTAACCTCCTGATGTCCGACCAGGATTAGCCAACCTTCGTGCTCCTCCGTTACTCTTTAGGAGGAGACCGGCACTGTCCTTGTCCCAGATAATGGGACTAAGTTAGAACATCAAACATACAAGGGTGGTATTTCAAGGTCGACTCCACGAAAACTGGCGTCTTCGCTTCATAGCCTCCCACCTATCCTACACATGTAGGCTCAATGTTCAGTGCCAAGCTGTAGTAAAGGTTCACGGGGTCTTTCCGTCTAGCCGCGGGTACACTGCATCTTCACAGCGATTTCAATTTCACTGAGTCTCGGGTGGAGACAGCCTGGCCATCATTACGCCATTCGTGCAGGTCGGAACTTACCCGACAAGGAATAGATCCCGCAAGCTTCGCCGCCCACGTTTCTCTTTCCTAATCATTATTCAATTGTCAAATAACTGACCGGTAAACCCGGTCAAAGCAAAGCCCCAAAGCCAAAACCCTTAAAGTCTCAGCCCAATCAGCATCTCAGCCAATCTCAGGGATCTTTCGAGACAGCCGCGCCAGTCGCTGGAAGCAACCGCCGCTCCGTCGGTGACGCAGCTTATAAGCCCACCACCCAAATCAAGTCAACACAACTCGTCAGAAAAAATTCAAAAAATCACAACGCACTGATTATAAATAGGAATTTGCGATTTCACCCGAAAAGGAGCGCCTTAATGGACGTTAACCATAGGGCTTCGCACTATATATGGTGGCTCCGGACGCCGATCGCAAGGATCGGGGCTTCCGCACCTCCTCCATTGGCTGAATGAAGGCATCTGGTGACTGATTTCGGCAGCCTTCGGTCACAGACCTTCCCTATATGGATCTCTGCTGCGGTCTCCGCACCGATGGTCCGTGCCATGCTAGCAACATGCCGATGACAGCCCTTTTCGTCATCCCGGTGGACAAAGGTCGTTCCCGGCCGTCCAACGCCTTGCGAGCCTCAATTTCGCCCGGAAAAACCCGCATCCCCAGAAAAGGTGATTCACCATTCGCGGTAACGGATTATTAACAGGCGGTTTCAGATTTGACTCAACCGCCGAAAACAGGCACATCCTGCTTGGAACTTGGGATGAGACGCTCGATTGGGGACAGGTATTGATTGGCACCACTGCTGAGAGCGCGATAGCGCGCTCGCTCGGCGATGAAGCGCCTATTCTCGCTGACGGCCGCAAGGCTCCCGACCGTCGCGACGTTTCGTTGCGCTGGCTCGCGGGAACATTCCTGACCGGTATCACGTCGAGCGTGCTGATGGGCGTTGCCCTTTTTGCCGCGCTCGACGGCCGCCAGCAGCTCGCGATCCCCGCCGAAGCCTATGCGATGACCGAAAATGCCGGCAACGGCGCCTCCGCCGACAATGTCGTGCGGGGCAAGCGGCTGCTGGAAACCAAACTGGCGCCCAAACAGGCCGACCGGACGATCATGGAGGTCGCGACCGTCACCAACGACGGAAAGAAGGAAGTGGTTCGCCGCATGCCCTTCGCGCATGTGACCATGGCATTGGCAACCGACCACTCGGATCAGGACGATTACCCGCCCTTCGATCCGTTGAACATATTCGCTGCGAATATAAAGCAGGCGCCAGCCACATTGCGCACCGGTCTCATCTACGCCTCCGACGTGGATTCCGATGTCAGCCTGAAGACGGAAGATTTTCCGCTGAAGGCCTCCCCCTATCCCTTCGCCGGCATGATGACGCTGTCCGAGATCGAGGAAAACGTCCGCTCCAACGGCTCGGTTCTCTCCGACGGCCAGACGCAGCTCGCCTCTCTCTCCTATGTCGACCCCCGGCGCTTCGCCAATGACGATCTCGATCTCGGCCTTTCCGCAGGCCTAACGGCCAAGATCGTCGACCAGAACCTTTCGGTCGCCATGCCGGACAGCGTCACGCCGGACACCCCTGAATATGCCGACGACGTCTTGCCGATCCGCCAGGACATGACGATCGAGAAGGCGCTGAACGACGGCGGCTATTCCGAGAAGGATGCCGAGGCGATCATCCCCAAGCTCGCCGAGACCATTGGCTCCAAGGACCTGAAGGAAGGCGATGTGCTACGCATCGGCGTCCTGCAGAAGGGAGAGGACGCGACCGTCATCCGCGCCAGCGTCTACCGCGACCAGGAGCACTTCGGTACCGTCGCGATCAACGACAAGGGCCGCTTCGTGACCGCATCGGAGCCTGCCCATCTCGACGCCGTCGACACCGCCTTCAATGACGATGCTCCGCCGCCACCGAAAGGCCGGCACGACCTTCCCCGGGTCTATGATGCCATCTACCAGGCCTCGCTCGCTTACGGCATGAACCCGTCGATGACGGCGCAGATCATCCGCCTGCTCGGCAGCAATGTCGATTTCCAGGCAAAGGTGAAGCCGAAGGACACGCTTGAGGCCTTCTTCTCGGTATCCGACGAGAAGGGCAAGGCGACGGAAGACTCCGAACTGCTCTTCGTCCACGCAAAGCTCGGCGATCTCGACAAGCGCTTCTACCGCTTCCAGGATCCGGACGACAATTCCGTCGACTATTATGACGAGAACGGCAAGAGCGTACGCCAGTTCCTGCTGCGCAAACCCGTTCCGAACGGCCGCTTTACCTCCGGTTTCGGCATGCGCCGCCATCCGATCCTGAAATATGCCCGCATGCATCCCGGTGTCGACTGGGCCGCGCCGATCGGTTCGCCCATCCTGGCGGCCGGTGACGGCGTCGTCATCAAGGCCGGCGAATGGACGAGCGGCTACGGCAAGCAGACGCTGATCCAGCATGCGAACGGCTATGTCAGCTCGTACAACCACCAGAGCGCCGTCGCCAAGGGCCTGTCGCGCGGTCAGCGCGTCAAGCAGGGCCAGGTGATCGGCTTCATCGGCACGACCGGCCTGTCCACCGGTCCGCACCTGCACTTCGAGCTGATCGTCAATGGCACCAAGGTCGATCCCATGAAGATCCGCCTGCCGAGCGGCAATTCGCTGGACGGCGAAGCGCTCGCCAAGTTCGAATCCGAACGCAAGCGCATCGATGCCCTGCTGGGCGTCAAGGACGACGACAAGGAAGTCGCTTCGATCAACTGAGACCGGCCGCTCGCATGGAGAAGGCTGCGCTTGCAGCCCTCAGCTTTCCAGTGCGCCCGGTTTTCTCTGTCGCGTGGAAGGCCGGGCGGATGCGATCTTCATCAGGTCTCCCCCGGCAGCGGTGAACCGCTTCGAAACCCTCGTGATCACCAGACCCGCCTGCGGAGCGGTGACCTCCAGTGTGCCGCCAGCCATTCCGGGGGCGGTAATCAGCGTGACGAGCACGTCGCCGGCGGCGACGGTATCGCCCGGCTCCCGATGAAACAGGATCGTCCCGGCCTGCGGCGCGCGGATCATCTCGATGTGGTCGAGCGGGGTCACGGGCCCGGTGAAGCCCGGCAGGTTTGGAACCGAGCCGGAAACGACGCGGCGCATCTTGAGGAAGGCCATCAAACCGTCAGCATCCTTCCGGGCAAGGCCGGCATCGACGTCGCGCCAGCCGCGCAGTTCGACGGTCGTGACCAGACGCCCGCGGAAACGCTCCGCCTCGCCTCGCGCACTGTCGCGCTTCCAGGCATAACCGACCGCCTCGTCGAATGCCGAGCTCTCACCATCGGCAATCAGCACGGCATCCATGGCGAGCGCGGTCGCAAGATCGGCGGCTTCCGGCCAGACTTCCTTTTCGAGATAGGCATATTGCAGGGACTCGTCGTCGCAATGCAGGTCGAGAACGATATTGGCGTCGAATGCCATGCGCATCAGCCGCCGCTTGATCTGCTCGACCGCCGGACGACGCTCGATGTCGACCAGCAATGCATCCCGGTCATCAAAGGATATCAGCGGAAATTCGCGATTGAAGTTGACCCGCGAATTGAGATCGAAGCGCCCTTGCATCTCTCCGGAGAACCACTGCGCCGTGCCATACGGATTGGCCTGCGGCACAATCGTGATGTCGCCGACGATTTCGCCTCGCTCTTCGGCAATGCGAAGCTGTTGGCAAAGGAAATGCAGGGCCGCCGTTCCCGGCAGTTCGCCGGCATGCAATGCCGCCTGCATGTAGACCTTCGGGGCGCCGCTGCTAGAGCCGGAAAACCTGAGAACCGGGATACGATAGCTGACGCCCGGCGTGTCGCCGGCAATAACGATGTCTGAAACGTTCACGAGAACCACCTGTCGAAATTGCGTACCGCTTCCTAGCAGGAGCGGATGCGCCGCGACAGACAAAATTGGCGGCCCGATGGACCGCCAATTTCGATTTCAGGGCTTTGCAGCGCCGGATCAGGCCGCCTGCGCGACCGACTTTCGGGTCGAGAACAGCAGCCGGTCCGAGGCGGACGTGACCTTGACGTCCGAGCCGTCGGAAATCTCGCCGCCGAGGATCTTCTCGGCCAACGGATCCTGCACGAACTTCTGGATCACACGCTTCAGCGGACGCGCACCATAGACCGGGTCGTAACCCTTGTTGGCGAGCCATTCGCGGGCGTCTTCGTCCAGCGCGATCGTGATCTTCCGCTCGGCCAGAAGCGACACAAGATGCTTCATCTGGATGTCGACGATGGCCCCCATCTCCCTGCGATGCAGGCGATGGAACAGGATCACGTCGTCGATACGGTTCAGGAACTCCGGCCTGAAGGCGCTCTTCACGACATTCATCACCTGCTCGCGGGCGACTTCGCTGTCATCGTTCTCGCCAAGCTGGGTCAGGAATTCCGCGCCCAGGTTGGAGGTCATGATGATGATCGTGTTCTTGAAGTCCACGGTCCGGCCCTGGCCATCGGTCAGACGGCCGTCATCGAGAACCTGCAGCAGGATGTTGAACACATCCGGATGCGCCTTTTCGATCTCGTCGAAGAGCACGACCTGATACGGCCGGCGGCGAACCGCTTCCGTCAGAGCGCCGCCTTCCTCGTATCCGACATAGCCGGGAGGAGCGCCGATCAGACGAGCGACCGAGTGCTTTTCCATGTACTCGGACATGTCCATGCGGACCATCGCGGTTTCGTCATCGAACAGGAACCGGGCAAGCGCCTTGGTGAGCTCCGTCTTGCCGACACCGGTGGGCCCCAGGAAGATGAACGAGCCGATCGGACGGTTCGGATCCTGCAGCCCCGCACGGGCACGGCGAACGGCCTTCGACACGGCCTGCACCGCATCGCCCTGGCCGACGACGGATTTCGCCAGTTCGTCTTCCATCCTGAGCAGCTTTTCGCGTTCGCCTTCCAGCATCTTGTCGACCGGGATTCCGGTCCAGCGGGAAACGACATGCGCGATGTTGTCCGGCGTCACCACTTCCTGAACCATGCTGCCGGTTTCGGCGCCATCGTTCTCTTCGGCGGTGGCAAGTTCCTTCTCGAGACGCGGGATGATGCCATAGGCAAGCTCCCCTGCCCGCTGGAATTCACCGGCGCGCTGGGCATTTGCGAGTTCGTTGCGAGCATCGTCGAGCTGCTTCTTCAGCTCCGCCGCATGGCCGAGCTTCTGCTTCTCCGACTGCCAGCGGGCGGTCAGGGCATCGGCTTCTTCCTCGATCGAGGCGAGTTCCTCCTCGAGGCGCTTCAGCCGATCGGCGGACGCCTGGTCGGTTTCCTTCTTCAAGGCTTCACGCTCGATCTTCAGCTGGATGATCCGCCGGTCGAGTTCATCGAGCTCTTCGGGCTTGGAATCCACCTGCATGCGCAACCGCGATGCGGCTTCGTCCATCAGGTCGATGGCCTTGTCCGGCAGGAAGCGGTCGGTGATGTAGCGGTTGGACAGCGTCGCAGCCGCAACCAGGGCCGAATCCGAGATGCGGACCTTATGGTGCTGCTCGTACTTTTCCTTCAGGCCGCGCAGGATCGAGATCGTGTCCTCGACCGTCGGCTCGTCGACCATGACCGGCTGGAAGCGGCGGGCAAGGGCTGCGTCCTTCTCGACATGCTTGCGGTACTCGTCCAGCGTCGTTGCACCGACGCAGTGGAGTTCGCCGCGGGCAAGCGCCGGCTTCAAGAGGTTGGACGCATCCATGGCGCCGTCCGCCTTGCCTGCACCGACAAGCGTGTGCATCTCGTCGATGAAAAGAATGATCTGACCGGCTTCCGATTGCACCTCGTTGAGAACCGCCTTCAGCCGCTCCTCGAACTCGCCACGGTATTTCGCACCGGCGATCAGCGAGCCCATGTCGAGCGCCATCAGCTTCTTGTCTTTCAAGGATTCCGGCACGTCGCCATTGACGATGCGCAACGCCAGACCTTCGGCGATCGCCGTCTTGCCGACGCCGGGTTCACCAATCATGACCGGGTTGTTCTTCGTCCGGCGCGACAGCACCTGGATCGTCCGGCGGATCTCGTCGTCACGGCCGATCACCGGATCGAGCTTGCCTTCGCGGGCTTCCGCCGTCAGGTCGCGCGCGAACTTCTTCAGCGCGTCGAAGCCCTGTTCGGCATTGGCCGTGTCAGCAGTGCGCCCCTTGCGGATATCGTTGATGACCTGATTGAGCGCCGTCGGCGTCACGCCCGCCTTCTTCAACGTGGCGGCGGTCGAAGCCGTCGTCTCGATAGCAAGCGCCTGCAACAGGCGTTCCACCGTGACGAAACTGTCCCCGGCCTTCTTGGCCGCGTCTTCTGCAGTCGAGAACACCTTGGCAAGCGGCTGGGCAAGATAGATCTGGCCGTTCCCGCCGGTCACCTTCGGGAGCTTGGCGAGCGCTGCATCATTGCCGATACGGGCTTCCTTGGCATTGCCGCCGGCGCGTTCGATCAACGACGCGGCCATGCCCTGGTCGTCGTCCAGAAGCACTTTCAGGATATGTTCGGGTGTGAATTGCTGATGACCTTCGGCAAGCGCGTAGGTCTGAGCGGATTGCAGAAAGCCCCGGACCCGCTCCGAGTATTTTTCCATGTTCATGTCTTACCTCCACAGGGTCCCCTCGCCCGTTGCGGCGCAAGGAGATTGGGTTGGATTGGGCTCCCTTGATAGGCAAGCCCGCCATCGGCATCGGCCGCTTCAGCCGACACCTTTCGGATATCCATATGGGAGGGATGTCTGGTCATTTAAAGAGAGTTTCAAACGAAAAAACTCCGGCGCGAACCGGAGTTTTGACGTTTGACAATTCTGTCAGAGCGCAGACGGAAATCAGTCCGAAGCCGCCTCGGCCATGACCGGTGCGGGCTCGCCGCTTTCACCGGACGAACCGCCGTCTTCACCCTGCCCGCCGGCAGACTTGCGCGGTGTCCGGCGCGAACGATTGGCACCACCACGGCGGCGGGTCTGGCCGCGCTCGGCCTTGCCCTCGCCAGCGGATGCTGCCGCTTCGTCTTCTTCGGCGGCGACTTCCGCCGGAACACCTTCGATCACCGGCTGCGGACCGCTGCCGTCAACGACCGGCTGCTGAGCCTGGCTGTTGTTGCCGGAAGACTGCTTGCCGGAATGTTCGGAGGACGACCCGTTGCCGCCGTTGTCGACACGATCGTCGTCATCGCCGTCTTCGTCATTGGAATCGAAATTGCGGTCGTCGCGCTGGAAGCGTTCCTGCATCTGCGCCTGTGCGGCTGCAATGATGCGGTTATAGTGTTCCGCATGCTGCAGGTAGTTCTCGGCGATCACGCGGTCGCCGGAACTCTGTGCGTCGCGCGCCAGAGCCGAGTACTTTTCTGCGATATGCTGGGCGGTACCGCGGATCTTAACATCAGGACCGGAACTGTCGTAAGTCCGGGTGAGCGGATTGGCGCCCTTCCTGTTGAAGTTGTTATTGTTGTTATTGTTGCCGCCGTTGTTGTTACGCCCACGACCACGCTTGTTTTGCTGCCCTGGCCTCATCTATCGATCACCTGAACTCTCATGCTGTGCTGTCAATATGGCTTTGCCGATCGTGCCGAAAAACTGGCCACGTCAGGCAAGCCGCAGGCAAACCACATCTAGGTGTCTGCCGCTGGTGAAAATCAAATTACCTGATTCACGTACCGGGACTTGTTCAGCCTTGCATCTCTCGAAAGAGAATTACCCCCAGGCTAATCCGCACCTAAACGAATCTCATTCGTCTTTCAGCTCCCCGGCGCGTACGGGCAAACTAGCCCGCTTCATTCCAAATTCCAAGCTTTTTCTTCACTTTGGGTAAAATCTGGGGGCTTGTGTCCACTGCCCATCTGCTATTGCCGCTCGAACACTAGCGCGCGATCATTGCCGCCATAGTCCGAAACCGTCTGCAGGCAGCGAAAGCCGGATGCGGCAAAAAGTTGCGATACGCTCTCGCGCTGATCGAAACCGATTTCCAGACCGACAATTCCGCCCGGCTTCAGAAACGCATCGGCACCGGAAGCCAGTATCCTGTATGCCTCCAGCCCGTCTTTGCCACCGTCGAGCGCCGCGATCGGGTCATGCTCGCGAACCTCCGGGTCCAGCATCGCGATGACCTCCGAGCGAATGTAGGGAGGATTGGAGACGATGATGTCGAAGCGACCTTCGGCCGCGCCGAACCAGTCGCTGACGGTTCCGGTAAAGCGGTCCTGCAGACCATTCAGGTGTGCGTTGCGGATCGCGGTATCCACTGCATCGGACGAAATGTCGCAGCCTACTCCGGTTGCGTCTTGGCATTCGTGCAGAAGTGCGAGGCAAATCGCTCCGGTTCCGGTACCGAGATCGAGGATACGCGCTTCGCCATTCTCCGCCGCTCTCCGCTGCAGATGCGGCAAGACGGCATCGACCAGAACTTCGGTGTCCGGCCGTGGCTCAAGTGTCGCTGGCGACAGCGACAGGGTCAGGCCGTAGAACTCGCGGGAACCCAAAATACGATGAACCGGCTCCCGGGCGACGCGCCGCGAGACCGCCGCCATGATCCTTTCCCGCTCTTCGGCCGAAACACCCCGGTCGCCCCGGGTCAGCATGTCCGTCGCCGACAGACCGAGCAATCCCGAGACCAGCGTCCTGGCATCCGTTGCCGCCGCCTCGATACCGCTGGCGAGCAATGCCTGGCGCACCTCGGACAGAAGCGCCGAAAGGGTCGCGACCTGCGTCACCCCTGCGCTCCGAGCTGGGCGAGCTGGCCCGCCTGATAATCGGAGATCAGCGCGTCGACCACTTCGTCCAGATCGCCTTCCATCACACGGTCGAGCTTGTAGAGCGTCAGGTTGATGCGGTGGTCGGTCAGCCGGCCCTGCGGGAAATTATAGGTGCGAATGCGCTCCGACCGGTCGCCCGAGCCGACCTGGCTCTTGCGGTCGGCCGAGCGTTCGCTTTCGGCCCGCTGGCGTTCGATGTCGTAGAGGCGTGCTTTCAACACCTGCATGGCCTTGGCGCGGTTCTGGTGCTGGGATTTCTCCGAACTGGTGACGATGATGCCCGTCGGCAGATGCGTGATGCGCACCGCAGAGTCGGTCGTGTTGACGTGCTGGCCGCCCGCACCCGATGCGCGCATCGTGTCGATACGGATATCTTCCGGGCGAACCTCGATGTCGATGTCCTCGGCCTCCGGCAATACGGCGACCGTCGCCGCCGAGGTGTGGATGCGCCCGCTCGCTTCGGTTTCCGGCACGCGCTGGACGCGATGAACGCCGGACTCGAACTTCAGCTTCGAAAACACGCCGCGGCCGGAAATGGTCGCGATGATTTCCTTGTAGCCGCCGGCTTCGCCTTCGCTCGCCGACAGGATCTCGACCTTCCAGCCGTGGGCCGCTGCAAAGCGCTCGTACATGCGGAAGAGATCACCGGCAAACAGCGCGGCCTCGGAGCCACCGGTGCCGGCGCGGATTTCGAGGATCGCACTTTTCTCGTCGGCCGCGTCCTTCGGCAGGAGAAGGATCTGCATTTCCTGCTCCAAGGCCTCGATCTGCTCCTCGAGTTCGGGGATTTCCAGTTCGGCCAGTTCGCGCATCTCGCGGTCGGTCGCCTTGTCCGCCAGCAGCGCCTTCAGATCGGCGAGTTCGGAAACGCCCTTCTCATATTCGCGGATCTTTTTGACCACCGGCTCCAGTTCGGAATATTCCGATGCCAGCTTGACGTAGACGTCCGGAGCCGGGCCCGCCGACATGCGGGCCTCGATTTCGCCGAACCGCCGCTCCAGCTCACGCATCTTTTCTACAGGAAGCTTCGCCACCCTTCTCTCCGGTCTTCTTGTTATCGTTGCAAGCCAGACGGGCCTGCTAAATGGGAATATTGTGCGCTTCCGCAAAGCGCTTCAGGAGGTCGCGGATCGGTACGCGCGACGCTTCATCGTCGATCGCCGCGGTCATGATCTCCGCCAGCATGCCGACGTCGAGGCCCAGCAGCATGGCTTTGACCGGACCGATTGCAGCCGGCCCCATGGAAATCGAGCGGAAGCCGATGCCGAGCAAGGCCATAGCGCTCAGCGGCTTGCCGGCCATTTCGCCGCACAGCGTCACAGGCGTCTTGTTGCGCTTGCCCGCCTCGACGATGGACCGCAGAATCCTCAAAAACGGCCGACCGAGATTGTCGAACCGGTCGGCAACGCGCGCATTGCCGCGATCGACCGCCATCGAGAACTGGAAGAGATCGTTGGACCCGACGGAGACGAAATCGACTTCCTGCATCAGCTCGTCGAGCTGCCAAAGCAGCGCCGGCACTTCGATCATCGCGCCGAATTGCAGCTTCTTCGGCAGCGGATGGCTGAATTTCGACAGATGCTGCACTTCCCGCTGCAGGAGCTCGCGCGCCTGACGGATTTCGGCGACTTCCGTCACCATCGGCAGCATGACCTTCAGCTCGCCGCCGCTGGCCGCTCTCAGCAGCGCCCGCAACTGCATGCGCAACAGGCCGGGCCGATCGAGCGCCAACCGGATCGCGCGCCAGCCGAGCGCCGGGTTTTCTTCCTCGTGCGGTCGGAAATAGGGAACGACCTTGTCGCCGCCGATGTCGAGCGTGCGGAAGGTGACGGGCCGCTTGCCGGCCTGGTTGAGCACGGAGCGATAGAACTCCTCCTGCTCTTCCGTCTTCGGCATGGTCGAAGCGATCATGAACTGCAGTTCGGTGCGGAACAGACCGATACCATCGGCGCCGGAATCCACCAGCTGCGGCAGATCCACCAGAAGGCCCGCATTCATCTGCAGGTTGATCCGCTGACCATCCTTTGTCACAGGGTCGACCGACCGCAGCGCGCGGAACTGTTCCTGGCGCTTGGCTCTGAGCCGCACCTTTTCCTGATAGGCGACCTGCAGGTCCGGAACGGGCCGCAAATGCACCTTGCCATCATCGCCGTCGATGATCACCGGGTCGCCGTTTTCGGCAAGCGCCACGACGCCGGCCGCCTGGCCGACAACCGGAATTCCCATGGCGCGGGCAACGATGACCACATGGCTCGTCACAGCCCCGTCTTCCAGCACGAGGCCGCGCAGGTTTTCGCGCGGATAGTCGAGCAGCTCGGCCGCGCCCATCGCACGGGCGAAGATGATCGCGTCACCATTGGCAACCTTGCCGGCAACGCTGGTGCTGTAACCGGTCAGCTGGCGAAGCAAGCGATTGGCGAGGTCGTCGAAGTCATGCATCCGCTCACGCAGATAAGGATCGGTCAGACGCATCATCCGCGCCCGCGTATCGCTCTGCACCTTTTCGACGGCTGCTTCAGCCGTCAGACCGTTGCGAATCGCCTCTTCCAGCTTGCGAACCCAGCCCTGGTCATGGGCAAACATCCGATAGGTTTCCAGCACCTCGCGATGCTCACCTTCCATCGACACGTCGCGTCTCGACAGCATGTCGTCGATCGAAATCCGAAGAGAGCCAAGGGAGTCGGCAAGCCGGCGGATTTCCTGGTCCGTGTCTTCGTTCAGGAGATTGGTGACCACGATGCGCGGTTCGTGCAGCACGACATAGCCGAGCCCGATGCCCTCGTTATAGCTGTCGCCGTCGATCGCGACATGACGCGTCAGGTCGAGTTCGATGCCGGGCCGGGTGATCTTCTTGAGTTCACCCGTCGCGATCATCTCGGCGAGGATCATCGCCGTCGTCTCGAGCGCCTCGACCTCGTCTTCGCGGTAGTTGCGCTGCGCCTTGTTCTGGACGACGAGAACGCCAAGCGTTCGCCCGGTTCTGAGGATCGGCACGCCGAGGAAGGAATGATAGATTTCTTCGCCGGTTTCCGGCAGGTAGCGGTAGGCGGGATGCGACTGCGCGTCCGACAGGTTCAAAGGCTGGGCGCTCGCCGCAATCGTACCGACGAGGCCCTGCCCCATCTTCAGCTGGGCAAGGTGGACGGCGTCGGGGTTGAGACCTTCGGTGGCGTAGAGTTCGAGCACGCCGTCGGCGCGCAGGACGTAGACCGAGCAAACCTCCGCAACCACGTTGCGGGCGATTTGCTGGACGATCTGGTCAAGGCGCTCCTGCGGTTCGAGCGGCTCCGCCATCAGTTCGCGCAGCCGCTTCAGCAGAACACGCGGACCTGTCGACAGATCTCTCATCGCATAAGCGCTCCCGAATGCCTAGAATCATGTCCGGGACAATCTCAAGTCGTAAACGATTCTCGAAAGGCACCCGGCCGATATCAACTCTTATCGAGACCGTAGCAGGAATGCAAAGTCCTGACAGCCAGTTCGGCATAGGCTTCGTCGATCAACACAGAAATCTTGATCTCCGAGGTGGTGATCGCCTTGATGTTGATGCCCTTGCCGGCCAGCGCCTGGAAGGCGGAGGCTGCAACGCCGGCATGACTGCGCATGCCGATGCCGATGACCGACACCTTGACCAGCCCGCGCTCGCTCTGGATCACGTCGTAGCCGATGGCATCCTTCTGCTTGCCGAGTACGGCCATGGCCTTGTCGAGATCGCCCGACGGCACGGTGAAGGTGATGTCGGTGCGCGAGCCATCTTCGGAGATGTTCTGCACGATCATGTCCACATTGATGTGGTTTTCGGCCAGAGGCCCGAAGATCGCGGCGGACACGCCCGGCCGGTCGGCAACACGGCGCAGCGAGATCTGGGCTTCATCCTTGGCATAGGCAATGCCGGTTACGACTTCCTGTTCCACGATTTCATCCTCGTCACAAATCAGCGTTCCGGGCGGGTTCATAAGATCACCCATGCCCGGCGCATCGGGATCATCAAAGCTGGAGCGCACGAAGGTGCGGACCTTGTGCACCATGGCAAGCTCGACAGAGCGGACCTGCAGCACCTTGGCGCCGAGCGAGGCCATTTCGAGCATTTCCTCGAACGCGATCTTCTTCAGTCGGCGGGCCTTTGGCTCGACGCGCGGATCGGTCGTGTAGACGCCGTCAACGTCGGTGTAGATGTCACAACGGTCGGCCTTGATGCCGGCGGCGATCGCAACCGCGCTGGTGTCGGAGCCGCCACGGCCAAGCGTCGCGATGCGGTTGTCGGGGCCGATGCCCTGGAAGCCGGCGACGACCGCCACCTGGCTTTCCTCTTCCATGCGGCGGATCAGCTCCGTGCCGTCGATATCCTCGATGCGGGCCGCGCCATGGGCGCTGTCGGTCTTGATCGGGATCTGCCAGCCCTGCCACGAGCGCGCGTTGACGCCCAGCGACTGAAGGGCGATGGCGAGGAGACCGGAGGTGACCTGCTCGCCCGAAGCGACGATCGCATCATATTCGCGCGCATCGTAGAAAGGCGAGTTGGCGCCCGTCACCTTCGGCATGTTCTGGACCCAGCCGACGAGCTCGTTCGTCTTGCCGGCCATGGCAGACACCACGACTGCCACCTGGTGACCGGCATCGACTTCGCGTTTGACGTGGCGTGCAACGTTGTGAATGCGGTCCAGATCTGCGACGGACGTTCCGCCGAATTTCATCACAATACGAGCCATGGCCAATTCCGGTAGTGTTCAGATGACGTCTTGCGGCGCCGGACATACGAAAACGCTCCACCGGAGCCGGGGAGCGAAGTTGCGGTCTCTTAGCGAAATCCGGCCGAGGGCGCAATGGGAGAATGGCGGTGCCCGGCCGCGACGTCCCGGCACTTGACTTCGTCGGCTATTCACCCGATTTCAACATAATCACAAGGGAGTAAATGCCATGAGCGCCGCCGAAGCCCGCACCACAGTCGACCAGAGCGAAATCGATCGTTTCTCGGCCATGGCGGCGGAATGGTGGAGCCCGACCGGCAAGTTCAAGCCGCTGCACAAGTTCAATCCGGTCCGCCTCGCCTATATTCGCGACACCGCAGCTGCCCATTTCGGCCGCCAGGCAAACGTCTCCGCCCCGCTGGAGGGGCTGAGGGTTCTCGATGTCGGCTGCGGCGGCGGCCTGTTGTCGGAACCGGTCGCCCGCATGGGCGCCTCAGTCACCGGCATCGACCCGTCCGAAAAGAACATCGGCATTGCCTCCACCCATGCCGCGGCAACGGGCACCGCTGTCGACTATCGGGCGCTGACGGCCGAAGACCTCGCCGAAGCCGGAGAGACCTTCGACATCATCCTGAACATGGAAGTCGTCGAGCACGTCGCCGATGTCGAGCTTTTTCTCACCACCTGCGCAAATCTGGTACGCCCCGGCGGTCTCATGTTCGTCGCCACCATCAACCGCACCATGAAGGCGGCAGCGCTTGCCATTTTCGGTGCCGAATATGTCCTGCGCTGGCTGCCGCGCGGAACGCACCAGTACGAGAAGCTTGTCCGCCCGGACGAGATCGAAAAGCCGCTGAACGCAGCCGGCATGGAAATCTTCCAGCGCACCGGCGTCTTCTTCAGCCCGCTCACAAACAGCTGGAACCTGTCGAAGGACATGGACGTCAATTACATGGTGGTGGCGAAGAGACCGGCCTGAGGCTCAGACTTTCAGGCTTCCAACAGCGGCGAGCATATCGCGTTGGCCCTCGATATTGCGAGCAGACATCTCGCGCACCCGCTCTCTGTTCAAAGCGGCTTCCCGCCCCTCGCAGTCGTACGGCCTCTTGAAATGGAACGCGTACGGGCTCGGCCCGCGGTCGTGAAGATATTCGAAGCGTTCGACACCCTCCGCCCATGAAGGCAGCCGATCCATAGGAACCCACCACAGAACCAAGGCAGGCCACGCCTTCTCCACTTGCCAGTTACGGGCGTGTTTCAAGGCATCGGCGTGAACACCCGAATAGGTGAACGCCATCAATGCTTCCAGGCTCTCCCAGAGCGAAAGAGACGATGGCGCCGTTTCGAAGCCGCTGTCCTTGATGAACCTTGGAAAGACTTGTGGCCCCCAGCAAGACGGCCCCTCCCCTTCATATCCCGAGCGAGCGACAAATCCGGTCGCAGCCTCAGCAGCCGCAAAATTGAAAGGTTCGCGAAGGCGAAATCCTTCAACCTGATCCGATTCATACGCCCCCCGGAAAAGACCGAAGTTATAGATCGCCAGACGCATCGGTCAGTTGACGTCGTCGGGCAACACCGGCAGCGGCGCCACCTCGATGCCTTCCTCGAGCAACGACCGCACGTCTTCGGCCTTGGCCTGACCGATAATGCCGCGCGCCTCCGCTTCGCCATAGTGGATCTTGCGGGCTTCTTCAGGAAACCGGGCGCCGACGTCCTCCGACTTCGCCTTGATCTCGGCGATGGCTTCCTTCAGTTTCGCGTATGCGGCCTGCTGCACGGCGTTCGTCGCCAGAGCCTGATGGTCTTCCTTCTTCCTGGACGTCGAGACCGACGGCGCCATCAGTGATTTGGAGACCGCGACCGAGCCGCACGTCGGACACGACACCAGCCCGAGATCGACCTGACGGTCGAAATCGCCGCTGCTGGAAAACCAGCCCTCGAACGCATGCGCTTCGTCACAAATCAAGGAATAGCGGATCAAGCTGCAGCCTCTCCCTTCGAACCCTTGCCAGCAGATTGCATGGAAAATTCCCGGCCGTTCTTCAGGTTCGGGATTTTCGCGCGCGCCGCCTTTACATCGGCGACATCGATTTCGGCAAGCACAATTCCCTCGCCCGTGCCGCCGGCAGACGCCAGCACCTTGCCCCAGGGGTCTATGATCATCGAATGCCCGAACGTCTCGCGCCCGTCTTCGTGCAATCCGGCCTGCGCAGCGGCAATGAGGAAGGCGCCATTCTCGATCGCGCGGGCCCGCAGCAGGATCTCCCAATGCGCCTCGCCCGTCTGCTTGGTGAAGGCCGCCGGAACCGTCAGGATGTCAGCGCCGGCAATGGCTTCCGAACGGAAAAGATGCGGGAAGCGAACGTCATAGCAGATCGCAAACCCCATGTTGCCGAACGGCAGCGATGCGACCAGCCCCGCCTCACCCGGTCGATACACGGCGCTTTCACGCCAGCTCTCGCCATTGTCGAGGTCGACGTCGAACATGTGGATCTTGTCGTAGCGGCACACCAGTTCGCCATCCGGAGCAAAGAGGAACCCGCGATTGGCGATCTTGCCGTCACCCAGGGCAATCGCGGTGGAGCCGACATGGACGTGGATGCCGAGCTCGGCCGAAAGCGAGCGCGCCGTCCTGACGATCAGATCGTTGCCCTCGTCCTTCAGAACCGCCATCAGGCCGGGCCTGTTCTTCTGCACAGCTCCGGTCATTTCGGGCGTCTGCACATAGACGGCGCCGTGGGCCGCCGCCTCACGCACGAGACGCGCCATGTCGCTCGCGTTCCTTTCCGGATCGACGCCGGAGCACATCTGGATTGCGGCCACCTTGACGGTCATCGGATCAAACCTCTTTCTGTCTCAAGCGGCCAGCATGGCGTCGAGCTTGCCGGCGGCATCGAGCGCATGCAGGTCATCGCAGCCACCGACATGTTCGTCGTTGATGAAGATCTGCGGGAACGTCGCGCGGCCGTTCGCCTTCTGGATCATTTCCTTGCGCAGATCAGGCGAGAAGGTCGCGTCATGCTCGACATAGTCGACGCCCTTCTTTTCAAGAAGCGACTTTGCCCGCGAGCAGAAGCCGCAGAGCTGGCGGGTGTAGATTGTAACCGAGGCCATCATGTACTCCGTTGCGGCGGCTGGGAGACCGCCTGGAAAGAATTTCGTCTGATTGTCATATAGGCCCGTCCAGGGCCCTTGCAAAGGTGAGCACCGTCACGTCAACAGCGCCGGCCTTCTTCAGGACGCGCGTAACGGAAGCGACGGTCGCCCCGGTCGTATAGACGTCGTCGACAAGAACGATGCGCAGGCCGGCCACATCGAGTTCGTGACCGGGTGCCATAGCGAAAGCGCCGCGGACATTGTCCTCGCGCGCCTTGAGCCCCAGCCCGACCTGCTGCGCCGTCTTCTTCCTCCGGATGAGGCTTGCGTGCAGGAACGTCTTTCCGGAGCTGGCAGCGATATGTCGAGCCAGTTCTGCCGACTGGTTGAACTTGCGCGACATGAGCCGCTGGCGGTGCAGCGGCACGGGCAGTACCGCATCCGCCTTGGCCAATGCATCGCCACCGGCCCTTTGCATCCACGCCGCCATCATCAGGCTGAGATCGATGCGATCGCGGTACTTCAGGTTTCCGACCAGCTCGCGTACGCAACCTTCATACAGTGCCGCGGACCGCAACCGGTCGAACACGGGCGGGTTGGCGATCGCTTCCGCCGAGAGTATATCGGGCCCGGGATCATAGGAAAACGGCGTGCCCATCACCTCGCAATAGGGACGCTCGATGAAGCGGATGCCGCCCCAGCAGCCGGCACAAAGCGCCCCGTGATCGCCGCCGCCCGCACCGCAGACCGCGCAGCATGGCGGGAAGGCCAGATCGGCGACGAACCGGCGTACCGGCAAGACCGTGGCCGAGAGCGATGACAGGCCGCGAAGAATGGAGGCTCCAAGCATGCGCTTGACAATAGCGCAAGCGAGGGCCCAAAGCGAAGCACCAACTTCAAGAGATGGCAGACAGAACGATGGACCCAATCTTCGACCATGAGCTGATCGCGAAAAATCGTGAAAGGGCGAAAAACCTGCCCGAGGGACCGGCGACCTTCCTGCTCGACATCGCCGCCGAAGAACTTGCCGGCCGGCTGGGTGCGGTGGAACGGGAATTCGAGGAGGCGGCCGAACTTCACGGCGGAAGTGGCGTCACCGCGCGGATGCTTGTCGAAACCGGCAAGGTCGGCAGGATGCGGCGTATCGAGACATCCACTGCCTTTGCGGCTGACGACGAAGATATTCTGATCGCCCCGCTCGACGCCGTGCCGCTGGAGCCGCAATCGGTCAACCTGATCGTGTCCCCTCTTTCCCTGCATGTCACGAACGATACGCCGGGTGTCTTCATACAGATCCGCCGCGCGTTGAAGCCGGACGGCCTGTTCCTCGCAGCGGTTCCGGGTTCGGGCACGTTGCAGGAATTGCGCGAAGCGTTGCTGGCGGCCGAATCCGAGAAGTCCGGCGGCGCCAGCCCCCGGGTCATCCCCTTTGCCGATGTCCGCGATTTGGGCGCTCTGTTGCAGCGGGCCGGCTTCGCGCTGCCGGTCGCAGACACCGAAAACTACACGGTGCGCTACGACACCATGTTCGGGTTGATGCGAGACTTGAGGGCAATGGGCATGGCCAATCCGCTTGTCGGCCGGAGCCGTAAGCCTCTGAGGCGGGAAACTCTCGTGCGCGCCGCCGAAATCTATGCCGAACGGTTTTCGGACCCGGACGGCCGCATCCGGGCAACCTTCTCCATCGTCTATCTTGCAGGCTGGGCCCCGCACGAAAACCAGCAGAAGCCATTAAAGCCCGGCTCAGCGAAAGTCAGGCTCGCCGATGCGCTGAAGACGCAGGAGATCAAGATTTAAAACGCGGGGGCGGAGACAGTCAGCCTGCACCTGAGATAGCGTTGGAAACTGTAGAGAAGACATTCTCGAGACTGCCGGAAAAGAGGTTGAGGCCACCGAGAAGTCCTACGGAGATCAACGTAGCAAGAAGGCCATATTCAACGGCGGTGGCGCCGCGACAATCCTTCAGAAGAGCAATCAGAAACCCCACAGTCGCGACCCTTTTTTCAACAGCCGTTGTCTAGAAGCGAACGCCTGCCTGTCAGCAACCGTCCGAAGTATCGCCGTCTCCCAGCACGCAAACGGAACCCGGAGAATCGAGCAAAACGCTGCGGCGCAGCGTGTAAGTGCGACCGTTGTGGTCGGACTTCTTGATCGAGCCGGTCGTGATGTTGTCGTAGGGATCCTGAATGCTCGCGTAAAACGGCCCGGTCGACTTCGACAGCATAGGTGTGAGGATGAGCGAGAGTGCCACGACCGCGATCCCGAACAGCAGCGCGAAATTCAGAGCACCGGTACGATAGGTCTTGGCGGAGAACTGCTTCTCATCCCTGATCGTTCTCCAGAGTTCGTCGTCTGTCACTTTCGGCACCCTTGTCCTGCCAACGCAATACTTGAGCCCAATATCGCAACGGGTGATAAAAGTTCTGTTAACGACGCCTGGAAAGGGAAAATAAAAATTCGTCTGGCTTAGCGATCCAACCACTATCGGCTGACCTGCGTCGCCACACCGGCATCCAGCAATTCGTCCGCGGTCGGAAACCACATGTCGGTCGCCCCCTTGGAGAACATTCTGGCTAGGAAGTCGGAAGTCACGCCAGCCTCGGCATAGAGGCTTCGGTCCTTCTCCTGCTCCTTGGCTGGATCGTTGCCGAGGACGACGTAATGCGCGTCGAACCGATATTGATGAAATCCGAGCCGACCGGCCGGACCGAGGATCCGTTGCTCTCCGCCGATGAAGATGATCGTGCAAGCCGATGTGCAGTCGCCATCCACCCGCGTATCGAGGCCGCGTTCGCGGATCAGCCGGGCAAGCCCTCTGGCCTCGAAGATGTTGCCGCCTTCGCTGGCGAGCACGACGGTTTCGATCCCGGGATGGCTGGCCAGCAGCTCCCGCATGCGCCGGGTCGCATTCAGTTCGATCGACCCGACGAGAGACAATACGCCAGCCTCGTCATCCACCACCATCTGATACCGGCTCGTGCGTTCGCGCTCCATGCGCGCGGCAAAGCTTTCACCCTTGGGGATATAGATGGTCATCTGCCAGGCCTCGAAGGCGTAGGAGATCGTCAGCCAGAAGGCGATGATGACACCGAGTTGCGCGCCCCAATGCGCGGCAATCGACCCATTGCTTCGGATATGGGCTTCGCCGGCCCGGAAGACGCCGACGACCTGCCAGACCAGCACAACCCCGTGGAACAGGATCATCAGCAGGAAAACGGCGATCCGATTGTCGAAGTAGTCGTCGCCCTTTGCAGGACGCAGCAACCACTGGGCAAGAAAAATGATGCCGCGAAGCAGGGCGAGGTTGACGGCAAAAGACCACCACAGCCCCTGCTCGCCGCGCCAGTGGGACCGTATATATGCGCCAATCGATGACGGCGCAGACGTCCGCTCGGAAATGGGCTGCATGTCCATGGCGAGAGATTAGCGCGGCCTGAGGATTTTGTCTCCATCCCCAACGGAGCGAAAACCTAGCCCTTGACGCCGAAGCGTTTCAGGCTGTCGACAAGCGCCTCGACGCGGGCCGCAGCCTCGCCGAGGTCCGTTCCTTCCTTCTCGATCCAGGCACTGTATTTCTTGAACAGTCGCGCAAAGGTGACGAGGTCTTCTTCCTCCCAATCACTCACGGCTTGGGAAAACATGATCGCCTTGTAATCGAAAATGGCATCCAGATAGGCTTGTCCCGTCTCCATCAGCTCAAGGCAGATCCGGCGGGCATCTCCCTGCGAGGCAACCCGGCGCACAAGGCCGCGGTCGACGACCTCGGCGACAAGCCGGCTTGCACGAGAGGGATCGATTGCCAGCTGCTCCGCGATCGTACCAACCGTGACTTCGCCGGACCCCGGTCGGCACGCCGCCGCGCCCACGGCATAAATCACTTCCAACTGCGCGACGTCGATATCCAGCGACAGGTGATCAATGGCCTTCCGCACCACCTGCCGGCGAACCATCGAGCGCCGGAGAATGGCAAGCGTATCGTCGATCAGAACGGCCGCATCGGCAGCATCTTCGGAAAGACCGTTTTCCCTGTATCGCCCGACACGCAGATCGCGCCTGCTTTTGTCATTATCATCTGCCGCCAAAGACCCTACGATCTCCCTGTATTTTGCCTCGTCATCACTCATTATGACACCCGTCGGACCTCGGTCAAGAATGTGCTTCACGCACATTCAAGTAAAATATAAATATATGCTATTTACATATATATGCAAATGACATAAAAAATCCCGGTTCTTCCAAAAAGGTTCTCCGATGAATATTCAAGCCCTTTCCTCCCGGCGGCGCCACGTCATTTATGTCGCGGCGCTCGCCTCGATGTTCATGGCCGTCCTTGACATGCAGATCGTGGCGACGGCGCTGCCGACGATCGCCGACGACCTTGGCAATCTCGACCTTTTCGGCTGGGTTGGCGCCTCCTATCTTCTAGCCACCGCCGCCGTCACGCCCTTCTACGGCAAGCTCGGCGACCTCTTCGGCCGTAAGACCATTTCGATCACCGCAATTATCATCTTCACGATCGGGTCGCTTGCCTGCGGCCTCGCCTGGTCGATGGAAAGCCTGATCGTCGCCCGGATCCTGCAGGGTCTTGGCGGCGGCGGTCTCATGACAACCGCCTTCGCCATCATCGCCGATCTGTTCGAGCCGCGTGAGCGTGCCAAATACCAAGGCTATTCGACGATCGTCTTCACGCTTGCAAGCCTGACCGGGCCTGCATCCGGCGGCCTGATCGCGCAGTCGATCGGCTGGGAGTACGTCTTCCTCATCAATCTGCCGATCGGGATCGCGGTGGCGGCGGTGCTGGCCTTGGCCATGCCGTCAACCCTCAGCACGAAACGGCCCGCGATCGACTATCTCGGCGGCCTGCTGCTCGCCGTCAGCGTCACCGCCATCGTCTACTGGACCGAGGAAGCGGTATCGGGGTCCCTGCCGATGAGCCTCTTCATCGGCCTGCCCATTGTCGCGGTCCTGGCACTTGTCGGTTTCGTCCTCGCAGAAATGAAGGCGGAGGAACCGATCTTGCCGCTCTCCCTCTTCACCAACAGGACCATCGCGCTATCGTTGGCGATATCCGTCGTCGTCGGCGTCTGCACGCTTGGCCTGCTCAATTACTTCGCGCTCTTCCTGCAGACGGTGACCGGCCTGCCGCCGGCCTATGCCGGCCTTCTGTTCATCGCGCCGTCGACTGGTTCGCTGATCGCCTCGGTGACATCCGGCATCATCGTGTCGCGAACCGGGCGCTACAAGATCTTCCCGGTTATCGCGATGGCGCTTGGTACCGTCACCCTCATCCTGTTCAGCCAGGTGAGCGCGGCGACACCGGTATGGCTGATCGCCCCGCTGATGTTCTTCTTCGCCTCTGGCATCGGCCTGCAGATGCAGACGCTGATGACGGCGATCCAGAACGCCGCCCCGCATCACCATGTCGGCGCCGCAACGGGTGCGATCAACCTCGCCCGCATGATCGGCGCCTCCTTCGGGTTGGCGGTCAATGGTGGACTGCTGAATGCCGGGCTCGGATACTTTCAAGCGCGATTGCCGCAGGACGTCGCAGCCAGCCTTCCGGCACCGGTCAAGGAGATGACCCCGGAGGCGATGCAGGCGCTGCCGCACGACGTGTATATGATGGTGGTCGACGTCTTCACCAACGCCTTCGGCTGGGTATACGATTTTGGCGCCATCCTGTTTGCGCTGAGCTTCGTGCTGGCCCTTCTCCTCAAGGACGTGCGCCTGCCCGTCCATGAAAAGGCGGACCCGCTCGACAGTGTCGAAACCACGAACGCCACGCCCGCGCCGGCACTCGGCGAATAGGCGAGACGGCCCTGCGGGCGGGACTCGACCTCCCCCGCCCGCAGGTCTAGACTTCGAAGATCATCATGCGGTTGATCTTTCCCGGGAGGGGTTCGCAATGGACGATACCGACCAGAATGACGACCTTCTGACGCCAGAAGAGGCCCGCCAGGATCACCAGGAAATGCTGTGGTTTCTCGGCCTGAATGCCGCTTTCGGCATGGTCCTGGGCGCACTCGTCGCCGCAGCGCTGATCGCAATGGATGTCGGCGGCCTCGGCACGCACATCTTCCGCTCGGAGACACCCTATCTTGCGGCCTTCATGATTTCCGCGCCGCTTGCCTTGACCTTCGGCAGTGCGGTCACCGGCTCGGCCGTCATGATGATGCCCTACCGGAAGAAGTTCGCCCGCAGGACGAAACTCCCCCGCCGAGGAACTCGACGTTAAAGGAGATCCAGGAGGAAGGGGATCAGCGGTTCATCGGCCGGCGGCATCGGATAATCGCGCAGCGCCTGCGGCTTAACCCATTTGAGCGCCTGCCCCTCTCGGCCGTGCGGGGTGCCCTCGAAACGACGGCAGACATAAAGCGGCATCAGAAGATGAAAGTCGTCATAGGTGTGGCTGGCAAAGGTGAGCGGCGCCAGACAGGCGACTTTGGTCGTCACGCCGATTTCCTCATCCAGCTCGCGGATCAGCGTTTCCTCCGGCGTCTCGCCCGGCTCGACCTTGCCGCCGGGAAACTCCCACAGCCCTGCAAGCGACTTGCCCTCGGGGCGCTGAGTGAGAAGAATGCGGCCATCGGCATCGATGAGCGCACAGGCGGCGACGAGCAGGATCTTGCGAGGGGTAGAAGACATGCGCGATCAGTCCTTCACCCAGTAGCGGTAACGATAGGCTTCCTTGAACCCGAAGCCGCGATAGAGCGCCTTGGCCGGTTCGTTGGAAGCCTCCACCTGCAGCCAGGCCTGGCGCGCGCCCCTGAGCTTGGCCCATAGCAACGCCGAGGACAGGATTTCGGTCGCCAGCCCCTGTCGACGCAGATGCTTTGCCACAGCCACCTGCTGAATGCCGGCCAGATCGTTGTCGTGAATGCATAGCGCCACCGCCCGCGGCCCTTCGGCCTCGTCTTCGATGAAGAAAAGGCCGGCGTCCGGCTCGATGGCACCGAATAGCCGGACGAGGGCATCGCGCGACGCCCCCTTGTCCGGCTCGACGGCCAGACAGGCATCAACGAACCGCTCTATGTCGTGGCTCGGCAGGTGATCCTGGCCATTGCCGAGTTCCATCGCCGAAATGTTGGCGACCTGCACCGACGTCTCGCCCTCTGCCGTCCATCCAAGCTGCTCCAGGAGAGCGATCAGCGGAGCTGGGCAAAGCGGTGTTTCCTTGATAGCGAAGCGGCGTCCGGCCTTTGCGAAGGCGTCGCGCGCCTTTTCGAGCCGGCCGGAAATGTCGCGCGTATCGCGAGGATCTAGCGGGACCAGCGAATTGGCGCGCCTGCTCGGATGGCCCGCGGTCATGCGCAACTGCCAGCTTCCATCATAACGTATATCGGCGGCTGGCCAGGCACGAAAACCGACGGCTTCGAGGCGGCGGACGAGCGGCAGGTTGGGATTGACGTCAGAGGCCACGGCAGCGGTATTCCACATCGAAAGAAATCAACTCCGGTAGTCACCGTTGATGGCGACATATTCCTTGGTGAGGTCGCAGGTCCACACGGTTGCCGAACCAGCGCCGAGGCCGATGTCCGCCCGGACCTTGATCCGTTGCTGCTTCATGACGGCCGACGCCGCCTCTTCGGAATAATCGGCGTCGCGTTCGCCATCGACGGCGACGCGAACGTCGCCAAACCAGATCGCCAGACGATCGCGGTCGGCGGCTTCGCCGGCCTTGCCGACGGCCATAACGACGCGACCCCAGTTGGCGTCCTCGCCGGCGACAGCGGTTTTGACGAGCGGGGAATTGGCAATCGAAAGCGCGATGCGCTTTGCGGCAGCATCGCTCTCTGCACCGGTCACATTGACTTCGAGAAGCTTCGTTGCCCCCTCGCCATCGCAGACCACCTGCAGGGCGAGGTCCTTCAGGAGATCATTGAGCGCCGCGCGGAACTCGCCAAGCGCGGGATCGGCCGCATCGGTAATCTTTGTCTGGCCATCGGCGGCGGCCGCACCGGTCGCAAACAGCATCAGCGTATCGGAGGTCGAGGTATCGCTGTCGACTGTCACGGAATTGAAGGACGGCCCGACGCCATCGGAGAGCAGCGCCTGCAGTGCGGACGCCTCGATGTCGGCATCGGTCGCGACGAAAGACAGCATCGTCGCCATGTCCGGCGCGATCATGCCGGCGCCCTTGGCAATGCCGTTGATCGTGACCGTCACGCCGCCGATCGAAGCCGTCCGGGTCGCCACCTTCGGAAACGTGTCGGTGGTCATGATCGCCTTGGCTGCTTCCTGCCAGAAGTCACCTGTGGCTGCGCCGGCCATGTCAGAGAGCACGCCGGCGAATTTCTCCGCCTTCAGCGGCTCGCCGATCACGCCCGTCGAGGCGAGAAAGACCTCGCTCTCGCTGCAGCCGACGGCCTCGGAAGCCGATTTGGCGGTCAGCGCCGTCGCCTCTCGGCCCTTCTTGCCGGTAAAGGCGTTGGCATTGCCGGAATTGACGACAACGGCACGCGCAACGCCGTGCGGCAAATTGGCACGGCAGAAGTCGACGGGAGCCGACGGGCACTTGGACCGCGTGAAAACGCCGGCGACGGCTGCCGGCGCATCGAACAGCATCAACAGGACGTCGGTCCGGCCCTTGTACTTGATCCCCGCAGCGGCGGTCGCCATGCGTACACCACGAAGAGCGGGCATTTCGGGATAGGATTTCGGAGCGAGCGGCGAAACGGTTCCGGACATGGCCAAGTGATCCTGGGAAAGAACGGGTTGATGCGAAGCGGGGCAGGCCCGCCGGGTCACTGAGACCCGACGGGCATCGTCAGTCTTTTACTTCGTCGGCTCGGTCGCCTCGGGCGCCTTGTTGGCGTCGTCGTAGCCCTTGCGCAGGGTCTCGTCGAGGATGTCGACCTTCGTCTTGTCCTTGGCTGCCTGCAGCAGCGCGACATACTTGTCACGCATCACCAGCTGACGGACCTGGTCCTTGACCTGATCGAACGGCGGCGGAGCAACGTCACGCTTTTCTTCGACCTTGATGACGTGATAGCCGAACTGCGTCTTGACCGGCGTCTTCGTGTAGGTGCCGACCGGCAATGCAAATGCGGCCTCTTCGAATTCCGGAACCATGCGGCCCTTGGTAAACCAGCCGAGATCACCGCCTTCGCTCTTGGCCGGATCGTTGGACTTCTCCTTGGCCAGCGTGACGAAATCGGCACCCTTGTCGAGCTCGGCAATCACGGCCTTGGCTTCGTCTTCGGTCTTCAGCAGGATATGGCGTGCATGCACCTCCTGCTGCTTCGGCATTGCCGCGATTTCCTTCTCGTAGCGCGCCTTGACCTCGTCATCGGTGACGGTGTCGACGACATGCTTCTGGAAGTAGGTGTTGTGAAGCTCGCGATCCTTCAGGTAGCGCATGCGCATCTTGAAGTCGGCGTCGTTTTCCAGGCCTTCGGCCATCGCGCTTCCGGCCAGAAGCTTGAGGTCGATCGCGCCGGAAAGGGCTGCGACTTCCTTCTGCTCCGGCGGCAGCTTGGCGAGCTGCGGATCGAGATTTGCGACGGCGAGGTCGAGTTCCGACTGGTAGATTTCCAGATCGCCGACCTTGGCGACGACCTTGTCCTTGGCGTCTTCGGCAAAAGCCGCTGCGTGGGACAACATGAAGGCAGCGATTGCGGCCGCTGCGAATTTCCGAGTGCTGAGCATGAACAGGCCTTTCCCTATTGTCCCGGATTTCGAGGAGCACATATGCGAAACCGGGCGAAAATCGTCATGAACAGTCAAATGTGGCCTTTATCGGCCCGCCTGTCCCGTTGACATCATTTGCCCCCCCTCTTATCTGTCACGCAACCTCGCGTCCAGAAGAGTTCCGGGCGAATTACTCCGATTTGCCGCAATTTTCGGCGAAAGAAAATAGTCAAGGAAAGGGCCATTCGAATGGTCAGCTTCGGCGGATTAGCCCGCAAAATGTTCGGCTCAGCCAATGATCGTCGCATTCGCGCCTACCAGCCGAAAGTGGCGGCGATCAACGCGCTGGAAAGCGATATGCAGTCCCTCTCCGACGAGCAGCTCAAGGCCAAGACGGCCGAGTTTAAGGAGCAGCTGGCAGCCGGAAAAAGCTTGGACGACATCCTCGTGCCGGCCTTTGCGGTCGTCCGGGAAGCCGCCAAGCGCGTGCTCGGCCTGCGGCCTTTTGACGTACAGCTGATCGGCGGCATGATCCTGCACGAGAACGCCATCGCCGAGATGAAGACCGGTGAAGGCAAGACGCTGGTGGCGACGCTCCCCGTCTACCTCAACGCGCTCGCCGGCAAGGGCGTCCACGTCGTGACCGTCAACGACTACCTCGCCAGCCGCGACTCCGCCACCATGGGGCGTCTCTACGGCTTCCTCGGCATGACCACGGGCGTGATCGTCCACGGCCTCGACGACGAGCAGCGCAGCCAGGCCTATGGCTGCGACATCACCTACGCCACCAACAACGAACTCGGCTTCGACTATCTGCGCGACAACATGAAGTTCGACCGCGCCCAGATGGTTCAGCGCGGCCACAACTATGCGATCGTCGACGAAGTCGACTCGATCCTGGTCGACGAAGCCCGCACGCCGCTGATCATCTCCGGCCCGCTGGACGACCGCTCCGATCTCTACAACACCATCGACAAGTTCATCCCGGAACTGGTCGAGAGCGACTACGAGATCGACGAGAAGCAGCGCTCCGCCAACTTCTCCGAAGACGGCATGGAGAAACTCGAAAACCTGCTGCGCGACGCCGGCATGCTGAAGGGCGAGACCCTTTACGACATCGAGAACGTCGCCATCGTGCACCACCTCAACAACGCGCTGAAGGCCCACAAGCTGTTCCAGCGCGACAAGGACTACATCGTCCGCAACGACGAGATCGTCATCATCGACGAATTCACCGGCCGCATGATGCCGGGCCGCCGTTATTCGGAAGGCCAGCACCAGGCGCTGGAAGCCAAGGAACACGTGCAGATCCAGCCGGAAAACCAGACGCTGGCATCCGTCACCTTCCAGAACTACTTCCGAATGTATGACAAGCTAGCCGGCATGACCGGTACGGCGTCGACGGAAGCGGAAGAATTCGGCGACATCTACGGTCTCGAAGTCGTGGAAGTGCCGACCAACCTGCCGATCGCCCGTATTGATGAGGACGACGAAGTCTACCGGACTGCGGAAGAGAAATACCAGGCCATCATCAACGAGATCAAGGCGGCCAACGCCAAGGGCCAGCCGGTCCTCGTCGGCACCACCTCGATCGAGAAATCCGAACTGCTGGCCACGCTTCTGAAGAAGTCCGGCTTCTCCGATTTCAGCGTGCTGAACGCCCGCTACCACGAGCAGGAAGCCTATATCGTCTCGCAGGCCGGTGTTCCCGGCGCCGTCACGATCGCCACCAACATGGCCGGTCGCGGTACCGACATTCAGCTCGGCGGCAACCTCGAGATGCGCCTCGATCGCGATCTGGCCGAAATGGAGCTGGGTCCGGAGCGTGACGCCAAGGCGGCCGCGATCAAGGAAGAGGTCAAGCAGCTCAAGCAGCAGGCACTGGCCGCCGGCGGTCTCTACATCATCGCCACCGAACGCCATGAAAGCCGGCGTATCGACAACCAGCTGCGCGGTCGCGCCGGTCGTCAGGGCGACCCCGGCCGCTCGAAGTTCTATCTCTCGCTTCAGGACGACCTGATGCGCATCTTCGGCTCCGAGCGCATGGACAGCATGCTCCAGAAGCTCGGCCTGAAGGACGGCGAAGCCATCGTCCATCCGTGGATCAACAAGGCGCTCGAACGCGCCCAGAAGAAGGTCGAAGCCCGCAACTTCGACATCCGAAAGAACCTGCTGAAGTATGACGATGTTCTCAACGACCAGCGCAAGGTGGTCTTCGAGCAACGCGTCGAACTCATGGATGCGCAGGACATTTCCGAAACCGTCGCCGACATGCGCCAGGAAGTCATCGAGGCGATGGTCAGCCGTCACATTCCGGAGCGCGCCTATGCCGAGCAGTGGGACGTGAAGGGACTGAAGGTCGAAATCGAAAACGTCCTCAACCTCGACCTTCCCGTCGAGGAATGGGTCAAGGAAGACGGGATTGCCGAAGACGACATTCTCGCCCGCGTCACCGAGGCCGCCGACAAGGCAGCAGCAGAGCGCGCCGAACGCTTCGGCCCCGAAGTCATGACCTATGTCGAACGCTCCGTCGTCCTGCAGACGCTGGACCATTTGTGGCGCGAGCACATCGTCAACCTCGATCACCTGCGCTCCGTCATCGGTTTCCGCGGCTATGCCCAGCGCGATCCGCTGCAGGAATACAAACAGGAAGCCTTTGAGCTGTTCACGGCGCTGCTCACGAACCTCCGTCAGGCGGTCATTTCGCAGTTGATGCGGGTCGAGATCGTCCGCCAGGCGGCCGAGACTCCCGCGCCTGAACTGCCGGTCATGGAAGCGCACCACCTCGATGCCACGTCGGGCGAAGACGAACTTGCGCAGCCGTCGCTGGAGTCAGCCGAGACAACGGCCCTCTACGTCGCCCCCGAAAACCGTGATCCCAACGATCCGGCAACCTGGGGCAAGGTCGGCCGCAACGAAGCCTGCCCCTGCGGCTCCGGCAAGAAGTACAAGCACTGCCACGGCGCTTACGAGCAAGCCTGACGCCGATTCAATTTGCGACTGCTTCAACTCATTCCGAAGCGGGACTATCATTGATTCTTTATCGATGGATCGATCATAGACCCGCCTCAGATCGGTTGAGGAGACAGCACGAAGCCAATGAGCAGAAAAAGCCTACGTCGGCAGGTAGCGAAAGCCTACCTGCTCACGAAACCTGTAAATTTTCGCATCTTCTACGACGAAGACCATGTGGCATTCTTCCCGAAGCTGGGGCTGTGCTTCAACAGGATCAAGAAGAGCGGGAACACCTCGATAGCTGCGAGGCTGTTCGAACTGGAAAATGGCGTGGTTGCTGGATCCGACTTCAAGCGACATATGCGCAATCCGGTCAACGTGACGCTGGCTGAATCGAGCCACTACGATCAGCTCTTTTGCTTCGCGATTTCTCGAAACCCTTACACGCGCGCCTTGTCCAGCTATCTCGATAAAGTCGGCAGAGGATCGCTTGAACGGTTTTCCCTTCCAGGATTCGGAATGAACAACAGAGAAGGCTTCAGGCTGTTCCTTGAAGCGCTTGAAGACGAGGTTCTATCGCATAACCGGCATTTTTGGCCTCAATCGGATCTTCTGTTCCAGCCAATCGAGAAATACGGGCACATTGGCAAAATCGAAAATATCGCCGCGGAAATGCATGCCGTATTCGAAAAGTGCGGCCTTGATACGAACTGGGCGCAGGCCTTCGCGAAGCCGCACTCCGTGGAAGCAGGTACCGGGAAAATAACCTCTGCCCGGGAGAAGCTTTCCGCTTTCTACGACGATCACAACATCCGTTTGGTGCAGCAGATATACTCGGACGATTTCGAGAATTTTCAGTATTCACTGGATTTTGGAGGCGCCCTTCACTGAGCGATGTGCGGCCCCGGACGGTAGCCACGGGTCAACATCATCCTTCAATCATCGCCATCAGCGTCTCAAGCCGATCCGCCTCGGCGGGCAGCTTGTCTGTGCGAAGCCGCGAGATGCGCGGGAAGCGCATGGCAACACCGGACTTGTGCCGCTTCGATCGGGCAATGCCTTCGAAAGCGACCTCCACGACGAAGCCGAAATCCGGCTCCGCCCGCACCGCGCGCACCGGACCGAAGCGGTCGACAGTGTTGTTGCGCACGAAACGGTCGAGAACTTCGAGTTCGGCATCGGTAAACCCGAAATAGGCCTTGCCAACCGGCACCAACTCGCCGACGCCCGGCTCGTCCGTCCAGACGCCGAAGGTGAAGTCGGAATAGTAGCTCGAGCGTTTGCCGTGCCCGCGCTGGGCATACATCAGGACGGCATCGACATTATAGGGATCGCGCTTCCATTTGAACCACGGCCCTTTCGCGCGTCCGGCGGCGTAGGCGCTGTCGAACCGCTTCAGCATCACGCCCTCGATCACCGGATCCGGCGGCTCAGAGCGCAGCCGATCCAGTTGTTCCCATGTCGAAAACTCGACCAGCGGGGAGAGGTCGAAGCGCTCCGGCTGAGCCCGCCCTATCAGATCGGAGAGACGGGATCGCCGGTCAGCAAAAGCCGTCTCGCGGATATCGGCGTCCCCGGAAAACAACAGATCATAGGCCCGGATAAAGGCAGGATAGTCCTCCATCATTCGGGCGCTCACCGTCTTGCGGTTCAGCCGCTGCTGCAGGTCGGAAAAGCTGCGCGTCGGCCGGTTGGTTCTGGCAGTGCCGCCGATCAAAAGCTCGCCATCGATGACACCTTCAAAGTCCACGGCGTCGAGAACATCGGGAAAGGCGTTGGAGATGTCGTCGCCGCTGCGCGAATAGAGCCGACGGCGGCTGCCGGCGCTGGAAAGCTGCACGCGGATGCCGTCCCACTTCCATTCGGCGGCATAGTCTTCCGGATCGAGTTTTTCGAGATCGCCCTCGCCCACCGGGTTGGCGAGCATGACCGAATGGAAGATTGCCGGCGAGGCAAGTTCCGGCTTCGGCGCTCGTCCCTCGAGCCATGCGAAGAGATCGGCATAGGGTGCCTCCAGCCCGTGCCACAAGGTTTCGATCTCGGTGACCTCCGTTCCGCCGAATGTCGCCAGAGCCTGCTTGGCGAGCCTGGCCGAAACGCCGATCCGCAAGCCGCCGGTCGTCAGCTTGATGAAGGCGTAGCGTCCCGAGGGGTCGAGCCTATCGAGGAGCCCCCTGACATGCGCGCGCACCTCGGTGCGTCCAAGGCTGTTCATCTCCTCGACGACCGAAGAGAGTGACGGAACCTTCCCGCTGCCCTCTGCCCCTTGATCGCCGGTATCCCAGGCAAGCGAAATCGTCTCGGCCAGATCCCCAACATAGTCGTAGGAATAGCGGAAAAGCTCCTCGTCCATCCGTTCGAGGATCAGTTCCTTGAGAAGGGCTGGCTTGACCGCGTGGATGTCGAGCGTCCCGGTCAACGCGGCAAGCGCGTAACCGCGGTCAGGATCAGGCGTCGAGCGGAAATAGTCGACCAGGAGCGCGAGTTTGGCGTTGCGCTGCGGCGTCAACAAAAGCCGGTCGAGAAGCGCGGAAAAAGCCTTCATCAGTCGCCCTCGTCCTCGTAGCCGACGAGATGCAACGGCCGCGCACGAATACCCTGCAACGCGCACCAGCGCACCAGCGCCTCCTCCCGCCCGTGCGTGACCCACACTTCCTCGGGCTTCAGCTCGGCGATCGTGGCCGTCAGCTCCGGCCAGTCGCAGTGATCGGAAATCACCAGGGGCAGTTCGACACCACGCTGCTTGGCCCGCTGGCGCACCATCATCCATCCGGACGCGAAGGCGCCGATCGGATCGGAAAAGCGTCGCGCCCAGCGATCGGAAAACGACGCGGGCGGTCCGACGACGATCGCACCGCGGAAAGCCTGCTTGTCCGCCCCCTCCACCGTCGCCGGTCGCAGGTCGCCGAGAACGATCCCCTCGCCGGCGTAGTAGTCGCAAAGTTTCTGCAGCGCGCCGTGAATGTAGATCGGCGGCTCATAGCCCGCCTCGCGCAACAGCGCGATCACCCGTTGCGCCTTGCCGAGGGCATAGGCTCCGACGAGATGGGTACTCTCGGGAAACGTTTTCAACGATTTCAGAAGCTTGGCGACTTCGTCCACCGGATCGGGATGATGAAAGACCGGGAGCGCAAAAGTCGCCTCGGTCACGAAGACGTCGCACGCGACCGGCTCGAACGGCCTGCAGGTCGGATCGTGGGAGCGCTTGTAGTCGCCAGAGACGACGATCCGTGTCCCGCCGTGCTCCACCGCGACCTGCGCGGATCCCAGCACATGGCCGGCGGGATGGAACGACACCGTCACGTCGCCGATCGCCACTCTTTCGCCAAGCGCAGCCGCCTGCTCGCTCCCGGCAAAGCCGTCGCCATAGCGGATCCGCATGATGTCGAGCGTCTGGCGAGTCGCCATCACGGACTGATGGCCGGCGCGGGCATGATCGGAATGACCATGGGTGATCAACGCCCGCGCAACGGAACGCACCGGGTCGATGTAGAAGTCGCCAACGGGACAATAAAGACCGGCCGGTTGTGGATGCAGCAGCGCCTCTGGTTTCATGAGATCAAGATAGGATTCGGACCGTCAAAAACCAACAGGCAAGCATCGACAACGGCACCGCCGCACACGACGTCCTCATCCTTTCTTAACCCTGTTGACGATACAACGATATGAGTTCCTCTGCATTTGATCACAGGTATTGCGTTTTGATCATGGCGGTTATCGAAACAGCCGAAAAGGTGCTGCCTCCGCATCTGCGTGCACGTGTTGCACCGCATATGGCGAAGCTTGCCGCCATGTTGACTGGCAGGGATGAGCTTGCGCACGCCCAACGCATGGCACTGATCGCCTTCGTCATACGCGTCGTCAGCGCCGGAATCGCCTTCATATCCCAGGTCATTCTCGCCCGCATGATGGGTGAATTCGAATACGGCATCTTCGTCTACGTCTGGGTCCTGGTGATTACTTTCGGCGACTTTGCCTGCTTGGGCTTCAACACGACCGTGATCCGCTTTCTGCCCGAATACGAGGCAGCCGGCGACCATGCGAAAGTGCGGGGCATGGCCTTTACGGCCCGCCTCTTTGCCCTCGTCGCCGCAAGCCTTCTTCTGGCCGGCGGGCTGGCATTCCTGCATGTCTTTGGTACGTCCCTGCCGCCCTATTATGTCGCTCCCGTCTTCCTCGGTCTGTTCGCGCTACCGATGATCGCACTCGGCGACGTGCTCGATGGCACGGCCCGCGCCAATCGCTGGCCGATCAACGCGCTGAGCCCGACCTTCGTCATCCGCCCGACGCTGATCATCGTCTTCATGGCCATTGCCGTGAAGTTCGGTGAACCGAGGACGGCCGTGACGGCAATGGTTGCAGCTCTTGCCGCCACCTACGTCACGACGGTCGGCCAATTCGTCGTCGTCACCATTCGTCTCGGCAAGCGCTTCCTCAAAGGCGACCACAGCATTCATTTCGGCACATGGTTCAAGGTTGCCCTGCCGATCTTCTTCATTGAAGGCTTCTCCTTCCTGCTGACCAATTCGGATGTGGTCATCGTCGGCATCTACCTGCCGCCAAACGATGTCGCGATTTACTTCGCGGCGGCAAAAACCATGGCGCTGGTCCAGTTCGTCTTTTTCTCGGTCAAGGCGGCCGCCGGTCCCCGCTTTTCCACGCTGTTTGCCCGCAACGACCTGGCGGGCCTCGCCAGCTTCGCCAACCAGACGGCTCGATGGACCTTCTGGCCGTCGCTAGCGATCGGCATTTTCGTCCTGCTTGCCGGCAAACTGATCCTGTCGCTTTTTGGCGAAGCCTTCACGGCGGGTTACGCGCTGATGGCGATCCTGTTCCTGGGTCCGCTGTTCAAGTCGATGATCGGCCCGGCGGAATCGCTGTTGACCATGTCCGGTCGACAGAAAGCCTGTGTCGCCGTGTATTTTGGCGCCCTGATCGTCAACGTTGCCCTTAACATGACCCTCATCCCGCTTTGGGGATTGACCGGCGCTGCCATCGCGACCACCGGCGCCATCCTTGTTGAAACCATACTTCTGCATCTGGCCGTGCGCCTCGCGCTCGGCATCAGCCTGTTCGTCTTCGCCGATCCGATGGCCGACCAGTCCAAACCGGAGGCTCGATAATGCCTACGACCCAAAACCCAACGAACCAGCCTCCCGTCGATCTCGTCTATCCGGCCTCGGCTAGAAAGGCGGACGTGGAACCCCTACCTGCAGCCGACATCAGCCTTGCCGTCGGCCGTCCCGGTCGCGAACTGTGCCTTTACCCCGCCTCGGTCGGCTATGAGCTTCAAAGCGAACTGGACTTCTTGTCGAACCGCTCGGCAGAGCCGAACGTCTTCTTCTCCGCGCGCTTCCTGGTTCCGGCCATGCCGCGGCTGGAGGACAAGGTCATCCGCCTTGCCGTCATGCGCGACAATGACGAGCGCCGCAGCCGACTGCGCTTCCTGATGCCCTACTCGATCGAGAAGCCCGGCTTTTCTATCGGCCCGTCCATCATGCGCGCCTGGGCAAATCATTTTGGCCCGCTCGGCACGCCGCTGGTCGACGCCGAGGATGCGGCCGAGAACCTCGACAATGTGCTGGAGGCGTTCTCCTCCCCGCTCGCCGGTCTGCCAAGCGTGCTCGTGCTCCCGGAGATGCGGCTGAACAGCCCGATCGCCAGCCTGTTGAAGACGATCGCGATCGGCCGGAACCTGCCGGTACAGGCGACGGAAAAATCCTTGCGCCCGATGCTGCAGAGCTACGAGGACGGCCAGACCTATCTGCAGGGCTCCGTCAGCGCCTCGCACCTGCGCGAGATGCGGCGCCAATGGCGCAAGCTGGAAGAGATGGGAGACCTCACCTACACCGTCTCCCGTCAACGACAGGACATTCGGCTGCGCATGGAGGAATTCCTGGCGCTCGAAGCCGGCGGCTGGAAGGGTCGTAAGCGCACCGCAATGGCCAACGACCGCTACGGCGCGGCGTTCTTCCGCGAGGCGATCACCAATCTCGCCGAGATCGACGCCGTGCGTATTCACACGCTCGACCTCGACGGCAAGGCCATCGCCTCGATGATCGTCTTCATCATGGCCGGCGAGGCCTACACCTGGAAGACGGCCTACGATGAAAGCCTGGCGCGCTTTTCTCCGGGCAAGCTTCTCGTCGCGCGGCTGACCGAATGGCATCTCGACGACGCCAACATCGAACGCACGGATTCCTGTGCGGTGCCAGACCATCCGATCATGAGCCGGATGTGGCTGGAGCGTGAGGAGATGGGGACGCTGTTGATCGGCCTCAGACCGAATGCCGACCGCGACCTGCGCCAGGTGGCCAACCAGCTGCACATGTATGCGAGCACCCGCAACGTCGCCAAGATGATTAGGAACAAGCTGCTGTCGATGGCGCGCCGCGGTCGCAATCCGGAATAGCCCGGTGCAATTTCCAGGAGGCCGACGGTTATTCCGCCGCTTGGCCCTCGACCGCCGCCTGATCGCGTAACAGCCGGCGGATGATCTTGCCGGTCGTCGTCATCGGCAGCTCGTCGACAAAGGCGACCTCACGCGGGTATTCATGCATGGACAGACGCTGCTTGACCCAGTCGCGAAGCTCGGTTTCAAGCGCCTCGTCCGGCGCATAACCATCCCGCAGCACCACATAGGCCTTGACGATTTCCGTCCTGACCGCATCCGGCTTGCCGACGACGGCTGATAGCCTGACGGCCGGATGCCCGCTGAGGCAGTCCTCGATCTCGCTCGGCCCTATGCGGTAGCCCGAGGAGGTGATGACATCGTCGTTGCGCCCGAAGAATTCGATATAGCCGTCACGGTCCATGCGTCCCTGGTCGCCTGTCAGCATCCAGTCGCCGATGAATTTCTCACGCGTCGCAGTCTCGTCGTTCCAGTAGCCGAGGAACATCACCGGATCGGGCCGCTTGACCGCGATCTGCCCGATGGCTCCGGCGGGGACTTCATGCCCCTCGTCGTTGATCACCGCCACGCGATGACCCGGCACCGCCCGGCCGATCGGGCCGGCGCGCGTCACACCCAGCTCCGCCGCCGAGGAGATCACGAAATTGCACTCCGTCTGGCCGTAGAATTCGTTGACGGTGATGCCGAGCACGCGTTTCGCCCATTCATAGGTTTCCCGCCCGAGGCTTTCGCCCGCCGAGCCGATCGTCCGCAATTGCAGATCATATTTTTCGAGCGGCGCCTCGACTGACTTCAGGAGGCGCAAGGCCGTCGGCGGAATGAAGGCGTTGCGGACTTTCATTTCCGCCATGATGCGATAGGCCGTGTCCGGATCGAACTTCTGCGCCGGCGACGAAACGACCGGAACGCCGAGCATCAGGCACGGCATCAGCGCGTTCAGCAGGCCACCGGCCCAGGCCCAGTCGGACGGCGTCCACATGCGGTCGCCAGGCTGCGGCAGGAAATGATGGGCAAACTGGATGCCGGGAATATGCCCGGCGAGCACACGGTGCCCATGCAGCGCGCCCTTCGGCGCGCCGGTCGTGCCGGAGGTAAAGATCATCAGCGCCGGATCGTCCGGCCCCGTCCTCGGCACTTCAAATTGTGCCGGCTGGGACGCGACGAGATCGCCGAAGAGATGCGCGCCTTCACTGGCCGCCGCGCCGGTCAGGATGATCTCCCGGAGATCGGGCAGCCGCTGGCGGATGTCCTTCAGCCGCGAAAAGCCGAAGTCGTTGGTGACGACAACCGATGCGCCGGCAAAGGCGAGGCGATATTCAAGCGCCTCGGCGCCGAAGAGCAGCGCCAGCGGCAGCGCGATGGCGCCGAGCTTGTAGATCGCCGCATGCGCGACGACCGTCTCGAAGCTCTGCGGCAAAAGCAGCGCCACCCGGTGACCCTGTGCGACGCCAAGGCCCCGCAGCGCGTTTGCGAAGCGGTTCGACTGCCCGGAAAGCTCGCCATAGGTCATCGACAGATGATGGCCGTCCGGCGAAAAATGCTGAAGGCAGATCCGCTCGGGCTCGCGCTCGGCCCAGTCATCGCTGATCGCCCGCCCCATGTTGAACTCGGCCGGGATATCCCAGACGAAGTCACGGATCAGGTCGTCATAGCTGTTGCGGGGCGGCAATTTCATCGGCAGCGTTCCAGAATGCTGCACCGCAATAGCACTTCGCGGCAACGATGAACAAGAAAAAAGCGTGAACGCAAGAAGGGTGGTGCCCCATGCCGGGGTCGAACCAGCACTCCTTTCGGAACTCGATTTTGAGTCGAGCGCGTCTACCAATTCCGCCAATGGGGCATCCGGCTTCGTGGTCGAAGCGGAAGTCAGCGGGACTATACGAACGCCGAGGGCCGGGTCAACCGTGATTTTTGCAAATTCCCGCGCTCACGAAAAGTTTTTGAGAAAAGCAGGAGCGAGCGAAAAAGGCCGATTTACAGGCTTCCCGGCTCCCCCTAAAAGGTCTTCGATCTTGCAAGAAGGACGCCGATGCTCAGACGCCTCTATGATTGGACCATGTCGCTGTCCGCGACGAAGCATGCGGAAAAGGCGCTGTTCGGCGTTTCCTTCGTCGAAAGTTCCGTCTTCCCGATCCCGCCGGATGTCCTGCTGATCCCGCTGACGCTTGCGAGGCCGCAGCGCTGGGTGAGGCTTGCCATCATCTGCACCCTGGGCTCCGTTCTGGGCGCCTTCCTCGGCTATGCGATCGGCATGTTTCTGTTCGAAAGCATCGGCAAGCCGATCCTTGCCTTCTACGGCAAGGAGAACTCCTTCGATCAGATCGCCGATTGGTACAACACCTGGGGCGGCTGGGGCGTGCTGTTTGCTGCGGTCACGCCGTTCCCCTACAAGGTTCTGACGATCTTTTCCGGCGCCACCGGCCTCAATTTCTTGGTTTTCACGATCGTCAGCATCATCGGCCGCGCCGCCCGCTTCTTCCTCGTCGCCTGGCTGCTCAGCCGCTTCGGGGAGCCGATCCGCCTGTTCATCGAGAAATATCTCGGCATCCTCTTCACGGTTTTCGTCGTGCTGTTGTTCGGCGGCTTCTATCTGGTAAAATTTGTATTCTGAACGGACGATCGAAACGATGATGGCCGACAAGCTGACCCTGAAATCCTCCGCAGCCCTGCTGACCGCCGGCATGGTGGCCGTCATCGGTTCGGCGCTCGCCTTCCAGTATATCGGCGGCTACATTCCCTGCCATCTCTGCCTGATCCAGCGCCAGCCCTATTATTACGGCATTCCGCTCGGGGTGCTGGCCATTCTTGCCGCTGTCTTCCGGCTGCCGGTCTCGCTGACCCGCGGCCTCCTGCTCCTCCTCGCGATCATGATGCTCGTCGGCGCCGGTCTCGGCGTCTATCACTCCGGCGTTGAATGGGGCTTCTGGGAAGGACCGGCAAGTTGCTCGGCGGGTGGCGCCAGCGTGACCGGCAGCGCGTCCGACCTCCTCGCCCAGATCGGCTCGGAGCATGGTCCGTCCTGCACGGTCGCAGCGCTCCGCATCATGGGCCTGTCGATGGCGAACATGAACGTCGTCACCAGCCTGGTGCTCGCCGCCATCGCCTTCATCGGCTTCCGCAAGACAGCCTGAGCAATCGCTTAAGGCTGCAGCTCGGAATCCCAGTAGAGATAGTCCATCCAGCTTTCGTGCAGATAGTTTGGCGGAAACAGCCGGCCGTTGTTGTGTAGGTCTGCGACCGAGGGCCGGTAAGGCTTCTGGATCGGGATCATGCCCGCCTGCTTCGGCATCTTGTTGCCCTTCCTGAGATTGCAGGGAGAGCAGGCCGCCACGACGTTTTCCCACGTCGTTTCGCCGCCATGAGAGCGGGGAATGACATGATCGAAGGTCAGGTCCTCGTGCGAACCGCAATACTGGCACTGGAAGCGGTCGCGAAGAAAGACGTTGAAGCGGGTAAAGGCCGGGTTGCGCGACGGCTGGACGTAGGTCTTGAGGCAGACCACGCTCGGCAATCTCATCGAGAAGCTTGGCGAGGAAACGGAGTGTTCGTACTCGGCGACGATGTTCACTCGGTCTAGGAAAACGGCCTTGATCGCGTCCTGCCAGGACCATAGCGACAAGGGATAATAACTCAGTGGCCTGTAGTCGGCATTCAAGACTAGAGCCGGCAAAGCCTGTGGTGACACTGCAATCGTCAAGTGAGCACTCCTGATCGATTCGGCATTCGCAAGAACGATATTAGGCGTGTTATTACAGCTATGTGAAGCCTAAATAACAAACGGCCAATGCTTTCCGCAGAACCGTGCCGACAGTGTTGCCGATCCGGGTCACGTAACGGGAAGCGCTTCCCTCTGGCGGCGCCGCGCATAGTCCGCCCACAGGAGCCGCGCGGCAACGGACCGCCATGGCGCCCAGGCGGTCGCCACCGCCCTTGTTACCTTCTCGTCCGGCCGCTCGCCCTTGAAGAACAGGTCGCCGGCGGCTGCCCGCAACGCCACATCGCCGACCGGAAAGATGTCCGGATGGCCGCCGCAGAACATCAGATAGATCTCCGCCGTCCAGGGACCGATCCCCTTGACCGAGGTCAGCTGCGCCATGGCTTCGCCCGCCGGCAATTTCGGCACGGCGTCGAGATCGAGCGCCGCATCGGCCACTGCCGCGGCAATCCGCCTCAGGGTCGTTTCCTTGGCCCGCGACAGTCCGAAGCCGGCAATGACGGTCGGATCGGCTGCGAGATAGGTGTCGGCGGATACCTCTCCCAGTGCCGAGACCATGCGCCCCCAGATGGCGTGGGCGCTCGCCCGCGACACCATCTGCGAAACGACGATATGGGCAATCCCGGCATAGCCCGCCGGCTGCAGCCTCAGCGGCACCGTACCGTCGCAGGCGGCGATCACCGGCGCGAGGCGCGCATCGGCGGCAGCCAGTGCGTCGAGGCCACGGCGGATATCCGCCTCTGAACGAATGATGTGCATGCGCGGTGCTTTTTCCTTGGAGCGTCCGAAACAGTCGTGGCAGAAGAAATCATGCAGACCGATGACCGGCAACCCGTTTTCCGCTTCGCCCCAAGTCCGAATGGCGCGCTCCATCTCGGACACGCGCTGTCCGCCCTGATCAATCGCGACATGGCGCAAGCGGCCGGTGGCCGGCTGCTGCTTAGGATCGAGGACATCGACCTTTCCCGCTGCACGCCGGCGCTGGAAGCCGCCATGCTCGAGGATCTCGACTGGCTGGGCTTTCCCTACGAAAAACCGCCGCGACGGCAATCCGAGCATTTCGACGAATACCGGCAGGCGCTCCAGTCCCTGATCGACCGCGGCCTCGCCTATCCGGCCTTCATGACGCGCGGCGAGGTGAAGGCGGAGGTCGCCAAGGCCGAAAGCAGAGGCGAGACGTGGCCCCGCGACCCGGACGGCGCACCGCTTTATCCGGATTTCGACAGGAAGCGCCCGCCGGATGAGAGGGAGCGACTTCTCGCAGCCGGCATCAAGCACACATGGCGGCTCGACACGAACAAGGCCCTCGCCGCGATCGACGCACCATTAGGCTGGATCGAGACCGGCGACGGCGAACGCGGCCAGATGACGGCGGATCCCGCTGCCTGGGGCGACATCGTGCTCTCGCGCTCGGACGCGCCGTCGAGCTATCACCTTTCGGTCGTCCTCGACGATGCGCTTCAGGGCGTCACCCATGTCGTGCGGGGCCTCGATCTGTTTCACGCGACCTCGATCCACCGGCTGCTGCAGGAGCTGCTGGCGCTGCCGCAGCCGGTCTATCATCACCATCGCCTGGTCACGGATGGCGACGGACGCAAGCTCTCCAAAAGCCAGGGCGATACGGCGCTGTCGGCGCTGCGCGCAGCAGGCCAGTCACCCGCTGGAATCCGACGCCTGCTCGGCCTTTAGGGCGGCGCGCTCCTTGTAGCCGCGCCCGCCATATTTGCTCAGGACTTCAAACTTCATCATGGCGGCGTTGAATTCGGCGCCGATGATGAAGATGACGCTGACGATGTTAAGGAAGATCAGGACGACCATCACCGAGGCGAGACCGGCATAGGTCGCGGTGTAGTTGGCGAAGGTCGAGAGATAGAGCGCGAACAGCAACCCGCCGCCGGCCCAGAACAGCATCGTCAGAAGAATGCCGGGAATGACGTCAACGATCTTGCGCCGTCCGGCCGGAAGCCAGAGGTGCACGCAGATCAGCCCGAGCAGCAGCACGACGAGCGTCGTATAGATGCGCCAGTTGGAGACGGCCGTCAGCGGGCCGGAGAGCCAGGGAAATTGCGTCTCGGCGAATTGCAGGGCGATCGGAACGGCGACCAGCAGCGTACTGGCGATCGCCAACACGACGACGGCAAGCAGGATATAGCCGAGGCTCAAGAGACGGGTCGTGTACCAGTGGCGGTTCTCGCTGACGCGATAGGCGCGGTTCAGGGAGACCCTGAGTGCCTCGACGCCGTTCGACGAGAAATAGGCCGCCGCCAGCACCGAAATTGTCAGCAGGCCGCCGCGCTGTTCGGTCAGAACCTCCGTCACCTGCTTGGAGATCGGCTCGGCGATCGCCGCCGGCCAGGTATCGAATATCAGATGCACGGCCGTCTCGGAAAAACGATTGGCGCCGAGAAAACTCGCCAGCGTGGTGCCGAAGATCAGGAACGGAAAAACCGCAAGCAGTGTCGACAGCGCGACGTGACTGGCCATTGCGAACCCGTCATCGTCGATGAAGTGGAACACCGCATCCACCGTGACCCGATATAACACCTTGATTTTCGAAATCATTCGCCTGCTGCCGATGCCTCCGGTGATTGTATCGTCTTCCTGAATATGGGAAAGCTTCCTCACTTGTACAGGAATCGATGAATGAATACCGCCCATAGCGTGTCCTCTCCCGTCATCATTGTCACCGGCTGTTCATCCGGCATAGGTGCATTTTGCGCACGGGCGCTGATGGCGGACGGTTGGCGGGTGTTCGCCACCGTGCGGAGCGAGAAAGACCGCGAAGGCCTTGAAGCGGACGGTATCGAAACCGCGATCATGGACTATACCGACCACGCCTCGATTGCCGCACTTGTAGAAGAGGTTACGGGAAAAACCGGCGGCCGGATCGACGCTCTTTTCAACAATGGCGCCTATGGCCAGGTCGGCGCGGTGGAGGACCTGCCAAGCGAGGCCCTGCGCCTGCAGCTGGAAACGAACGTCATCGGCTGGCACGAGCTGACGCGCCGCGTCATCCCGTTCATGCGCCACCAGGGCCATGGCCGCATCGTCCAGTGCTCCTCCATTCTCGGCATCGTTCCCTATCGCTGGCGCGGTGCCTACAACGCCTCAAAATTCGCGCTGGAGGGGCTCAGCATCACGCTCGCCATGGAACTTGCCGGCAGCGGCATCCATGTCAGCCTGATCGAGCCGGGGCCGATCGCCTCGCGCTTCGTCGACAATGCGCTCGCCAGGCTGCGCGAAACGATCGACATGGAAAATTCCGTCCACCGCGACGAGTATCGGCGTCAGCTTGCCCGCCTTTCTGGCGAAGGCCCGCCGAACCGGCACAAACTGGGACCGGACGCGGTCTACACGGTGCTGCGTCACGCCTTGACCGCCCGCAGTCCCCGCCCACATTATCCGGTGACGACTCCTGCCAAACAGGGGATCATGCTCAAGAAAATTCTGCCGGCAGCTCTATTCTACAAGATTATCCGGCGCTTCGGCTGACCGGCACGGGAGGAAACACATGTCAAGCTTCACCTATATCCTGGCCCTCGTCGTCATGGCGCTCGTGGTCCTGGTGCTGATCCGCGGCCTGTACAACATGCTGAAGGGCACAAATCCCAACCTGTCGAACCGGCTGATGCAGATGCGTATCCTGCTGCAGGCCATCGCCATAGCGCTCATCATGCTGACACTCTGGCTGACGGGTGGCGGCCGCAGCTGACGGCCGCCGAAAGAGATCGGAACGGGAAATACGGAAATAGCATGGTCAAGCTCAACAAGATCTACACGAAGACCGGCGACGACGGCACGACCGGACTGGTCTCCGGCCCGCGCCGGCTGAAGCACGACCTGCGCGTCGAAGCCTACGGCACGGTCGACGAGACGAATTCGGCGATCGGCATGGCGCGTCTTTACACTGGCGGCACGGCGGATCTGGATGCGATGCTGATGCGCATCCAGAATGATCTCTTCGATCTCGGCGCCGACCTGTCGACTCCGGAAACCAACGAGCCGCCGGCCTTCGAGCCGCTGCGCGTCATCGATGCGCAGGTGGATCGGCTGGAGGCGGAGATCGACCAGCTCAATGCCGCCCTCGATCCGCTGCAGTCCTTCGTCCTGCCCGGCGGATCGCCGGCCGCCGCCAACCTGCATCTGGCCCGCACGATCGCCCGCCGCGCCGAACGGCACATGGTGGCGCTGGCCAAGTGCGAGGGTGAGATCGTCGGCGCACCGGCGCTGAAATACATCAACCGGCTGTCGGATTTCCTGTTCGTTGCGGCGCGCTACGCCAATGATGGCGGCAAGGCCGACATTCTCTGGGTTCCGGGAAGGAACAGATAAGTGGTCTGACCTTCGCGGTCATCGGGGGAAGGCAGGCGCATGTTCATACCGCTCTACGATGCGAATGCCCTCCGGCACATCCAGGCACAATATGTGACGATCTCGCTGATCGTCACCAATGTCGCCGTCTGGCTCGTCAGCGGCTTTCTGTCGACGGAAGCCTTCCAGAACGAACTCCTGATCGGCCTTGGGTACATCCCCGCCGTCGCCTTCGGCTACGGAGCTCTCGATCCAACCCTCGTGATCGCGCCGGACTATGCCACCTACATCACCTACGCCTTCCTGCATGGCAGCTTCTGGCATCTGGCGTCCAACATGGTCTTTCTCTGGGTGTTCGGGGACAATGTCGAAGATTCGCTCGGCCATGTGCGCTTCCTGATCTTCTATCTCCTTTGTGCCGCGGCAGGCGCTTTCGTCCACGGCCTGACCGCCCCGCATTCCGAAGGACCTCTCGTCGGCGCATCCGGTGCGATCGCAGGCGTGGTCGCCGCCTACATGATCCTGCATCCCAAGGTGCGTCTCTGGATCCTCGTGCTGATGCGCATACCCATCCCCTTGCCGGCCATTGTCCCCCTCGCGCTCTGGATCGGTTACCAGTTCCTGATGCTGCTGATCGACAATGAAAGCAACGTCTCCTGGGGCGCGCATGCCGGCGGCATCCTCGCCGGCGCCGGCCTTGTCGTCATCATGCGCCGTCCGGGAGTTCCGCTGTTCGACCGCACCCTGCAGACACCGAAAGCGGTTGCCCATGTCGAGGCCGCCGAGAGCCGCGCCCGTGTTGTGGCCGAAGCCCGGCTGCCGAAGACAATCCGCTGGGGCCGACAATGAACATTATTGACGTGAACGTAAGCGTAATATATGCACGCTACCCATAGGATAATTCGCAGAAACGCGTTGAAATTGGGGAAAAAACGCTTATCCATGTCGCCAATCGACAATTGGGCGTGCGCGCAATGGCGCATTTTCTCCCCACCGAAAGTGAAGGAAGGAATTCGATGAAGATCCTGGTCCCAGTCAAGCGCGTTGTTGATTACAACGTGAAGATCCGTGTGAAGCCGGACGGCACGGGCGTCGAGCTCGCCAACGTCAAGATGTCGATGAACCCGTTCGACGAAATCTCGGTCGAAGAGGCGCTGCGCCTGAAGGAAGCCGGCAAGGCCGAAGAAGTCGTCGTCGTGTCGATCGGCCCGGCCAAGGCCGAAGAAACGCTGCGCACGGGCCTCGCCATGGGCGCCGACCGCGCCATCCTGATCGAGACCGACGAGGCGGTCGAGCCGCTCGCCGTCGCCAAGCTCCTGAAGGGCGTCGTCGAGGCGGAAAACCCCGGCCTCGTCATCGTCGGCAAGCAGGCGATCGACGACGATTCGAACCAGACCGGCCAGATGCTCGCCGCCCTGATGGGCTGGGCGCAGGGCACGTTTGCCTCCAAGATCGAGCTCGGCGACGGTTCCGCCAAGGTCACCCGCGAAGTCGACGGCGGCCTGCAGACCATCGAAATCAAGCTTCCCGCCATCGTCACGACAGACCTGCGCCTCAACGAGCCGCGCTACGCTTCGCTGCCGAACATCATGAAGGCGAAGAAGAAGCCGCTCGACAAGAAGACGCCCGCCGATTTCGGCGTCGACATCGCTCCGCGCCTGGCGGTCATCAAGACCGAAGAGCCCGGCGGCCGCAAGGCCGGCGTCAAGGTCGGCTCTGTCGCCGAACTGGTCGACAAGCTCAAGAACGAAGCCGGCGTGCTTTAAGGGACGGAAAGGGAGTTTAGTAACATGGCCATTCTTCTTCTGGCAGATCATCACGACGGCGCCGTTTCCGACCAGACCGCCAAGGCCCTGACCGCCGCTTCGCAGATCGGTGGCGACGTGCATGTGCTCGTCGCAGGTTCGAACGTCGCAGCCGCAGCGGCCGAAGCCGCCAAGCTTTCGGGCGTCTCCAAGGTCCTGACGGCGGATGCCGGCGACTACGCCAACAACCTCGCCGAGCCGCTCGCAGCCCTGATCGTCTCGCTGGCCGGATCCTATGACGTGATCATGGCGGCCGCCACCTCGGTCGGCAAGAACGTCATGCCGCGCGTCGCAGCGCTGCTCGACGTCATGCAGATCTCGGAAATCATCGAAGTCGTCTCCGCCGACACCTTCAAGCGCCCGATCTATGCCGGCAACGCCATCCAGACGGTTCAGTCGAAGGATGCCAAGAAGGTGATCACCGTGCGCGCCGCGTCCTTCCAGGCGGCAGCCGCCGGCGGTGCGGCTTCCGTCGAAGCCGCACCGGCATCGGCAAATCCCGGTCTTTCGAGCTTCGTCTCGGACGCGCTGTCGGCCTCCGACCGTCCGGAACTGACATCCGCCAAGATCATCATCTCGGGCGGCCGTGCCCTCGGCTCGTCGGAAAAGTTCAAGGAAGTCATCCTGCCGGTTGCCGACAAGCTCGGCGCCGCCGTCGGTGCCTCGCGCGCCGCCGTCGATGCCGGCTATGCGCCGAACGACTGGCAGGTCGGACAGACCGGCAAGGTCGTCGCCCCGGAACTCTACATCGCCTGCGGCATCTCCGGTGCAATCCAGCACCTCGCCGGCATGAAGGACAGTAAGGTCATCGTCGCGATCAACAAGGACGAGGAAGCCCCGATCTTCCAGGTCGCGGACTACGGACTCGTCGCAGACCTCTTCGACGCCCTCCCGGAACTCGAAAAGGCGCTTTGATCTTCTCTTTCGCAGTTGCGAAAAGACTGGAAAAATCCCAAGGTCCAGACTATCAATTTGCCGGGCGGTTTTTTAGAGACCGGCCGGCATTTTCATATAACGAGCCAGAAATGGCGCAAGGGAGAGAGGCAATGGACATGCAGATCAAGACCGTTGGCGTAGTCGGTGCGGGCCAGATGGGCTGCGGTATCGCTCAGGTCGCCGCGGCTGCCGGCTACAAGGTCCATGTGTTCGATCTCAATCAGGACCGCATCGAAGCTGGCCTTGCCACCATCAACGGCAATCTCGCCCGTCTTGTCTCCAGCTCCAAGCTCGAAGAGACCGAACGCAAGGCGACGCTCGAGCGGATCACCGGCTCTTCCGACATCCACGACATGGCGCAGGTCGATCTGGCGATCGAGGCGGCGACGGAGGATGAAACCGTCAAGCGCAAGATCTACGCCCAGATCTGCCCGGTGCTGAAACCCGAGGCTATTCTCGCGACCAACACCTCCTCGCTGTCGATTACCCGGCTGGCCTCTGCCACCGACCGCCCGGAACGCTTCATGGGCATCCATTTCATGAACCCGGTGCCGGTGATGAAGCTCGTCGAACTGGTGCGCGGCATCGCCACCGACGACACCACCTTTCGCGCGGCCAAGGGCTTTGTCGACACGCTGGACAAGACCACGACCGTTGCCGAGGACTTTCCCGCCTTCATCGTCAACCGCATCCTGCTGCCGATGATCAACGAGGCGATCTACACGCTTTACGAAGGTGTCGGCAGCGTCGAGGCGATCGACACGGCGATGAAGCTCGGCGCCAATCATCCGATGGGTCCGCTACAGCTTGCCGATTTCATCGGCCTCGACACCTGCCTATCGATCATGCAGGTCCTGCACGACGGGCTGGCCGACAGCAAGTACCGTCCCTGCCCGCTGCTGGTAAAGTACGTCGAAGCCGGATGGCTCGGCCGCAAGTCCGGTCGTGGTTTCTACGACTATCGCGGCGAAAAGCCGGTCCCGACCCGCTAGCAGTTTACTTGGACTTTTCGGCCCAAAGGCACTGAAATACCGCATTCAGCACGCGTTAACGTCCACAGGTTACCCTGCGGCATCTGCGTGGAGTGGCGAATGGGGTATAGCTATCGATACAGGTTCTGGACGACGTTTGTCCTGCTGAGCGCATTCATGTGCGCTGCCGCATGGACCGCGAAGGTCAAACTCGTCGAGACCGGCAACCAGACCATGCTCCAGAGCCTCGCCGAAAGCACGGCGGGCCGAGCCACCCTTTCCGTGGACTACGCCATCGCATCGATGAGCCGATTGCTGAACATTGACGGCGCGGCCTGTTCCGAAATCAGCCGAAAGACCTTGAGAAGGGTCATTTTCGAGACCAGCAATCTCAAGGAAATACGTATTCGGGATGGACAGCTGACATGTTGGGGCCTGAACGGCGCCACGGATGGCCTGGATGCAGCCATCCGCTCTGCCAACAAGGTACTCGCAAAGAACAAGTTCTTCAGTCTTTTTCTGCTGAAGGCATCGGGTTGGCAGGGTCTTGGCATCCAGTGGTACCTGGGCGGCGACCGCGACATCATCGAAGTCATCAATCCGGGAACGCTTTACGACGTCTTGCCGCCCGATCTGCGAGCGCGGGCCAATGTCCGGCTGATGTTGTCGGATGGGACTGTCTTCGCACGCTACATCTCAAGTGGCGATTTCGAGTGGCAAACCGGCAACGCGGAAATCGTCTCGGCGGACTCGGGCCGCTTTCCGATCCGCGCTCAAATCGAGGTCGATCGCAACTTCCTGGACGGCTGGCACCAGCAGGTCCACCCGGCGGCACTGATTGGCGGCGGATTGGTGATCCTCATCCTTTCCTTCTTCGTCACCCGTGGCATCATACGCGGCAAGGGAATGGCGGACGACATAGACGCGGCCATGCGCGCAGGGCAGATATTGCCTTTCTACCAACCGATCGTCAGCATCACGTGCGGCAAGGTCATGGGCTTCGAGGTCCTGGCACGCTGGATCCGCAGCGACGGCAGAATGATCCCGCCGGACAAGTTCATCCCCTTCGCGGAAGAGTCGGGTCAGATCGAAGCGATCACCAGTTGCCTGCTGAAGGCCGCAGGACAGGATATCGGCGAGCGTCTGCGCGCGGATCCGGGCCTGAAGATGACGTTCAACGTCACGCCCGCACAATTCCTGAAACCCGGCTTTGCCATAAACATTCTCGAACAGTTCCGTGAGAACGGACTGCCGCCCTCGTCCATGGTTATAGAGATCACGGAACGTCAGTCCTTGAACGATCGGGAAGCGGCCCATCGCATTGCCGAGGAACTGTCGGCCTTTGGCGTCAGGATCGCCATCGACGACGTCGGCACCGGGCACAACGGCCTGAGTTCCCTGCATGGCCTCGGCGCACAATATCTCAAGATCGACAAGTATTTCATCGACAGCCTGACGATCGACAACAAGGCTTCCGTCCTGATCGAGATGATGGCATCGGTAGCCAGGGAATTCGGCATGACCGTGGTCGCGGAAGGCATTGAAACGGCGGAACAGGCAGAAATCCTTGCCAGCCTGGGCATCACCGAAGGCCAAGGATATCACTTCCATCGCCCGGTTCCGGCCGCGCGCCTGAAGGCGCTTCTCAAGGAGCAGTCAGAGACGCCCCAAGCAAAGGCAGCGGTCAACGCCGCGGCCTGAGAAGGGTCCGCGTGCCTGTCAGCTCAACGGGATCATGACGGCCTTCTGATAGGCCGGACGCTGCTTGAGCCGATCGTACCAGGCCTCGAGTGCCGGCATCGAGGGGCGCTCGATATCCATTTCAAACCAGCCATAGGCGATGACGCCGAGCGGAATGTCGCCCAGGCCGCAGACGTCTCCCGAGAGATAGGGCTGCTTCTCCAGCGCCGCATTGGCGATTGCCAGCCCCTTGGCCACGGTCGCGATGCCGCGCTCGACGGCGGCCATGTCGCGCTTGCCGGGTTCGGTGCGCACCATGTTCCAGAAGACGTCACGAAAACCGACGCCGAGTGTCGCCGGCGTCCAGTCCATCCACTTTTCTGCGCTCGCCTTGCCGGCGAGGTCCGTCGGCCCGAAACCGTCGGCCCCGTATTTCGCGGAGAGATAACGAACGATCGTGTTTGACTCCCAGAGAATGAAACCGTCGTCCTCGATCACCGGCACAAGGCCGTTTGGGTTCATCGCGCGGTAGGCCGGATCGTTCACGACACCGAAAGCCCCGCCGGCGTCGACACGGTCATAGGAAAGGCCGAGCTCCTCGGCAATCCAGAGAACCTTCTTGACGTTGGTCGAATTGGTACGACCCCAGATTTTCAGCATTCCGTGTTCTCCGTGATGTCGGTGTGATGGGCTGCGATCAACTTCCGATGGCCGCGCCGATCAGGGCCTTGGCATCGGGACTGTCCCAGACGGCCGGTCCGTTCATGGCGCCGAGCAGACAGCCATCCTCGCCAATCAACATGGTGGCCGGAAGACCGAAGGCAAGGCCTTCCTTCTTCATGGTGTTGAAAACGCCCATCGTGCTGTCGTGGTAGAGGGCCAGCGACTGGATGTTGTAATCCTTGTAGAAGCCTTTCGGCTTGGTGTCGTCACCCGTATCGATATTGACGGCGACAACCTGGAACTTGTCGCTGCCAAGCTCACGCTCCAATGCGTCCAGCGCCGGCATTTCCTCGCGGCAGGGCACGCACCATGTCGCCCACATGTTGAGCAGCACCGTCTTGCCCTTGAAATTGTCGAGCGAGAGCGGCTTGCCGTCGGCATCGTTGAAGGAAAGCGCCGGAAGGACGTGCGGCTCGCTGACGGCGTTCATGGCCGCGACCTGGCCGACCGTGAACTTGGTGAGCTTGCCGATCTTGTCCTTGTCGACCTTGCAATTGTCCGAAAGCCCCGCCACCTCGGCCATGCTCTTGCCAGAGGCGGCGTGCTTCACGTATACCGCAGCCGCGCCAGCCACCATCCCCGCGACGGCGGCAATGGCAATCAGTTTGACGGAAGGCAGGCGGAAGCTTTTCTTTTCTGTCATTTCGTACTCCAGACCACTCTCCAAGGCAGGCACTTCATGGCGGACTCGACGGACAGCAAATCCTCCAACCAGATGTGGGGCGGGCGTTTCGCTTCCGGACCGGACGCGATCATGGAGGAAATCAACGCCTCCATCGGTTTCGACAAGAAACTATACGCCCAGGACATTTCCGGTTCGATTGCGCACGCCACCATGCTTGCCGCCAGGGGCATCATCACGGAAACCGATCGCGATCAGATCGTGGCCGGTTTGAACACGATCCGTGGCGAGATTGAAAGCGGCAATTTCGAATTTTCACGCAAACTTGAAGACATTCACATGAACGTTGAAGCCCGGCTTGCGACCCTGATCGGTTCCGCTGCCGGTAGGCTTCACACAGCCCGCTCGCGCAACGATCAGGTCGCCGTCGACTTCCGCCTCTGGGTCAAGGAAGAGCTCGGTCGCATGGAAAAGGCGCTGACCGCGCTCATCGCCGCCTTCCTCGACCGTGCTGAAGAGCACGCCGATACCGTCATGCCCGGCTTCACCCACCTGCAGACCGCCCAGCCGGTGACCTTCGGCCACCACTGCATGGCCTATGTGGAAATGTTTGCCCGCGACCGCTCGCGCGTCCGCCACGCCATCGACCATCTGGACGAGAACCCGCTGGGTGCGGCAGCCCTTGCAGGCACCGGCTTTGCCATCGACCGGCACATGACGGCGAAGGCGCTCGGCTTCCGCGAGCCGACCCGCAACTCGATCGACACCGTTTCCGATCGCGACTTCGCGCTCGAATTCCTGGCGGTCGCCGCCATCTGCGCCACGCACCTGTCCCGCCTCGCCGAGGAGATCGTCATCTGGTCGACGCCGCAGTTCGGCTTCGTCCGCCTGTCGGACGCCTTCTCGACCGGCTCGTCGATCATGCCGCAGAAGAAGAACCCGGATGCGGCCGAACTGGTGCGCGCCAAGACCGGCCGGATCAACGGCTCGCTGATCGCGCTCCTGACGGTCATGAAGGGTCTTCCACTCGCCTATTCGAAGGACATGCAGGAAGACAAGGAACAGGTCTTCGACGCCGCCGAAAGCGTCGAACTGGCGCTTGCCGCCATGACCGGCATGGTGCGCGACATCACCATCAACAAGGACAGGATGAAGGCGGCCGCCGGCTCGGGCTATTCGACGGCGACCGATCTCGCCGACTGGCTTGTGCGCGAAGCGGGCCTGCCGTTCCGCGAAGCCCATCACGTGACGGGTCGCGCGGTTGCCATGGCAGAGGGCAAGGGCTGTGATCTCGCTGCCCTCAGCCTCGCGGATCTGCAGTCGATCAACCCGGCGATCACCGACAAGGTTTTCGACGTCCTGACCGTGGAGGCCTCTGTCGCCAGCCGCACCAGCTTCGGCGGCACGGCGCCGTCGGAAGTCCGCAAGCAGATCGCCTATTGGCGTTCGCGGAACTGATCAGTACGCTTGATCGGTCAGATTACGAGAATCGGGGTGCACAAGCGTCCCGATTTTCGCTATGACGGCTTCACGATAAATTTCCGGCAAGAACCCAAATGCAAAAAGCGATCCGAAGCATCACCCTTTCCGCCGCCGTACTGGCGCTTGCAGGCCTGGCCCTTTCAGGATGCGGCCGCAAGGGCGATCTCGATCCGCCGGGCACACCGATCGAAAAGCAGAATACGAAGGCGGTCGACACCAGCAAGGTGCAGGTGCAGGACAAGCCGTTCATTCTCGATCCCCTTCTCTGACAGGTAGACGTCCGTGAACCATTTCGAATACCGCGACGGCATTCTCTATGCCGAGGATGTGGCCGTGCCGGAAATCGCCAAGGCCATCGGCACGCCCTTCTATTGCTATTCAACCGCTACGCTCGAGCGCCACTACAAGGTGTTCTCCGGAGCCTTCGCCGACGTCGATTCGATGGTCTGCTACGCCATGAAGGCCAACTCCAACCAGGCGGTCCTGAAGACGCTCGGCCGTCTTGGCGCCGGCATCGACGTGGTCTCGGAAGGCGAACTGCGGCGCGCACTTGCCGCCGGCATTCCGGCAAACCGCATCATGTTTTCCGGCGTCGGCAAGAAGCCGTCGGAAATGGACCTCGCACTCGAAGCCGGTATCTACTGCTTCAACGTCGAATCCGAACCGGAGCTGGAAATCCTCAACCAGCGCGCGCTGGCCGCCGGCAAGCAGGCCCACGTTTCCTTCCGCATCAACCCGGATGTCGACGCCAAGACCCATGCCAAGATCTCGACCGGCAAGAAGGGCGACAAGTTCGGTATTTCCTACGAGCGCGCCCGCAGTGTCTACGCGCATGCAGCCACGCTCGAGGGCATCAAGGTCACCGGCATCGACATGCACATCGGCAGCCAGATCACCGATCTGCAGCCCTTTGCCGATGCGTTCCGCCTGTTGCGCGAACTGGTCGACACGCTGCGCGCCGACGGCCACACGATCGAGCATGTCGATATCGGCGGCGGCCTCGGCATCCCCTACCGCGACGACAACAACCCGCCTCCGCTGCCGGACAGCTTCGCGGAAATCGTCAAGGGACAGCTGAAGGATCTCGGCTGCAAGATCGTCGCCGAACCCGGCCGCCTGATCGTCGGCAACGCCGGCATCATGGTCACCGAGGTGATCTACGTAAAGGATACCGAAGACAAGACCTTCGTCATCGTCGACGGCGCGATGAACGACCTCATCCGCCCGACGCTCTACGAGGCCTATCACGAGATCAAGCCGGTCCGGATCTCCGCCGCCAACTCCCCGTGGATCAAGGCCGATGTCGTCGGTCCCGTTTGCGAGAGCGGCGACTTCCTGGCCAAGGACAGGGAAATGGCGATGCCGAAGCCGGGCGATCTGCTCTGGGTCGGCAGCGCCGGAGCCTATGGCGCGGTGCAGGCGGGCACCTACAACACCCGCCCGCTGATCCCGGAGGTTCTGGTCAAGGGCGACGAATTCCATGTCATCCGTCCGCGTCCGACCTATGAGGAACTGATCGGTCTCGACTCCGTTCCGGCCTGGCTCGACTGATACACGGCCAGTTCAAAATTCGTTGATACCGGGCAAAAAAGGCGGGGCTTGCACAAAGCGCCCTCGCCTTCGCCACAAACAATGTTATCCTGACGCCATGAATTCGGCATGGTGCCGCCTTAACCGCCTTGGATGAAACAAGGCAGGGAGCCCGACTGGATGACGGAGCCTGGGCAAGGCCAGAGCAGCAGCAAATTTCAAAAGCAGGCACGGGCGTTGACGTTCCGGCGGATCACCGCCGCCTGCGTGATGCTGGCGGAACGGCTGATGCCCATTCTGCTGGCGCCGCTTGCGATCGCCGCACTTTTCCTCAGCTTCGCCTGGTTCGGGCTTTACCGGTTCATGCCGGACCCGCTGCGCCTCACGCTGATCTTCCTGTTCGTCTTCGCCTTCCTCGCCTCGCTGCTGCCCGCCCTCAGGCTGCGCTGGCCGAAGAACCGCGAGGCCGACCGCTTCCTCGAAGAGCGCAACAATCTCGCCCACCAGCCCGTCGCCATCCAGGACGAGGAGCCGGCCTTCGACAGCCCGATCGCCGCCGCCCTCTGGCATGAGCACCAGCGGCGCATGGCGGCCCGCATCGCCTCCCTCGACGCCGGTCTGCCGCGTCCGGATATCGCCCGGTTCGACCGCTGGGCCCTGCGCGCCGTTCCGGTCCTGCTGGTTACGGTCGCCTTCGCCTATTCCTTCTCGAACGGCGCTGGCACGATTGTTGACACCTTCCGCAACCAGTCGGTCACGGCAAGCGATCCGGACATGCGCATCGACGCCTGGATCGCGCCGCCCGCCTATACCGGCAAGGCACCCGTCTATCTGACCAGTCGCCTCGACCAGTCCGGCGAGCCGGTTTCCGTCCCGGAGGAATCGATCCTGACGATCCGCATGACCGGCGGCAAGGGTGACAAGACCGCTCTCTTCAAGCCACAGGGTGTCGGCACTGCCGAAGACGTGCCGCTTCTGGCGGCAGAAAAGACTGACGACACGGCACCCGAACCGAGCCAGGCATCCGCCGACACGCCGGAAACGCATCAGATGACGCTTCAGCAAAGCGGCGTTCTGAGCGTCAACGGCCGCAACTGGGCGCTCTCGGTCGTCCCCGACCGGCCGCCGGAAATCGCCTTTGACGGCTTGCCGAGACGTGCGGTCAACGGCGCTCTGGAAATTCCCTTCAAGGCGAGCGACGACTACGGCCTGCAGGAGGCTCACGCGGAAATCGAACCGGCCTATGACGCCGACAAGGACGCCGTGCCGCTCTTTCCCCTGCCGGAATACAAGCTCAACCTGCCGCGCCGGAATACCAAGGACGCCAAGGGGCTGACGAGCCGCAACCTGACGGAGCATCCGCTCTCCGGCAAAAGGGTCAAGGTCACCCTCGTGGCAACCGATGCCAAGGGCCAGACCGGACGCAGCCAGCCGCATTACATGACCCTGCCGGACCGCGGCTTCACGAAGCCGTTGGCCGCCAGCGTCGCCGAAGAGCGGCAGATCTTCTCCCTCGATGCCCGCGCGCTGCCGCAAGCGATCGCGATGAACGAGGCGCTGCAGGTCCGCCCGGAACTGACCATACCGAACCTCACCGATTTTCTTCTCGTCCGCTCTGCTCTCATGCGCATGAAGCTGACGCGTGACGAGAAAGGCCTTAAGGACACCGCCTCATATCTCTGGGAAATCGCCAACGGCATCGAGGATGGCGACCTCTCCCAGGCAGAGCGCAAGCTTCGCGATGCGCAGCAGGCTCTCGCCAACGCGCTGGAGCGTGATGCAGGCGACGAGGAAATAAAGAAGCTCATGGACGAGCTGCGCAAGGCGATGGACGAGTACATGAAGGAACTCGCCAAGCGCCTCGACAACAATCCGAACGCTTCGCCGCAGCAGCAACAGCAGCAGGCGCAGAACGTGCTGCGTCAGCAGGATCTGGAAAACATGATGGACCAGATCGAGAACCTGGCCCGTTCCGGCAACAAGGATGCCGCCCAGCAACTGCTCTCCGAACTCCAGCGGATGATGAACAACCTGCAGGCCGGGCGCCAGCAGCCGAATGGCCAGCAGCAGCAGAACAACCCGATGCGCCAGCAGATGGACAAGCTTGGCGAGCTGATGCAGAAGCAACAGAAGCTCATGGAGCAGACCTTCCAGATGAACCAGGCGCTGAAGGATCGCATGCAGCGCGGCGATCCCAACGAGCAGGAAGGCGACGACCAGCAGGGACAGCAGGATCAGGGCGAGGACCAGTCCGGCGGCGATCAGCAGCAACAGCAGCAGGACGGCGATCAGCAGGCTCAGAACAGCGAAAACGGCCAGCAGTCCACCGACGGCATGACCAAGCAGCAGCTGCAGGACGCGCTGAAGAGCCTGAAGGCCCAGCAGCAGGCACTCGCCGATTCGCTCGCAGAACTGCAGGGCGAACTGAAGAAGCTCGGGATCAAGCCCGGCGAAGGCTTCGACGATGCCAACCGCGAGATGAACGGCGCTGCCGGCGCACTCGGCAAGGGTCGTGGCGACCAGGCCGTCGACGGTCAGGGTCGTGCGCTGGAAGCGCTGCGCCGCGGCGTGCGCGACATGATGAGCCAGATGATGCAGGCCATGCAGGGCAATGGCCAGGGACAGACCGGCCAGTCGCAAGGCCGCGACGGTCGCGATCCGCTCGGTCGCCCGCTCGGCAATCGCGGCCCGGATTTCGGTGAACGCGTGAAGGTGCCGGACGAGATCGATATCCAGCGCGCCCGCGAAATCCTCGATGCGATCCGTGAGAAATTGTCGAACAATCCGGCGATGCAGATCGAGAAGGATTATCTGGAACGTCTGCTGGACATCAAGTAGAGGCGGCTCGGCGAGCCCTCAGCCCAGCTTTTTCTCATAGAGATGCGTGTCAGCGACAAAGCGGCCTTCAACACCCTCCGGCAGCCACAGCGGCTCTTGCGCCGTTTGCCGCAGGCTCCAGCCGTGACCCTGATAGAACCGGTTTGCCCGCGCGTTTCCGGCAAGGCAGAACACCTTGGCCATCGTGCATCCGGCAGACGCCAATTCATCCTCGCCGTAGTCGAGCAACGCCTGGGCGGCTCCGGATCCGCGCGCCCGCAGGTCGACATAAAGCCGGCAGATCTCGTCGTCGCGCGTGGAAACGAAGCCGAGCACGGTGCTTCCGGCCACGGCGACGGAGAAGAATTCTTCGCCGAGCGCCTCGGCCAGCCACTGCGAGAAATGATCGGGTGTTCGATAGGCGAGGATTTCATGCGGAACGATTTCCGCATGCGCTTCATGCCATGCACGATGCCAAAGGGTTATCAGTGCGGCGAAATCGCCATGGTGCAGCGGTCTGATCGTCCCTTGCACGCCGCCCGGCCCCGGCTCAGGCCGCCAGCGCCAGAGCGACGGCCTTGCGGATATCCGGAAGCGCAAACGGCTTCGGCACCACATCGACGATCTTGCGCGCAAGATCGTCGGCCCGCTCGCGCTGCTCGGCATAGCCGGTCATCAGCAGGATCTTCAACTGCGGAAAATGCGACGAGGCTTCATGCGCCAGCGCGATCCCGTCCATGACCGGCATGCGGATGTCGGAAAGCAGCAGATCGAACGCGCCGCTCTTCAGCTTTTCCAGGCCTTCCGCGCCGTCCGCGGCCTCTTCCGTCTCATGTCCGTCAAGACGCAGGGCACGAGCCACGAAGGTACGCAGGGTGTCTTCGTCTTCGGTGATCAAAATCCTTGCCATGTCCCGCATCGCTCCATCTTCGTTACTGTCCCGTGAAGGCAACTCATCAAAGTTTCCTTTGCGATCGGTAAATGGCGCTCGTCATCAAGCGGGCATAGTTAACAAGGTCTGTCCGCCGGACGGCCGAAAATCACTCCGCGTCGCCGGTGACGACACCGACGAACGGCAGTTCCCGGAAGGCGTAAGCCACGTCCATGCCATAGCCCACGACAAAGTAATCGGGACATTCGAAGCCGACATGATCGGCCTCCAGCTTTTCCGAACGCTTGACGCTCTTGTCGAGCAGAACGGCGATGCTGACGTGCCGCGCGCCGCGCTCGTAAAGCAGTTCCTTGGCAAACAGCAGCGTGCGGCCGGATTCGAGAATGTCGTCGATCAGCAGGACATCGCGGTCCTTCACATCGCTGTCGATGTCCTTGACGATCCGGACACCCTTCGAGACGGTGCCGCTGCCATAGCTCGAGAGCGTAATGAACTCCACCTCCGGCGCAAGGCCGGCATCGTGCAGCGCGCGAATGAGATCGGCGGCGAAGATGAAGGACCCCTTCAGGACGGCGATCACCAGGAGGTCGCTAGTCGGACCGGATGCGATCTGGGCGGCAAGGGTCCGGTTGCGCTCGGCGATCTGCTCGGCGGTGAAAAGGGGTTCGATGTTCTTTCCGCGGACGACGGGCATGCGGCATTCTCCTCGGTGACGACACTAAAGCCGATACCATGAGAGATGCCCGGAAGCACCCTATTGCATGAAGGAAACCCTGACATCCGGCTGTTTTCCACCGGGATAGCTCAGCTTGGCGGCAAAGCCGCGGCTCGTCCCACCGGAAAGTTCGTCGGCCGGCGGATCCAGGATCAGGCTTGCCGTCAGTTCGCCGTCGGCGAGAATGTCGGCGCGCAGGCGCGGCACCTGCTGGTCGGTTTCGAGGCGATTCTCGATGATGCCGTTGACGAGCAGCACATGCATGCCATTGGCCATCTGCGGCGTCACCGTGACATGGGTGATGTCGAGCGGCGAGACGGATGCCGGCACGGAGGCTCCGCCCGCCAGCGCGGAAAAGCCGCCGCTGAATGCGAAGACCGCCAGGAAGGAGGCCGCCACCAGGCCGGAAAACTGACGCTTCGGCAAGCGCTCCAGCATACGCTCGGCAAACGAGACGCCCCAAAGGGCGATGTCCCGGCCGGAAACCGTTCTTGCATCGCGGGATTTCGGACGGGAAAACGAGGGTCGTTGATCTTGAGCCGGCTTGCGATTGTCGTTGATGACGACGAATTCGGCATCAACGACATCGGCATGGCCGGAGGAATGCTGGCGTGGGCGTCGCGATGCCGCCGGCCGCTCGGGCGGCAGCAGGTCGATCGTCTCGGCTCTTGCCTGCCGTGAACCATAGGGAGCCATGGCCGCCTAACCTTTCCATCCGCCGGGTGCATCCATGGGGTGGACAAAACTCGGCATTGAAACACATAGGGACCGGTCGTAAACGTAAATGGTTAACGCTTCGCAAAGACGACCCCCAAAACATGGGTTTTCGGCGGTTTCTTTACCGCCTGTTAACCACGTTGGTTAAGAAGTGTCATGTTGGCTCCAATTCAAATCCGTAGCCAGAGACTGGAAATGCTCCCTTGATCCATTTTGAAAATGTCGGCCTGCGATACGGAATGGGTCCGGAAATCCTCAGGGACCTGACCTTCGACATTCCCAAGCGCTCCTTCCAGTTCCTGACCGGACCTTCCGGTGCCGGGAAGACGACATTGCTGCGCCTGCTTTTCCTGTCGCTGCAGCCGACCCGCGGCCTCATTCGCATGTTCGACAGGGACATCGCCACCATTCCGAGGAGCGAACTGCCGATGTTGCGCCGGCGCGTCGGCATCGTCTTCCAGGACTTCCGCCTGCTCGAGCATCTCACGACCTATGAAAACGTCGCCCTGCCGCTTCGCGTGCGGGGAAAGGACGAGGCGAGCTATCGCACCGACGTCGTCGAACTGCTGAAATGGGTCGGCCTCGGTGACCGCATCAACGTCCTGCCGCCGGTGCTGTCGGGCGGCGAGAAGCAGCGCGCGGCCATCGCCCGCGCCCTGATCGACCGCCCGGAGATCCTGCTGGCCGACGAACCGACCGGCAACGTCGACCCGCCCATGGCCAAGCGGCTTCTGAGCCTGTTCATGGAACTCAACCGCCTCGGCACGGCGGTGGTCATCGCCACCCACGATTTCGCGCTGATGGACAGCATCGACGCGCGGCGTATGATCCTGACGGAGGGGCGGCTGGAAATCTATGAGTGAGGCCATGAACGACAGGACGGGACGAAAGCCGCCGGCGCCCCAGACGAAAAAGAACCGCAAGCCGCCGCTCCGCCTGCGCGCCGCCGGTCCGATCGTGCCCTCGTCCAACATCCAGGGCAATGCGCTGATGGTGGTCATCGCCATCATGGCCTTCCTCGCCTGCATCACGCTCGGCGGCGTCTCCATGGTTCGCGCCACCGCCCATTCATGGCAAAGCCAGATTTCGCGGGAAATCACCATCCAGATCAAGCCAGACGACCGGCTGGACATGAATCAGGCTTTGGAGAAGGCCAAGAACATCGCGCTCTCCTATGTCGGCACGAAGTCCGGAACCATCATGGACGAGGCGGCAACCGCGCGCCTGCTCGAACCCTGGCTCGGCACCGGCCTCGACATCAACGAACTTCCCGTCCCGCGCCTCGTCATCATCACCATCGACGAGAACAATCCGCCCGATTTCAGCGCCATGCGGGCGCAGCTGAAGGCGGAAATTCCCCAGGCGACGCTGGACGACCACCGCACCTGGGTCGACCGCCTCGTCTCCATGGCCCGCACCACGGTCGCCATCGGCGTCGGCCTCCTGGGGCTGGTCTTCTCCGCAATGGTCCTGACCGTGGTCTTTGCCACGCGCGGCGCACTTGCCGGCAACCACCACATTGTCGAGGTGCTGCATTTCGTCGGCGCCGAAGGCTCCTTCATCGCCAACGAGTTCCAGAAGCATTTTCTCAAGATCAGCCTCAAGGGCTCGGCGGCGGGAAGCCTTCTCGCCGCAGCCTCTTTCGCACTCGCCGGCTTCTGGCAAAGTCGCTCGCTCGCCACCCCCCAATCCGATCAGGCCACCGCTCTTTTCGGCACCTTCTCCGTAGACTATCTGGGCTATGCCGGTATTTTTGCCACGATGATCGTCATTGCTTTCCTGACGACGCTGACGGCCAGGATCACCGTGATTCGCACGATCTACGAGATCGACCGGGTCCGGTCGGACCCCGCCCGCTCCGATGGCACAGCGGGTTGAGGAAAGCCGGAGAGAATGGCCTTGGCGATTTTGGTTTGTTTCGCACCGGTTTCGATAATTAAGAAGACGTCATGGTCACCGAGGAAACATTGCACGGCGCACCGATGAGCCAATCGCGCCGAAAATCCGAGCCCCGTGCCCGCCGGAGTCTCTTCCGGCGCGTGGCGCGGCGCGTCGGTATTGTGTGCGTTCTTCTGGCCGGTGTCGTTTTCGTCGATTTCCTGCGGTTTGCCGACAAGGTCTCGTCCTACGCGCCGCCGGAATCTCCAAAGGCCGATGCGATCGTCGTGTTGACCGGCGGCTACCAGCGCATCGACCAGGCCGTCGCCCTGCTCGCCGAACACGCGGGCGCGCGTCTTCTGATCTCCGGCGTGCATCCGAGCACCACCGGCGCCCAGATCCGCAAGATGACCAATGCGCCGAAGAACCTCTTCGATTGCTGTGTCGACATCGGCTACGCCGCGCTCGACACGATCGGCAACGCCAACGAGACGATGGCCTGGATCGAGAAGAACGGCTATCGCTCGGTCCTGGTCGTCACCAACAACTACCACATGCCGCGCAGCCTGCTTGAGCTTCGCCAGGTGGAGCCGGGCATCGAGTTCCTGCCCTACCCCGTCGTCAATGCCGACCTTAAGCAGCGCAACTGGTTTGCCGATCCCAACGCCATGCGCACGATGATCGCCGAATACGTGAAGCTGCTGGCCGCCAGGCTGCGCGGCCTGACGGGAATCGGCATCGGTTCCGGCCTGAGGGCAGGGATGGACGAATAGTCCGTGACAGCCGAACGTCTTTCACTCCCCGCCCATTTCGTGTAGGCAGCGGGAAACGGTTTTCACGTCAGGCCCGCCGATGATCTTCTTCCGCTCGATGCTGTTCAACATCCTGTTCTACGCGAACATCATCATCCGGATGATCGTGCTGTCGCCCGTATACTTCTTCCTGCCGCGCCGAACCGCCTTCCGCATCCCGAAGAACTGGGCCATGTCGAACCACCGCCTGATGAAGGCGATCGTTGGCACGACCTACAGCGTCGAGGGACTGGAGAACCTCCCGGACGGCCCTTTCATCGCCTCGCCGAAACACCAGTCCTTCTGGGACGTCTACGCGCTGCTGCCATTCATCGCCGATCCGCTCTTCATCCTCAAGCGCGAGCTGATGTGGATCCCGCTCTTCGGCTGGTACGCCATGAAGCAGCGCATGATCCCCATCGACCGCGGCGCCCGCGGCAAGGTCATGGCCGACCTGATGAAGCGGACGAAAGCGGAAATGAAGACCGGCCGCCAGCTGGTCATCTACCCGGAAGGGACCCGCCGCCCCCCGGGCGCCGAACCGCAATATCGCGCGGGCATCGCCCGCCTCTACCGTGATCTCGACATGCCGGTCGTGCCGATCGTCTGCCATGCAGGCCTGTTCTGGCCGCGCCGCAGCCTGAACCGCTATCCCGGCCACATCGTCATCCGCATCCTGCCGCCGATTGCGCCCGGCCTGCCACAGGACGTGTTCTTCAAGCAGCTCGTCGAAACCATGGAAAAGGCGAGCGACCAGCTGTTGATCGAGACTGCAGAGAAGAACCCCGACCTGCCCTTGCCGCCGACCGCAGTGGCCAGGATCGCCGAACTGCAGGCGCAGAAGACCGCCGATCAGCTGCCCGCCTGAGCAGGCTTGCCCATCTCTGCGATCACCCTCTCCAGCCGGTGGTCCCGGATGCCGATGCTTCGCAGGTGTTCGACCGTGTTGCGGACATAGGCCTCGTTCGGCCCGGACTTGCCTGTCGCCGCAAGCACGGTGTCTGCGGCATGGCGGGGATCGAGCGCACCAGCGTACTGTTCGTGGCGGCGATCGATGACATAGGTAAGTGCCGTCACCTTTTTCCCGGTATCGAGCCGGATCGGAACCCTGCGTTCGATATAGATGCTCGTCACCAGCTCGCGTTCCCGGAGATAGTCGATGACTCCGTCCCGGTCTGAAGCTTCGACCCTGAAGGCCATTCCCCGGCAGGACCCGCCCTGGTCCAGTCCGAGCACAAGCCCTGGACGCTCGGGCGTACCGCGATGCACATAGGACCGGACGCAAAGAGCGCGGCGGTAGCCGGCGAGCAGCGCCTGACGGCTTTCGCTGAACACAAAGCCCGGATTCCACATCAGCGAACCGTAGCCAAACACCCAAAAATCGTCCATATCCCGCGTCAAGTCTCTCAAGAAGCCGATTCAAGAACGTGGAGAACCCAATGGCGGCACCGACTCCCGGCAATAGATCGACAGTCTCACGAAAGGTCTATTGGCTGGCCGCAGCGGTCCTCGTCACGATAGCCCTCTATACGGGCGGATGGTATGTGGCGGCAAGCCAGCTGAAGACAAGGGTCGCAGAGTTTCTTGGGCGGCCGGACGCAGCCGACAGCATCGGCGGTCAATGCTCCTCCCTGGATGTTCGCGGCTATCCGTTCCGCATCGGCCTGTTCTGCGACAAGGTGGCGATCGACGACAGCCGCGAAGGCCTGTCGGCGACCTTCGGCGCGCTGCGCTCGGCCGCGCAGATCTACCAGCCCGGCCATGTCGTCCTCGAACTGGACGGACCGGCGGAAGTCCGCACCACCTACGGCCTTCTCACGCATCTCGACTGGTCGAGCCTGCAATCGAGCTTCCGCGCCGGCCTCGGTGGCCTGAGCAAAGTCGACCTCCTTGCCAAGGACATCACCGGCAGTATCTCAAACCCGCTCGCGAAGGTCTCGGCAGATGGAAAATCGGGGCACGGCGAAGCGCATCTGAGAGCCAACGGCCCTGACCTGGACGTCGCGCTGCTGGCCGAAGACGTCAACGCAACGCTGGCCGATCCGTCGCCGAAGGTCCTGCCGACGTTCTCCACCAGCATCGACCTGACACTTGCCGGAAAGGCCGGGCTTCTCGCCGGCAAGGAAAAGCTCGATACGGTGCTGCGCAATTCGGAAGGCCAGTTGCGCGGCCTCGTCGTCGATCTGGGAAAGGGTCGCGTCGTCACCGCCTCCGGGCCGTTCAGCGTCGATGAAAACGGCTTCATCTCCGGCCGCATCCGCCTTGAGATCGAACAGATCCAGGCCTGGCGTGACCTCCTGATCGAGCAGTTTCCGGAAGCCGCAGGCCAGATCCGCAATGTCGCCGACATTCTGAAAAGCATCGCCGGCAAGCACGACAACGGCACCATCAGCCTCGACATCGAGGATGGCGCCGTCTTTGTCAGCTTCATTCCGATCGGCTATCTGCCGCCGCTCTGAAACTGCGGTTTCGCGATTACTTCTTCTCGTCGCGCAGATGACGGCCGAAGTCCGGCGTGTCGACGTCCTGGCCGGCCTCGATGATCAGACGGCGGATCGCCCGCGTGCGGGTGAAGAGTTCGAACAGCTTGTCGCCCTCCCCCCAGCGGATCGCCCGCTGCAGATAGGCGAGATCTTCCGAAAACCGCGCCAGCATTTCAAGGATCGCGTCCTTGTTGTGCAGGCAGACGTCGCGCCACATGGTCGGATCGGAGGCGGCGAGACGGGTGAAGTCGCGGAAACCCGAGGCCGAGTATTTGATGACTTCCGATTCGGTCACCGTTTCCAGGTCATCGGCGGTGCCGACGATGTTGTAGGCGATGATCTGCGGCAGGTGCGAGACGATCGCCAGCACCTTGTCATGATGCAGTGGGTCCATCTCGTCGATCTTCGAGCCGAGCGCCATCCAGAAATCCTTGAGCGCCTGCAGCGCCGCAGGGTCGGTGCCTTCGAGCGGCGTCAGGATGCACCAGCGACCGGAGAAGAGGCCCGAGAAACCGGCATCCGGTCCCGACCGCTCGGTACCCGCAATCGGGTGGCCCGGAATGAAATGGACGTAATCCGGCATATGCGGCTGCATCTGCGCGATGACCGACGCCTTGGTGGAACCGACATCGGTGACGATTGCACCCTGCTTCAGGCTGCCGGCGATCTCTGCGGCAACGGCGGCCGAAGCGCCGACCGGAACGGAGACGACGACGAGATCCGCACCCTTGACGGCGTCAGCGGCGGACGAGACGTAGCGATCGCCGAGTTCCAGTTCCTGGGCGCGCTTCAGCGTATCGGCGCTGCGCGAGGAAATCACGACTTCCCCGGCCAAACCGTGCTTCTTGATGTCGCGTGCGATGGACGAACCGATAAGACCGATACCGATCAGCGCGATGCGGTCGAAAAGAACATTGCTCATTGCTGTGCACCCATGAATTCCGTCAGCGCGGCGATCACGCCGCGATTGGCCTCTTCCGAACCGATCGTCATCCGCAGGGAATTGGCGAAACCGTATCCCTTGACCGCCCTGAGGATATAGCCCCGGCTGGTCAGGAAGGCGTCGGCCTCGTCGGCGCGCTTGCCGTCCACCTCCGGGAAATGGATCAGAACGAAATTGGCGACCGACGGCGTCACCTTCAGGCCCAGCTTTTCCAGCTCCTCTGTCACCGTCGAAATCCAGGTGAGGTTGTGCTCGACCGCCTTGCCGACGAAACCCTGGTCGCGGATGGCGGCCGAAGCGGCGGCGATCGCCGGAGCGTTGAGGTTGAAGGGACCACGCATGCGGTTCAAGGCATCGATCACCGCCAGCGGCCCGTAGAGCCAGCCGACGCGCAGGGCGGCGAGCCCGTAGACCTTGGAGAAGGTGCGGGTCATGACCACGTTGCGGTTTGACGACACCAGCTCGATACCGGCCTCATAATCGTTGCGGCGGACATATTCGGCATAGGCCGCATCAAGAACGAGAAGCACATGCGGCGGCAGGTTCTGATGCAGGCGGCGGATCTCGCTGACGGGCACATAGGTTCCGGTCGGATTGCCCGGATTGGCGATGAAGACGATCTTCGTCTTCGCCGTCACGGCCGCGAGAATGGCGTCGACATCGACCGTGCAGTCCTTCTCCTTGACCACGACCGGCGTCGCGCCGGCGCCCTTGATCTGGATCTTGTAGACGAGGAAGCCGTGCTCGGTGATGATGCCCTCGTCGCCGGGGCTGAGATAGACATGGCAGAGCAGGCCGAGAAGCTCGTCAGACCCGTTGCCGCAGATGAGGTTGGCCGTGTTCAGCCCGTGCACGGAAGCGATGGCTTCACGCAACTCCGTCGCCTGCCCATCCGGATAGAGCTCGAGATGACCGGCGGCGCCGCGGAACGCATCGATCGCCTTCGGGCTCGGCCCAAGCGGTGTCTCGTTGGAGGAAAGCTTGTAGACCTTGGCCACACCGGGGGCGGTTTCCTTGCCCGGAACGTAAGCCGCTATATCAAGGATGCCGGGACGCGGAACAGGCTCTTGCATTTCGGTACTCATCTGATCGACCTTGCGGATTTGGGCCGAACGCTGCCGGCCCGAAAGGAAACCACCGATTAAAGCGGATTGCGCCTTTTGTCGAGGCGGGGCGCGGCGCGATCAGCCGAGATTTCGTGAGCCTGCGGCATCCCGCGTGGTGGGCACGCCATGCGGTGCGAGAACCGGAACGAAGACACGCCGCGACGCCCGTGCCGTGACCGGCAGCCCCTGATAGAGCCGCTTCTGCGCCTCGACGATGATGACCCCGGAAAACAGCGGCCAGAGCTTGCGCCCGAAACGTTCGAGCGGCGTGCGCAGCTTGAGGATCGTGCGGAACCGCGAGGGCGGGAAGAACAGCGCATCCGTCGCCGAGATCGGCGTGAAATTGGTTTCCCTGAGCAGGGTCGACAACTGCCCGCGGGAATAGGGACGGCCGGAGCCGAAGGGCGTGTGCTCCATCTGCGCCCAGACGCCGCGCCGGTTCGGCACGACGATGACGAGGCGGCCGCCAGGCGCCAGGATGCGCCAGATTTCCTTCAGCGATTCCCGCGGGTTTTCGGTGAACTCCAGTGCATGCACCATCAGCACCCGGTCGATCGAGGCGTCGGGCAGCGGCAGTTCCTCATCGAAGATCAGCGCCGTGGATGAATACTCGCCGAGCGGCCAGTTCACCGCCCCCTGCCCGGCCGGCATGAAGGCGAAGGTGCGCTCGGTATCGGTGCGAAACCGGTCGAGATAGGGCGTCGCATAACCGAGGCCGACGAGACGCTCCTCGGGCAGCCTCGCCCATATCGAGGACAGCGCCATGGCGATCGAATGCTCGGCCAGATGACCGAGCTCGGAATTGTAGAACTGCCTGAGGTCGACGATGTCCGTATGCATGCCGTAAACCTAGCTGCGTTTCGGTGGACTTCAAGACGGAACAGTCTACATTCTCCATCATTGACAGAGTGATCCCGGTTGCATGGAGTGTTGTAGATGGCCCTTTTCGAAATCGATGTCTTTCCCTGCCGCAGCGACAATTTCGGCGTGCTGTTGCACGACCCCGAAACGAAACTGACGGCCGCCATCGATGCGCCGGAGGAAGCACCGATCCTGGACGCTCTCGCACGCCGCGGCTGGAAGCTCACCCATATCCTGACCACGCATCATCACCAGGACCACGTTGAAGCCAACCTTGCGCTCAAGGAGAAGTTCGACTGCGAGATCATCGGTCCGATCAACGAAGCCGTCGCCATCCCGGGCCTGGACCAGGCATTCGGCGACAACGACCGCTTCGAATTCGCCGGCCATCCGGTTCATGTGATCGAAACGCCCGGCCACACCGCCGGCCACATCTGCTACTATTTCCCGGATGACGCGCTGCTCTTTGCCGCCGACACCCTGTTCGCGCTTGGCTGCGGCCGCCTGTTCGAGCGACCTGCGGCGGACATGTGGCAGTCGCTGCAAAAGCTCGCCGAACTGCCGGACGAAACCAAGGTCTATTTCGGCCACGAATATACGCTGTCCAATGCCCGCTTTGCCGTCACGGTCGATCCGGACAATGCCGCGCTTGCGAAACGCGCTGGCGAGATCGAGACCTTGCGGGCTGACGGCAAGTTCAACATTCCGACCACGATCGGGCTGGAGAAGGCAACAAACCCGTTCCTAAGGCCGTCCGACGCCGGCATTCGCGCCCATCTGGGCATGGAGGCGGCAAGCGACGCCGATGTTTTTGCAGAGATCCGAAAGCGCAAGGACAATTTCAGATGACGGCCGACGAGATCATTCAGAAACTTTCCCTGCAGCCGCATCCGGAAGGCGGCTGGTACGCGGAAACTTTCCGCGATACGGCCGGCGCGCCGCGCGGCCATTCGACCGCCATCTACTATATGCTGCAGAAGGGCGAGAAATCGCACTGGCATCGTGTGCGGGATGCCGTCGAAATCTGGCACTATTACGCCGGTGCGCCACTCGCGCTGCACCGCTCCTCGGACGGACTGATCAGCGATACCGTTACACTCGGAACGAACCTCGCTGCCGGCGAACATCCGCAGGCGATCGTCCATTCGGGCTGGTGGCAGTCCGCGGAAACGCTCGGCGACTACACGCTGGTCGGCTGCACGGTTGCGCCCGGATTCGAGTTCTCGAGCTTCGAAATGGCTCCGTCAGACTGGAATCCGCTCGACCGTTGAGGCCGCCTACTTGGCCCTTGCCGCCCGCCGGACGATCATTTCCTTGGCCGCCAGCATCGCGCCGCCGGTGATCAGCAGGCACGCAAGGCCGATCCGCCAGTCGAGAACCGCGAAGCCGGCCAGCACCAGAACCAGTGTCGAGACGAGCGGCGCCGCATAGCTCGACGCGCCGAGAATCTGGATATCGCCGTTCTTCACCCCATAGTCCCAGGTGTAGAAGGCAGCGCCGACCGGGAACAGTCCCAATCCGATGACCGCCAGCCATTCGCCTGTGGTCTCCGGCCAGACCGTCTGCTCCAGGGCAAGATGGCTAAAGAGAGAGAGAATCGCGGTCGCAAGGCAGAAGCCGGCGACGACATCCGTCGGGACCTTGCCGAATCGCCGGGAGAGCAGCGAATAAGCCGACCAGGTGAAGGCACAGAGAAATGCCGCGCCGTATCCAAGGGCGTAGGCTCCATCAAAGGCGACGCCATGGCGGCCGACGATCAGGACCGTGCCGCCGAGCCCCATCAAGGCGCCGGCAACATGAAACCACCTCAGCCGCTCGCCCGGCAGCATCGCCGACCCGACGACGATCAGCAGCGGCCAGAGATAGGCGATCAGACCGGCCTCGACCGGCGGCGCATTCCGAAGTGCGGTAAAATAGAGAAAATGGTAGCCGAACAGACCGCCGATGCCGAGCGCCCAGACGGGGATAGGCTGACGCAGCGACCGGCGCCTTTCCGGGCGCAGGATCAGGGACAGGATGCCGGGCAGGCTGCCGATCGCAAAGGTCATGGCCGCCAGCTGGAACGGCGGCACCTTGCCCGAAGCGGCTGTGAACAGCGCCAGGAATGACCACATCATTATGGCCGTGAAGCCGATCAAGGTCGCGCGGGTCTGCATGTGAGGGTATCCGGCAGGAGAGGTCTGGAACGAAAGTTTGCGGACCATACCCGGCACCACCATGACTGGCAATATGGACCGCTACCCTTCGAAACGCACCGCCCGGATCACCAGCGATCCGGCCCGTGTCGGAATATCCACATGCACCGGCGCATAGGCCCCGCCGGAAGCGGTCCTCGCAAACCAGATCTCCATGCCGGAACTGTCAGCAAGGTAGCGCATGTCCTTGTCGCTCTTCTTGTACCCCGCCTCAGGCTTGAAATTGACGGAGCAGACCGCCGCTTCTCCCTTGTAGCCCGCGGCGGAAAACTTGCGCATGTAGCGGAACGACATTGTGAGCTCCATCCGCGTTTCGCCGTCGAAGAGCGAGACCTGCTTCGGACAGGCCCCTTCATTCGGTGGAAGAATCAGGCCCGATATCGGATCGGCAACACCGACAAGATGCGCCGGCTGCACATCCACCCAATCCTTGGGTCGCCGCTTTGACGGCACGACCTCCGAGGAGGTCACATTGCCGTTGTCGAAGGCGACGGTGAACTTGCGGCGCTTCTTGCCCTTCTTGTAGGCGAGCGCGTATTGCACAGGCGCAAGCCGCCCATCACGAACTGCGCCCCGCACATCCGCGGTCGCATCGAAGTCGGTGAAGAGATCGGCAATACCGCGAGCCTTGATGCGACCATTGATGGTGAAGGCGCTGTTGTCGATGCGCGAGACGAAGGTGGCGCCGGCAACGGTGAAGCCGGCGAGCGTCACCTTGTACTCGGTCGTGCCGCCACCGCCCTCAGCCGAGGCCTGCGGGTTGAGAACCGGAAGGACGCACAGAGCGCCCAGAAGAGCTAAGCGACGCATCATCTAGAAGGTACCTTTTCGCCCGCCCGGCGGATGGTCGGCCTTTGCGGCTCGTTGTCTGTGACATGATATCCGGCTAGATGTGAATTGAAGCAAGTTTTTGTCTGAATCAGCGAAAACCGCGAGCTTTGGCTTGACGCGGACGGCTCCTCTGACTATAGAACCGCAACTTTCCAATCATGACGAGTTGGATTGCGCACCGGGCTTTGCCTGGCAGACGATCCAATGCGAAGAAAAAGAAATAAAGGTGTATCATGTCCCGCAGTTGCGAATTGACCGGCAAGGGCGTCCAGTCGGGTAACAATGTCAGCCACGCGAACAACAAGACCAGGCGCAAGTTCCTGCCGAACCTGTGCAGCGTCACGCTGATCTCCGATGCTCTCGGCCAGCGTTATCGTCTGCGCGTATCGGCTGCGGCCCTGCGTTCGGTTGAGCATCGCGGTGGTCTCGACGCCTTCCTCCTGAAGGCCGATGAGAACGATCTCTCGATGCGAGCTCGCCTGCTGCGCCGCCAGATCGTCAAGAAGACGGCAGAAGCCGCCTGATAAGGCCACAGTGCTTGAAGCTTGAAAAGGCTTGACCGGCATCCGGTCAGGCCTTTTGCTTGTGCATAATCGACACTCCAACTGGTGGCATACCCCAGGATAAAAAAATGCAGATGCTCAGACACACACTCCCCTACGTCGCCCTGATGACGCTCGTCGTCGTCGCCTCGAACTTCCTCGTGCAGTTCCCGGTACCCGGCACCATCTTCGGCATCAATCTCGCCGATATCCTCACCTATGGCGCCTTCATCTATCCGGTGTCGTTCCTGATCACGGATCTGACCAACCGGCAGTTCGGACCGGCGGCGGCACGCCGCGTGGTGGCCGCCGGCTTCGCGGTCGCCGTCATCCTCTCCATCGCCGCATCGACTCACCGCATCGCGATCGCATCGGGCTCCGCCTATCTCGTCGGCCAGCTGCTCGACATCACGCTGTTCAACCGGCTTCGCCGGTCGAGCTGGTGGAAGGCGCCGCTGGTGTCGACGCTGCTCGGCTCCGCACTGGATACGGTCATCTTCTTCTCGCTGGCATTTGCGGCGGCCTTCGTCTTCCTCGGTCCGAATGACGACTTCGCGCTCGGCACCGCTCCGATCCTCGGCGTCGTCGCCTACGATATCCCGCGCTGGATGTCCTGGGCGATCGGCGACTTCACGGTGAAGCTTCTGATCGGCTTCTGCATGCTGCTGCCCTATGGCGCCGTGATAAGCCTCGTCAAGCCGATGCCGGCTGCAGAACCGACTGCCTGACGTTCCATGAAAAGCCACGCGTGCGGAGCGATCTCCGCGCGCGCCGCACTCATTCGACCAGCTTGAATTCCAGCATCAGGCTACGCTGCAGGATCGAATGATTGTCGTCCGAAACAAGGATGACATGGGTGCTGCCATCCTCGGCCTGAACGGCGTCGATCCCCTCCATGTTGTCGATCTGGTAGGACAGCCCTGCCTGCAGCAGCACGTCGCCATCGACGAGAGCGCCCGGCCGGATGTCGTCCGCGCTGATCCGCCGAATGCGCATGTCGAGACCGTCGGAGAAATTGAACCGGCGCTCGAGAATCAAGAGGTCACCGTCCGGCAGGAACGTTCCGTCCGTCACGTCGAAATCGTCCGTGCGGCGGACGGTGAAGACACCCTTCCTGGGGCCACTCAGGACCGCGCCGAACATATTGCCGGCCGCATCCACACTCTTCTCTGCAATCACCATCAGCGAACCGCCTAGCGGTCCTGAATCCGGAGTGTGGACCAGCGTCTCGAACCCGCCATTGCTGCGCAGTTCGTCGCGGGGGATCAGGAAATCAAGCGTGCGCAGCGGCTTTGATGCCTCGAATCCGGGATCGGGATAGACATCGACGCGATGGCGCTGCTCGAAGCTGACGGCAATCTCACCGCCATCCATCATCGTCAGCCCTTCGGCATCCACCCGCCATTTCTGCGATTGCGGGGATCCGGACGCATCTTTGACCGCGGTGATCGCCACATCGCCGAGCCCGCTCAACCTGCCATCCTTGCCTCGTTCGATCTGCCCCGTAATCCAGTGGCCCGTATCGAGCACGCCGACGAAATGCCGGCCGTCGGGGCGGAAGCGGATGGACGACCAGGCACCGAAGAGGCTGTCCGGCGAGCTCATCACCAGGCCACCGACAAATTCGAACGCCCCGAACCGGGTCGCATCGGATCCGGGTTCAAAAGTCGTGATCTGCCGCGCGGTCACCGTGCTTCCGCCATTGGCGGGGCCGCTGAGGCCGATTGTCACCGCGAAGGCGGCACAGGCAATAACGGCCCGGCGATTGGGAAAGCGCATTTTGATCGGGATCCTCGAAAGTCTGAGCCGCTGTTTACAACGCCGTGACGAATCGCGAAACCCGCTATCTCGCCGACAGGCGCAGAACGCGTCAGCCTCACGCAAGTAAAGAAAGAAATTATTCGCGTATTGGTAGAAATTCTGCGCTTGGCGCACCACGAGGAACGACATGGTTCACGCTTATGCTCTTGGCGGCTCGTACACGAAGGTCGCTGCCTACACCTCCACAGGCAACGGCAACATGAAGACAGCCGATACGGCGAGCTTCGATGACATCATCGGCAATGGCACGCCACCGGAGCTCACACGAGAAGAGAGGCTAGCCGCGCAGGAGGCAGACAAGGCATCGGCTGCCGACGCGCGTCACGCGGCCCTGGCGGACGAATTCAGTGACATCGCCAACAGAACGGCAGCCGAGCAGATACGGGCACAATATCTCGAAGAACGCGGCATGACGGAAGAATCGCTGGCCGCAGCACCCGCCGAAGTCCGCGAGCAGATCGAGAAGGAAATCGCCGAGGAGATCAAGAAAAAGCTCGGCCTTTCCGATGAGGCTGCCCCCGGCACGCTCAGTGCCGACAATCGGAACGAGGACCCTGCCGCCGATCTGACGGCCAGCACGGCACTGGACCTTCTTCAGTCATAAGGCAAAGCCGGCAATCAGCCGGCGCGACGCCGGCTGCCGCCCCGCTTGCGCGTCATCTGCTCGTCTTCGAAGAGAGCGGCGAGCTGCTCGGTCATAGCGCCGGCCAGTTCGTCCGCATCGATGATCGTCACTGCACGGCGGTAGTAGCGCGTCACGTCGTGGCCGATGCCGATCGCCAGAAGTTCGACCGGCGACTTCGTCTCGATCTGCTCGATGACAGCCCTGAGGTGCCGCTCCAGATAGTTGCCCGGATTGACCGACAATGTGGAATCGTCGACCGGCGCACCGTCGGAAATCATCATCAGGATGCGACGCTGCTCGGGACGGCCGAGCAGGCGGTTATGCGCCCAGATCAGCGCTTCGCCGTCGATGTTTTCCTTCAGCAGGCCTTCCCGCATCATCAGGCCGAGATTGCGTCGTGCCCGCCGCCAGGGTGCGTCCGCGGACTTGTAGACGATATGACGCAGGTCGTTGAGGCGGCCCGGCGACTGCGGCTTGCCGTTTGCCAGCCACTTCTCGCGCGACTGACCGCCCTTCCAGGCCTTGGTGGTGAAGCCGAGGATTTCCACCTTGACGCCGCAACGCTCCAGCGTGCGCGCCAGAATGTCGGCACAGGAGGCGGCAACGGTGATCGGACGGCCGCGCATGGAACCGGAATTGTCGATGACCAGGCTGACCACGGTGTCGCGGAAATTCGTGTCCCGCTCCATCTTGAAGGAGAGCGGCTGCATCGGATCGATGACGACGCGCATGAGCCGCGCCGTGTCGAGATAGCCTTCTTCCAGGTCGAAGTCCCAGGACCGGTTCTGCTGCGCCATCAGGCGGCGCTGCAGGCGGTTTGCCAGCCGCCCGACGGCGCCCTGCAGGTGCGCAAGCTGCTTGTCGAGGAAGGCGCGCAGCCGGTCCAGTTCGGCCTCGTCGCACAGTTCCTCGGCGGAAATCTCTTCGTCAAATTCCGGCGTGAAGACGCGGTAATCGACCTTCTCGTTGACGTCGTCCAGCGGGCCATTGGGGCGGCGCGTTTCGCCGGGCGTCTCGGATTCGTCGTCGCCCTCGTCGGACATTTCCTCATCGGAAATCTCGGCGCCGTCCATCTCGCCGTCTTCCATCTGCTCCTGGGACGACTCGTTTTCCTCGGCGGGCGCGGATTCGGAGCCGGCCTCCTCCTCCATCTGCTCCTCGCCCTGCTCTTCGCTGCGGGGCTGATCCTCGTCCGTGGCCTCGCTCTCGTCGTCCTCTTCCGTTTCCGGGTCGGCATATTCCTCGGCGACATTCATGGAGGAGAGCATGTCGCGCACGATGCGGGCAAACGCCTGCTGGTCTTCGATACTGCCGGACAGATTGTCGAGTTCGTTGCCGGCCTTGTCCTCGATGAACGGCCGCCACAGGTCCAGCACCTTGCCGGCTGAGCCGGGCGCCTTTTCACCGGTCAGCTTTTCACGCACAAGCATGGCGACGGCTTCGCCGAGCGGCGCGTCGTCCTGGCGCTCGATGCCCTGGAAATTCGCCTTGGCGTATTTCTCCGAATGCATCGATTTCAGGTTCTCCGCGACACCCGCCATCCGCCGCGCGCCGATCGATTCCACCCGCGCCTGCTCGACCGCGTCGAAGATCGCCCGCGCATCGTCGCCCTGTGGCGACATGGTCGCGTGGATCTTGGCGTTATGGCAGGCGAGACGCAGCGCCATCGAATCGCCGAGACCGCGGATGACCGCCAGTTCGTGCGCCGTCGGCTTTTTGGAGAGTTCCGGCAGGCGAACCCGCTCGCCGGCCAGCCCCGGCCGCTCGTTGGAGAAGCTGACTTCGATGTTCGGATCGCCGGCAACCGCACGTACACAGCCAGTTACGGCGCGCCGCATCGGTTCGGTATCGACGGCCTTGCCGGCCGTGCTCCGTAGGTTGTCTCCGGGGCCTGCCATGATCGGGCCTTTCTCAGGCGGTGAGCACGATGTTCGCGGCGCTTTCCTTCAGCTCGATGCCGAAGGCACGCTGGTAATGTTCCGCCACCAGCGTCCGCTCCAGCTCGTCGCACTTGTTGAGGAAGGTGACGCGGAACGCAAAGGCGACGTCGCCGAAGATCTCGGCATTCTCTGCCCAGGTGATGACCGTGCGCGGGCTCATGACGGTAGACAGGTCGCCGTTCATGAAGGACGCGCGCGTCAGATCGGCGACGCGAACCATCTTCGACACCGTCTCGCGGCCGCTACCGGTCTGGAAGCTCTTCACCTTGGCGCAGACGATATCGACTTCGTTCTCGTGCGGCAGATAGTTGAGCGTCGTCACGATCGACCAGCGGTCCATCTGCGCCTGGTTGATCTGCTGCGTGCCGTGATAGAGGCCGGTCGTATCACCGAGGCCGACCGTGTTGGCGGTGGCAAACAGGCGGAACGACGGGTGCGGGCGAATGACGCGGCTCTGGTCGAGCAGCGTCAGGCGACCTGACGATTCCAGCACGCGCTGGATGACGAACATGACGTCCGGACGGCCCGCGTCGTATTCGTCGAAGACGAGCGCGACATTGTGCTGGTAGGCCCAGGGCAGGATGCCGTCGACGAATTCGGTGATCTGCATTCCGTCGCGAACGACGATTGCGTCCTTGCCGACGAGGTCGATACGGCTGACATGGCTGTCGAGGTTGACGCGCACGCAAGGCCAGTTGAGGCGGGCCGCGACCTGCTCGATATGGGTCGACTTACCGGTGCCGTGGAAACCGGAGACCATCACGCGGCGGTTGTGGGCAAAGCCGGCGAGAATGGCAAGCGTCGTTTCGCGGTCGAAGAGATAGTCCGGATCGACGTCCGGCACGTAGGCATCGCCCTTCGTGTAGGCAGGAACGCGCAGGTTGGTGTCAATGCCGAAAACTTCCCTGACCGAAACGGTTGTGTCGGGCAGGTTTGCATAATCATATTCAGTCTTGCTCATCGTAACTCCATGCCGGGCGGGAGACACTCGGCTGCGACATCTCAAACTTCATGTGCCAAGTTTTTTTCGTATCGTGTTCGCTTAGCAGAAGCCAGCCTGTTTTAACAATTGATATGCTTGTACCACGGCACGAAATCTTTCCTCCGAGCCACGGTCGCCACCATTTGCGTCAGGGTGGTGCTTCTTCACCAGTTCCTTGTAGGCCCGCTTGATATCCGGCCCCTGCGCGTTGGCGGAAAGCTCCAGCGTATCGAACGCCTTGGCTTCGAGCGTTTTCAACTTGCGCTGGCGCGGTTCGAAACGGCTTTCCCGGCCGCCCTGGTTGACGAAGCCGAACGGATCTCGCACCCGCGCGAACGAAGCCGCACTCCCGGACCTGGTCGAACCATGCAGCGGGCTGGACCGCACCGCGCTGTTGACGCCGACCGTCCAGGTGGGGCGGTGGCCGGTGATCGCCTCCTTTTGGTAGCGCGCGATCTCGCTGTCCGAAAGGCCGGAGAAGTAGTTGTAGCCCTTGTTGTATTCCTTCACATGCTCGAAGCAGAACAGGAAGAACTTGCCTTCGGCATTACGCCCGACCGGCGCCCGGTGGGTACCCTTCTGGTCACAGCCGTCCCACTGGCAGGTGGGAACGGACTGGTCCGGTTCCGGCGCCCGTTTGCGCCGCGTGCGAACCTTGTCGAAATATTTTGAATCGAGCCTCATGATACCCTTTATGGTGCGCCGCATGGACCGCGGCAAGAATTGACAAAACGCTTTGTTGCTGGCTTTGTGCCTGCCCTTTTCGCCGGCCGCCGGACGAATACCGAATCCAGGACAAACCAACGATGACGACCAGAAAAGACCGTATCGAAGACACGTTGACCCGAACCTTCGCGCCGCAGCGGCTGGTGGTGATCGACGAAAGCCACCAGCACGCCGGCCATCAAGGCATGGACGGCACTGCGGGAACCCACATTCGCGTGCGGATCGTCGCGGAAACCTTCGCTGGCATGACGCGCATTGCCCGCCACCGCGCCGTCACGGACGCGCTCAAGAGCGAGATCGACGATGGGCTGCATGCGCTCGCGATCGAGCCGGCAGCGCCGGGCGAACCGACCCGCTGGTGAGCACCGGGTCCCTTACTTGATGACCTCGGCGTCCTCGATCGGGCGGATTCGCAGCTGGACGATCCGGTTCTTCTCGCGCTTCATGACGGTGAAACGCTTGCCGTAGAAGGTGAAGGCTTGCCGCTCTTCCGGGATGGTCTTCGATTCGTGGATGACCAGACCGGCGATCGTCGTCGCCTCCTCGTCCGGAAGCTCCCAGTCGAGCGCCCGGTTGAGGTCTCGGATCGGCACCCAGCCGTCGACCACGATGGATCCGTCGGCTTCCTGGCGCACGCCGGAGATTTCAAGGTCGTGCTCGTCGGCAATGTCGCCGACGATTTCTTCCAGAATGTCCTCAAGCGTGACGATACCCTGCACCTCGCCATATTCGTCGACCACGACGGCGAAATGCACCTTGCGGCGCAGGAAGGCGTTCAGCTGGTCCTTGAGGTTGGTGCTGTCCGGCACGAACCACGGCTTCTGGGCGATCCTGACGATGTCGACCTTGGACGAATCCGCCTCGACTTCGGCAAGCGCGCGCAGCAGGTCCTTGGCGTGCACGACGCCGATGATGTTTTCCGCCGAACCGCGCCACAGCGGCATGCGGGTGTAAGGGCTCGTCAGAACGGTCCTGACCGCCACCTCCGGCGGGTCGTCGGCATTGACCCCGCGAACGGCGGTGCGGTGGATCATGACGTCGGACACTTCCAGCTCGCCGAGGTCGAGAACGCCGCCGAGACGGTCGCGGTCAGCCTTCACCACCGAGCCTTCCTTGTGGAGCAGGTCGACGGCGCCGCGAAGTTCCTCATGGGCCGACAACATCGAATGGTCGGCAGAAAGGGTCAGCCCGAACAGGCCGAGGATGAAGCGGACGATCATGTTGACGCCCGCCGACAGCGGACCGATCACGGCCACCAGAAAGCGCACCGGCGTGGAAACCGCGAGCGCGAAACGGTCCGGGCTCGAGATCGCCCAGCTCTTCGGCAGCACTTCCGAAAAGATGACCAGAAGCGTCGTCATGACGACCGTCGCAATCGCGACGCCCGAAGCCCCGAACAGCGCCAGGAACAGGCTTGTGGTCAGCGACGAGGCGAGAATATTGACGAGGTTGTTACCGATCAGCAGCGCGCCGATCAGCCGGTCGCGCCGCTCGATAAGGGAGTTCACCATGCCGGCCTTCACGTCACCGCTGTTTTCCAGCGAGTGCATGCGGGCGCGCGACACGGCCGTCAGGGCCGTCTCGGAACCGGAGAAAAAGGCAGACGCGATGATCAGCACCAGGATGGCGGAGATGGTCATCCAGTGTTCTGCCAGTGCCGCGATGATGCCTTCGAATGTCATGACGGGTGTTTTTCCTTCAGGAAGCTCAAGACCTCGGAGGCGGGAACGTCATCTGCAACAAACGACTGGCCGATCCCGCGCGTCAGGATGAAGGTCAGCTTGCCGGCCTTCACCTTCTTGTCCTGCGCGATCGCGTCCATCAGCACGTCGGCCGGCGGCAGCGCGCCGGGAATGTCCTGGATGACGGTCGGAAGTCCCACCTCTTTCAGATGCGCCTTAACGTGGGATGCGGCATCCGGGCTTGCAAGGTTCATCCGCGCGGAGAATTCATGCGCCAGCACCATGCCGATGGCGACCCCTTCGCCATGCACCAGCCGTCGGCTGTCATACTGCGTCGCCGCTTCCAGTGCGTGGCCGAAGGTATGGCCGAGATTGAGGAGCGCGCGCTGACCGTTTTCGCGTTCGTCGGCGGCTACCACGTCCGCCTTGGCCTGGCAGCTGATGGCGATCGCCTCGGCGCGTGCCGGACCGCCCGCAAAAACCTCGCGCCAGTTCGTCTCCAGCCACGCGAAGAAGTCCGGCTTGTCGATCAGGCCATACTTGGCGACTTCGGCATAACCGGCACGGAACTCGCGCTCGCTCAGCGTGTCGAGCACGCTGGTATCGGCAATCACCAGATCGGGCTGGTAGAAGACGCCGACGAGGTTCTTGCCATGCCGGGTGTTGATGCCGGTCTTGCCGCCGACGGAGGAATCCACCTGGGCAAGAAGGGACGTCGGGACCTGCGCGAACCGCACACCGCGGCGGATGATGCCCGCGGCAAAGCCGGTAAGGTCGCCGATGACGCCGCCGCCAAGAGCGATCACAACGTCGTTGCGCTCGATGCGCGCATCCAGCAACGCGTCCGTGACGGTCACCAGATGCTCGAAGCTCTTGGTCTTCTCGCCCGCCGGCATGATGATCGGGAAAACCTGGAAACCCTCGGCCTTCAAGCCGGCGCTCACCATCTCCAGATAGAGCGGCGCAACATGCTCGTCGGAGACGATCGCCGCGCGCCGGCCCTTGATCCGTTCCGCCAGCCGCTTGCCGGCATCGGCCAGAAGGCCGCCGCCGATGAGGATGTCGTAGGACCGGTCGCCAAGCGGAACGCGGACGGATTTCAGTTCACTCATCGGTGCAATTTTCCTTGTTCAGACGGGCAACCGCCTTCAGCACTTCGCGCGTCATGACGTCCTTGCGGACGTTTCGGGAGACCACGGTGATATCCGCCTGCGCATAGATCGGATAGCGGCTATCCATCAGCTTCTCGAGCGTCTGCTTCGGGTTCTCGGTTTTCAGCAATGGACGATGGCTGCGCTTGTTGACCCGCTCCCAGAGCGTTTCAAGGTCGGCCTTCAGCCAGACCGAAAGACCGGCGTTGCGGATTTCCTCTCGGGTTCTTTCATTGATGAAGGCGCCGCCGCCCGTCGAGACCACGCGCGGCCCGTCCTGCAGGATGCGCCCGACCACGCGCGTTTCCAGCGCGCGAAACTCGTCTTCGCCATAGGCGGCAAAAAGCTCGGCAATCGTCATGCGTGAAACGGTTTCGATTTCATGGTCGGTATCGATGAAGGGAATGCCCAGTTCGGCTGCGACCATGCGACCGATGGCGGACTTGCCCGCCCCCATCAGACCGACCAGAATGAGGTTCCGTCCGCCAATGGCTTTCAGGGCCTTGTCACGAAGGGTCTCGGCGACGGGTGTTTGAAGCTCGGTCATCACGCTTTTCTGGCAAAATTTCATCACGGTATCGACAAATGTAAAGCAAGCGTCAAGCCATTCTGCGTCAAAAGACAGGGACTGGACCACACCTGCCTTGCGATCGGCTGCCGGCTTATCCATAAGGTGATGAACCTAGAGGACGTCTGAATGCCTACCCTCACCCGGCTGATCTTCATCATTGCGGTTATCGCGGGATCGATCTACGCGGCGATGTTTGCTCTGACGGTCCTGGTCGAGCCGGCGCCGAGGCAGATATCCGTCGATGTCCCGCCCGATCTCCTGAAGCCGCAAAGCGAGCGCGACAAGCCATGAGGGATCTCGGCCGCGCCCATATGGAATCCTTCCTCGAGATGATGAGCGCCGAACGCGGCGCGGCGGTCAATACGCTCGCCTCCTATCAGCGCGATCTCGACAGTCTGCATGCTTTCCTGAAAGCGCGCGGCGCGCGCATCGCCGAGGCGACGACGGAGGATCTGTCCGCCTATCTGGCATCGCTCTCGGCGGCCGGCTTCCAGCCGAGCACCCAGGCGCGCCACCTCTCCTGTCTGCGCCAGTTCTACAAGTTCCTCTATGCCGAGGGTCTGCGCGACGACGATCCGACGGGCATTCTCGACGCGCCGAAGAAGAACCTCTCCCTGCCGAAAATCCTGAGCGTCGACGATGTCACGCGCCTGATCGACCAAGCGACCGAAGAGGCGGAGACCGAAGGGCCCGGACAATTGCAGCGTCGCCGTCTGCTGGCCCTGCTCGAGCTTCTTTATGCGACCGGCATGCGCGTGACCGAACTCGTGTCACTGCCGGCTAAGGTACTGGATCACGAAGGCCGCTTCCTGATGATCCGCGGCAAGGGCAACAAGGAACGCGTCGTTCCGCTGTCGCAGGCGGCGATCAGGGCGTTGCGCGCCTATGCCTCAGCCCGCAGGCAGGAGGCCGCTGCGGTAGGCCGCGAGGACGATTCCGAATGGCTGTTCCCGTCTTCGGGAAAGGCCGGCTACCTGCCGCGCCAGGTGTTTGCCCGTGACCTGAAGGACCTCGCCATCCGCGCCGGCCTGCCGCCCTCCGCGCTATCGCCACACGTTCTGCGCCATGCCTTTGCCAGCCATCTGCTGCAGAACGGCGCGGACCTGCGCGTCGTGCAGGAATTGCTCGGACATTCGGACATTTCCACCACGCAGATATATACTCACGTACTGGAGGAAAGGCTGCGCGACCTTGTGGAAACACATCACCCCCTTGCCAAACGGGTGAAAAATCTAGATTAGGACCGTCAGAAAGCTCGGCCCATACCGGCCGAACGGCACGGACATTGAGAAACCGGACCCGACTGATGCACAATTATCTCGATTTCGAAAAGCCGATTTCCGATCTGGAAGGCAAGATTTTCGAACTGAAGAAGCTGGCAGAAGAAGACGAAAGCATCGACACGAGCGACGAGATCGGCCGCCTCGAGGTTCGCGTGCAGGAGGCGATGTCCGAGATCTACACCAATCTCACCGCCTGGCAGAAGACGCAGGTCGCCCGCCACCCGCAGCGTCCCCACTTCGTCGACTACGCCGCAGCGCTGTTCGAAGACTTCACGCCGCTCGCCGGCGACCGCAAGTTTGCGGAAGACGCCGCCATCCAGGCCGGCCTCGGACGCTTCCGCGGCCAGCCGGTCGCCATTCTCGGCCAGGAAAAGGGCAGCGACACCAAGTCGCGCCTGAAGCACAATTTCGGCAGCCCCCGTCCGGAAGGCTACCGCAAGGCGATCCGCATCATGGAACTGGCTGACCGCTTCAATCTGCCGCTGATCACCATGATCGACACGGCCGGTGCCTATCCCGGCGTCGGCGCCGAAGAACGCGGCCAGGCGGAAGCGATCGCCCGCTCGACGGAAATGTGCCTGAACGTCAAGGTGCCGATCGTCTCCGTCGTCCTCGGCGAAGGTGGCTCCGGCGGCGCGATCGCGATCGCCACCGGCAACCGCGTCTACATGCTCCAGCACGCCATCTACTCGGTGATCTCGCCGGAAGGCGCGGCATCCATCCTGTGGCGCGATTCGACCCGCGCCCGGGAAGCTGCAACCAACATGAAGATCACGGCGGATGACCTGAAGTCGCTCGGCATCATTGACGGCATCATCCCGGAACCGATCGGCGGCGCCCATCGCCACGCCGAAACGGTCATCGCCTCCGCTGGCGATACGATTGCCGCAGCGCTGCAGGAGCTTTCCGCCCTGTCGCCCGAGCAGGTGCGCAACGACCGGCGCCAGAAATACCTGGCCATCGGCCGCAATCTCTAAGCTGTGATGCGTAGATGAATTATGGCAATAATAGCCGCCATAATTCATGATATCGACACAATCTTACCGTCAATCGTGCCGGCAGGCAGCGATATTGGTAAGGTTTTGTGAAGCATAAGTCGGATAATATCCGGGGCACAAAACCGGCAGCGACAGGGATCTGCCGAAACACATTCTGTGAGCGACCGATTATGGCCAACAGGCAATTCATTGCCGTAATGCTGATGGCAGCCTTTCTTGCCGGCTGCAACAATTCCTCGGATGTCCTCGATGTCTCGGGCATCAAGGACAAGGTCGATCATCCGCTGCCGAAGGAAATCCTCAACCGCATGGCGGCGAAGGATATGCCCAAGAATTCGCCGATCATGATCCGCATCTTCAAGGAAGAAGGTGTGCTGGAAATCTGGAAGGCGAAGACCAACAATCGCTTCGACAAGATCGCCGAATATTCCATCTGCGCCTGGTCGGGACGCCTGGGTCCGAAGGTCAAGGAAGGCGACCGTCAGGCGCCCGAAGGCTTCTATCCCCTGACACGCGCCAATCTGAACCCCTATTCCAAGTATTTCCTAGCGATCAACACCGGCTATCCGAATACCTATGATCGGGCAAATGCCCGCAGCGGCAGCAACCTGATGATCCACGGCGCCTGCTCGTCGTCCGGCTGCTACTCGATGACGGATGCGCAGATCCTCGAAATCTTCGGCTTTGCCCGCGACGCTTTCGCCGGCGGCCAGACTTCGATCCAGCTTCAGGCCTTCCCCTTCCGCATGACGCCGGACAACATGGCCCGCCATCGCATGAGCCCGTATATCGGCTTCTGGAACATGCTGAAGGTCGGCTACGACCAGTTCGAGGTCACCAAGCGCCCGCCGGAGGTCAATGTCTGCGAGAAGAAATACGTCTTCAACCAGCAACCCGCCGAAGGGTCGTCGTTCAGCTCGACGGGCGCCTGCCCGCCGATGAGCACGCCGCCGGCGCTCTCGGCTGCCCTCGCCGACTACAACAAGACCTACGACGTCGCCTATGCCAAGGCGCTGCGCAAATATGACGGCCTCGTCTGGTATGATCCGACCGAAGCCGAGCGCAAGGCCCTGGTTGCGGAGCAACGCAAGGGCCGCGATCTCGCCTATGCGCCCACCGGCTCGGCCTTGAAGGCTGGCAAGCTGATGAAGGTCGAAGACCTGGAAGCCAAGCAGGAAGCGCAGGAACAGGCCGATGAGGCAACGGCGGCCCTGAAAGCAACGACCTCGGTTCCGGTTCCCCAGCTTCCACCGCCGCAAGCGCAGGCGGCAGCGCCCGAGGCACAGACGACCGCGCCCGCGCCCTCAGACGTCGCGGATGCGGACGGCAAGAAGCCGTTCTGGAAACGCTGGTTCACGAAGTGAGCGGCGACACGCCCGAAACGGTCTACGATCTCAGGGGGCTGAAATGTCCCCTGCCCGTCCTGAAGACGCGCCGGCGGCTTGGCGAAATGGCATCCGGCGAGGAACTGACGATTGAAACCACCGATCCGCTCGCCGTCATCGATATCCCGCATTTCTGCAACGAGGACGGCCACGAGCTGGTTGCCTCCGAAAAGGCGGATGGCGGACATCGCTTCCGTATCAGGAAGGGCTGACCAAGGTCAGAACTTCATGCCCGGCACGGCCAGCGGATTGTTTTCCAGCCCCTGGCGATCGGCCCGGTCGATCTGCGGCCGGCCGGTAAAGGCATCGAAGAGTTCGCGCACGAACGCCTCCTCCAGCCCGTCGGTGATCATGACCATGCGTGTCTTGCGCTCGGCGCCTTCCGGCCAGGCCTTCATACGTACGGGCGTGTGGAAGATTTCCTGAACGCCGTGCAGCACCAGCGGTCGATCCGGATTGTCCTTGAGATGCACGATCGCCTTCATGCGCAAGAGCTTCGGACCGTGAGCCGACCGCAGGAGATCGACGAACATCTCCAGCGCCATCGGATCGATCGGCTCGTCGTGGACGATCGAGAAGGAGCGGATCGTATCGCCATGGCGGGTGACGTCATGGTGATGCTCATGATGGTGGTGGTGTCCGTGATGCCCGTGGTGATGGTGGTCATCGTGGTCATGGTCGGCGTCGGCCTGCAGCCACTGCCCGACATCCGGGATCTTGGTGTCAGGATCGTAGAGCCCGTTCGCTAGGATCGCGGCGCGGGCAGCGTCGGCGCTGTCTCCGTCGACCATGGTCGCCCGCGGGTTGATGGCCTGTAGCCTGGTCTTGAGGGCAGCGACCTGATCGGCGCTGGCCAGCGTCATCTTGGAGAGCACGATCTGATCGGCGACCGCCGCCTGTCGCAGCGCTTCGGAATGCCGATCGAGCGTCGACAGTCCGTTGACCGCATCGACGAGCGTGACGACACCGTCGAGCACGAAATTTTGCGCAATCACCGGATTGCCGATGACGGCCTGCATCACCGGCGCCGGATCGGCAAGCCCGGTCGTCTCGATCACCACCCGCTTCAGCGTCGCGATGCGGCCGGTCTGCACACCCTCGACCAGCATGGCGAGCGTATCCACAAGCTCCCCCCGGATCGTGCAGCACAGGCAGCCATTGGCGAGCTCGATGACGGAATCGTCCGACGTCTCGACAAGCATGTGGTCGATACCGACCTCGCCGAACTCGTTGATAATCACTGCCGTGTCCTTCATTGCCGGATCCTTGAGGATCCGGTTGAGCAGGGTCGACTTGCCGGCACCGAGGAAGCCGGTGACGATGGAGACCGGTATGGTCAGGGGCATGGTGCTATTCCGTCAGTCTAGAGGGCCGGTCGCGGGATCGGCACCGGAACATTGGCAATTTTCGGCGCCGGGTCCCCGCCGGGCAGGAGCCCGGCAAAGACGTAGTTCGGCTGATGATCCATGGGAAGAAGATAGGGCGACTTGCTATCGCTGTCGCCGTCGCTCGTCTCGGATGCGGCGCGCCGCGCCTTCGGATCGCACATCTGCTGCGAGATATCGGCAACCGGATTGGTCGCAGGGACATCCGGCGCCATCGACATCAGCGGCACTCCGGCGCCAGACGGCGCACTGAGGCCGGCCGTCAGCATGTCTGCCGAGCGCTCGGCCCTTGCCGCCAGACTTTCCGTGCCGAGGACGACGGAAATCACCGAACGGCCGTCGCGTGTCGCCGACGACACCTGATTGTAGCCCGAGGCACAGATATAGCCGGTCTTCATCCCATCGGCGCCCTTGAAGCGGCCGATCAGGGCATTGAAATTGCCATAGGTGCGCTTGCCGGTATTGATGCCCTCGATCTTGAAGTAGCCGGCATATTGCGGGAAGTTCCGCTTCAGCGCGAGGGTCAACAGCGCGAGATCGCGCGCGGTCGTGTACTGGCCATCGCCCGGCAGGCCGTTGGCATTGATGAAGTGGGTCGAGGTCATGCCAAGCTTGGCCGCTTCGGCATTCATCCGGTTGACGAATGCGGGCTCGCTGCCGCCGACGGTCTCGGCAACCGCCACGGCGATATCGTTGGCCGATTTCACCAGCATGATCTTCAGCGCGCTGTCGAGCGTCAGTCTTTGGCCGGGCTTGAAATACATCTTGCTCGGCGGCTGCGAGGCCGAATGCTGGCTCATCACCACTTCGCTGTTGAGGGTCAGTTCGCCGGCCTTCAGCGCGTCGAAAGTGACATAGGCCGTCATCAGCTTGGTCAGAGATGCCGGATACCACTTCTGGAACGCGTCCTTATGCTCGATCACGCGGCCGGTATAGGCGTCGACCAGGATCGACGGATTGGCCCATGCGGCCCCCGCCGCCAGAGCCATGACAGTGGCGACGAGGCCACCGACGAAATACCGGATTGCCGTTTGCATGCGATTGTATGAGGACACGGTTCCTCCCGGACTATTGAGCTTGATAGCGCGATTTTTTCCATTGCGGGGCGGTTCAAACGGCCCGGCACGAGGCCCATATGAATGGCAAAGACGGCCCCAAAGGTCAATTGCCGGGGGGCGGCCCGCCTGATAACAAAAGCGTTTACTCGTCGATTTGCCGGAGTCCAGACAATGCCGATACTCAACAGGGTTGCCGATCTTCAACGCGAGGTCACCGAGTGGCGCCGCCATCTGCATACGCAGCCCGAGCTGATGTTCGACGTCGATGACACTGCCGCATTCGTCGCTGAGAAGCTGACCGCATTCGGCGTTGACGAAGTCGTTCAGGGCATTGGCCGGACCGGCGTCGTCGGCCTCATCCACGGCAGGGGCACGTCGGGACGGACGATCGGCCTGCGCGCCGACATGGATGCCCTGCCGCTCGACGAAGTGTCCGGCAAGCCCTGGTCCTCGAAGGTGCAGGGCAAGATGCACGCCTGCGGCCATGACGGCCATACGGCCATGTTGCTCGGCGCCGCGAAGTATCTCGCAGAGACCCGCAACTTCAACGGCAATGTCGCGGTCATCTTCCAGCCGGCGGAAGAAGGCGGCGGCGGCGGCAACCTGATGGTCCAGGACGGCATGATGGAGCGTTTCGGCATCGAGGAAGTCTACGGCATGCATAACATGCCGGGCATTCCCGTCGGCCAGTTCGCGATATGCAAGGGTCCAATCATGGCGGCGACCGACCAGTTCACGATCACGGTGAAGGGCCTCGGCGGTCACGCCGCGGAGCCGCACAAGGCTATCGATCCGATCACCATCGGCGCTCAGGTGGTCTCCGGTCTGCAGCAGATTGCCGCGCGCAACACCGATCCGTTGAGCTCCATCGTCGTGTCGGTCACTCGCTTCAACGCCGGCTTCGCCTTCAACGTCATTCCGAATGAAGCAATCCTCAACGGTACGGTCCGCACCCTCTCGGAGGCGAACCGGTCGCTTGCGGAAGCGAAGATCAAGGCGATCGCCGAAGGCATCGCCGCAGCCCATGGCGGCAGCGCCGAGGTCGATTACCAGCGCAACTATCCCGTCACCGTCAACCATGACGCGGAGACGGACCACGCCGCAAATGTCGCCAGCGAAGTGGCCGGCGAGGCAAACGTCGAGAGGAACTACGCGCCCTCCATGGCCGGCGAGGATTTCTCCTTCATGCTGAACGCCCGCCCCGGCGCCTTCATCATGATCGGCAACGGCCAGACGCCGAACCTGCACAACCCCGCCTACGACTTCAACGACGAGGCGATCCCCTTCGGCATCTCCTACTGGGTCCGTCTGACGGAACAGCGCCTGACCGACTGACGGACGGCACCCAAAGCGGCCTGTTGCCAAGTCCGATTTAGTCCGTTTTCGGACTTGGCTTGCGGGCTCCGCTTTTGTATGGATGAAGCCAAGTGGTCCCGTAGCTCAGCAGGATAGAGCATCAGATTCCTAATCTGAGGGTCACGCGTTCGAATCGCGTCGGGATCACCACTTGATCGCTGAAGTCACAGCCGCTCTATCAGGTTTCCGATTGTGCGGCAGGAAGCATAAAAATCCATTATTGCGGATCTCAGGCAAGCGACACACAGGTCACAAAGGCAAGTGAGCTGTTTTGCGCCGAGTGTTTCGAAGCATTCGTCCCGATGATGCCTCAGGAGAGATCGATAGGGAGGAGGAATCCAAGCTCTATCAATTGCTCCACATTCTCGAACTTGATTGTGCGATCGGATGCCAGGTCCAGATAGCCTTCCCTTTCAATCACGGACATCATTCCGCGATACTCCACCTGGTCGTTGAAATGTTGTTTGTCGGCGATGGCCTCGGCGAACTTCTCCCTGTAGTTCGGCAGAAATTTGAAGTGGAGGAGAATGCCCCTTATGGGGCCGAAATTTCTCTCATAGGGCAAAGGCCTGTGAATACTCCCGCCGAGATGCCCAGAGCCGTCCCAGTAAAGAAGGGGAAATTTCATCATCTCCGCGCCAGTGCCGAATTTTCTCGCACGTGAGCCTCCCGTCAGGCTGACCCCGCGCTTAGTCCGGCGCAGCCTGTATCCACTGCAGTCGAAGTGATCGGCGATCTGCCAGGGCATCAAGGCCGCCAACTCAATCGCGCCCATCGAAGCCGGGTCGGCGATCGGATAAAGATCAAGCATGGGTGCCGCAAGCCGCGTTTCGCCTGCATCGTCCAATTTGCGGATCACGTCACGAATGGAAACGCTTTCCCAGTTCTCATAAACAAGGAATTCGTCAGAATCGATGCTAAGGTACCAACGGTCGGCACCGTAGATCCCGAACAGCATTTCCCGCCAATACTGCCCACGCCTCGCCTCCTTGAAGCGAACGGAAGACTCCCACACATCCACGTCAGCCTGCGAAAGTAGAAGTTCTCTCGTCCCGTCATCTGATTGGTCATCCAGACAAACGAAGCGAGAGACCCCCAATCTGCGATAATGAGCCAGCAGGGAGGGAAGCAACTTGGCTTCATTTCGCACGACCATAATCAACCCGACATCGTCGGGTTCCAGTACGGTTGGACCGCTGTTGCGCAGACAGCGGATATCGATGAGTTTGGTTCTGCGGCGTTCCCGGCGAAGTACTTTGAACGTCTCAAACCTTGCCCACAAGATGTCAAACCAGTTATAACTATGCTCCGCCACCGCGGAGATAGCCGACTTGTAAGGATATTCAATATTCTTCAATATAAACCACGCCCCGAAACCCTTTCTTTTCTTCTGATGCACTAAAATCGACAAAAGAGCAATCAGGGAAAGAAATACCGTTGCGCAGGCCCGTATCAGTCACCCCCCTTTCAGGTATGTCCGGCCACAATAACAATACAGAAATGCCCCGGCACAATTGAGCCAAAGGGTGAGCGCGGCAATATCGCTGCGATATCGCCGGAAACGCTGCCCGGCACAATCTGTCTTTTGCGCCCCGGTCAAAAGCGGCCCCGCTCTCGATGCCATTCCCTTCCCGCATGAACCCATCCGCCTTTTTGGCCTTTTGGCTTTTTTGACAGCACGCCGGAGAATTCTCCCGTTAAACGCCATTCTCGCAAGTGAGCCATATCGTGAGCAGTCTTCGTCATATACCCGCAGTTGACCGGATGCCTGCGCCTTGAAGTGCGTCTCTGCCAGATCAATCACCGCCATTTGGCGATCGCCCTCAACCGCTCTGGAGAACCTTTTCGTCGGCCGATCAGTCTGAGTAACTTGGCCTTCTCTGCATGATCTTATTGCGGTGGCGTTGCTGAGACCGGTCAATGCCGTTGATCTGCTTCGAAACCAGCTGACAAAGATCGGCGCACCGTCAATCGTTATAGTCTTTATCATTGCGTCGTCGGCAGAAGGGAATGCAGCACTGACGTATGTCTGCCATCAGTCCGAAGCCACGCCTGCCTCGATCAGCTGTCGGCGCCCCCTGAAACGCCTGCGGGCGTCGCGTAATGGCCGCTCGACGTATCGGTATGAGATAGCGCTGATCACGATCGAAAGCGCAGACACGATCAGGGCATTAACGACCGGTGGAAAAATGCCGTTTAGGGCAAAAGCAAGCGGATAGTGCCACAGGTAGATAGAATAGGAGAGAAGCCCCATATAGACGAACGGACGTGAGGATAGGATACGTGAGGTCGTCGTTTCCGGGCCTGCGGCAAGCGCAATTATAAAGAGAGTTGCACACACTTCAACAACAGGACTCAGCAGCCCGAGAGCTAAGGCTGACTGAGCAGGAAACAACATCATCGCGACGAGGAGGAGGCTGCCAGCGCGTCGAACCAGCTTCTCCGCCAATACCGGTTTTGGCCTCCAATCCAAAATCACAGGGAGAGAACCCATGACAAGCCCACTCATATGTGTGTCGAAGCGATAGTTCGTCCACTCCCAACTGCCCCAGATCGTAGCGTCGATGGCGCGCCAGCCGATTGACGCCGCCAGCAGGCCGATCATTACGGCAATCGCTTTCTGACGGCCAAGCCTTAGAAGGAAAAGGATAACGAAAGGCCAGATGAGGTAAAACTGTTCTTCTACTGACAGAGACCAGGTGTGGCCCAGTTGCTGGGGAAAATTCCAGATCGCCATCGAGTAGTCCGTAACATAGAACGCGGCCATGAGTGCCATGGTCTCAGGGTGAGCTTGCGGCGCAAGCAAGCCCACTATCAGAACGAAGGCCAAGAGCATCAGGAGCAGGGGTGGTAGCAAGCGGATTGCGCGGTTCACATAAAAGCGACGAATATCGATCGCTCCGGTGTTGTTGAACTCTGTGACGAGCAAGCCGGTAATCAGGTAGCCGCTCAACACGAAGAAAATGTCGACGCCGATCGCGCCACCTCCCACTAAGGGCACACGGCAATGCAAAGCGAGAACGGCCAAGGCCGCCATGGCTCTCACGCCGTCGAATGCAGGTATCCGCTCCATTTTTCCCCGCTTAAGTCGATAATCCACGCAAGGTTTCACCTAAAGATTGAATTTTCGCAAACAGGGAGATTGTGGCATCCGATACAGATAGCCTGTATGGCACGGGTTACGGAGATCGCTGACGACCACATTCCATCAGCGGCAATTCCGTCAGGGCGACAATACGGGTTTACTGGTATGGTATGCGAATACGGAGGGTGATACCGCGACGTCGACGCGACCTGCGCTACATGCTTAAAGTTGCATAAGTTTGGATTGATATCCGAATGTGCCCAAACCTTCTCCGCCCATGTCCCAAAAGCCCCTATACGATGGCATCACCCCGCCCTCGATGCCATTCCCTTCGCGCATGAACCCATCCGCCTTTTTGGCTTGCGCATTTTGCGGAGCTGGCTCTAGTGTGGTCGGGTCTGCGAACGATTTCCCGTCCGGACGGCATGCCGTCCCGGTCTCTTCCGCTCCTCATCCGATGTGAAAGCCCCGACATGGAACTGGTATTCGACGGTCACAACGACGTGCTTTTGCGGCTTTGGAGGACGCGAAAGGATGGCGGCGACCCGATTGCGGAGTTCATCGGCGGCACGGACAAGGGACACATCGATGCGCCCCGCGCCCGCAAGGGCGGGCTCGCCGGCGGGCTTTGCGCGATCTACATCCCGTCCGAGGGACCGATGCAGTTCGACCCGGATGCCAACGGCCATTACGCCACGCCGCTTGCCGCGCCGCTGGAGCGCAGCCCGTCGCTGGACATCGCACTGGAGTTTGCGGCAATCGCCTTCGAGCTCGACCGCGCCGGCGGCTGGAAGGTCTGTCGGTCGACCGCCGACATCCGCCAGGCGACCGACACCGGTGTCTTCGCCGCCGTCCTGCACATGGAAGGCTGCGAGGCGATCGGCCCGGATCTGGCCGCGCTCGAGACATTTCATGCGGCCGGCCTGCGCTCCCTCGGTCCGGTCTGGAGCCGCAACAACGTCTTCGGTCATGGCGTGCCGTTTTCCTATCCCGCCGACCCCGATTGCGGACCGGGGCTGACCGACGCCGGCTTCGATCTCATAAAGGCCTGCAACAGGCTGGGCATTGCCGTCGACCTCGCCCACATCACCGAGGCCGGTTTCTGGGACGTGGCCAAGACCACCGACCAGCCACTGATCGTCAGCCATTCCAATGTGCACGCCATCACGCCGATCGCCAGAAACCTGACCGACAGGCAGATGGATGCCGTCAAGGAGAGCGGCGGCCTGGTCGGGCTGAATTACGCCGTGACCATGCTGCGCCCGGACGCTGCCGCCGACGGCGACACGCCGATCTCGGACATGACACGGCATGTCGAGCACATGCTGGAGCGCATGGGCATCGATTGCGTGGCGCTTGGCTCGGACTTCGACGGAGCACTGGTGCCCGACGCGATTCACGACGCAGCGGGAAATCAGGTTCTGATTTTGGCTCTTGAAAAGTTGGGGCTTAACGGAGAAGAATTGGCAAAAATCTGCAGGGATAACTGGTTGAGGGTACTAAAATCCGCCTGGAACGAAGCCTGAAGACCAGCAGACCGCACAAATTCAAAAATCAAAAAGGGGAAATCGCAATGACGATCATGACCACGTTCAACAAGCACTTCCGCATGCTTTCCGCCGGCGCGGCCCTCGGCCTTCTCGTTGCCGCCACACCGCAGGCCTTCGCCGAGACACCGAAGGACACGCTGGTGATCGGCTGGGCGATCGACGACGTCATCACGCTCGATCCCGCCGAAGCCTTTGAAATCACCATGGGCGAAGTCAACGGCAACACCTACAACACGCTGATCAGCCTCAACACCGAAAACACCTCGGAAGTGAAACCCTCGATCGCGGAAAGCTGGACGGTTTCCGACGACGGCAAGACCTTCACCTTCAAGCTGAAGCCCGGTCTGAAATTCGCATCCGGCAACCCGATCACCGCCGAAGACGTCGCTTGGTCGTTTGAGCGCGCCGTCAAGCTCAACAAGAACCCGGCCTTCATCCTGCAGCAGTTCGGGCTGACCGGCGACAACGTGACCGACATGGCCAAGGCCGTCGATGAGACGACCTTCACCTTCACCACCGACAAGGCCTATGCGCCGAGCTTCGTTCTGAACTGCCTGACGGCCACCGTCGCCTCCGTCGTCGACAAGAAGGTCGTCATGGAGCATGTCGCAAGCGTCACGCCTTCGGACGAATACAAGTTCGACAATGATTACGGCAATGAATGGCTGAAGACCCATTATGCCGGCTCCGGCCCGTTCACCATCCGCGACTGGCGCGCCAACGAAGTCATCGTGCTCGACCGCAACGACAACTACTTCGGCGAGAAGCCGGCGATGGCGCATGTGATCTACCGCCACATGCCGGAAAGCGCCGGCGAGCGCCTGGCGCTGGAAAACGGTGACATCGACATCGCCCGCAAGCTGCAGCCGCAGGATCTGGACGCGATCGCCTCGAACCCGGACATCAAGACGGTCTCCGCGCCGAAGGGCACGGTCTACTACTTCAGCCTCAACCAGAAGAACGAGATCCTTGCGAAACCCGAAGTGCGCGAGGCGATGAAGTACCTAGTCGATTACGACGCACTGGAATCGACGCTGATCAAATATATCGGCACGACCCACCAGACCTTCCTGCCGAGCGGCATGTTCGGTGCGCTGGATGAGAACCCCTACAAGTTCGATCCTGCCAAGGCCAAGGAACTGATAGCCAAGGCCGGTTATCCGGACGGCTTCTCGGTGACGATGGACGTACGCAATAACCCGCCGGTCAGCTCCGTTGGCGAAGCGCTGCAGCAGACCTTTGCCGAAGGCGGCGTTAAGCTGGAAATCATCCCGGGCGATGGCAAGCAGACGCTGACCAAGTACCGTGCCCGCAACCACGACATCTATATCGGCCAGTGGGGCACGGACTACTGGGATCCGAACTCCAACGCCGACACCTTCACGTCGAACCTCGACAACTCCGACGATTCCAAGACCAAGACGCTGTCTTGGCGCAATGCTTGGGACCGGCCGGACCTGACGAAGGAAGCCCAGGAAGCCCTTCTGGAGAAGGACACAGCCAAGCGTTCGGACATGTACAAGGACCTGCAGAAGAAGGTGCTTGAGGAAGGTCCGTTCGTCATCATGTGGCAGGAAACCGAAGTCGCGGCCTATCGTGCCAACCTCGGCGGCTACAAGCTCGGGCCGACCTTCGACACCAACTATCTCGATACGGTCACCAAGCAGTAATCCCTGCGCAAGGGACAATGCCATTGACCTCCATCGATCATACCAGTGAAGCGCGGCGGGCAACCGCCCGCGCTTCCAGCTACATCATGCCCGTCATCCGCTTTCTTGTGACGATCGTCACCACCTATCTCGGACTGCTGGCGGTAACCTTCTTCATCGGTCGTGTGATCCCGGTCGATCCGGTTCTGGCGATCCTCGGCGACCGCGCGCCGGCATCGGCGATCGCCCGCGTGCGCGCCGAACTCGGGCTGGACCTGCCGCTCTACCAGCAGTTCATCATCTACGTGCAGAAGGCCCTGACCGGCGATTTCGGCACCTCCGTGCTGACCACCCATCCGGTGATGGAAGACATCAAGCGCGTCTTCCCGGCGACGATCGAACTCGCGACGCTCGGCACCATCATCGGCACCATCACCGGCATTCCGCTGGGCGTGCTCGCCGCCGTCAAGCGCGGCAGCCTTGCAGACCAGATCGTCCGCGTCGTCGGCCTGATCGGCTATTCCGTCCCGGTCTTCTGGCTGGGCCTGATCTCGCTGGTCCTGTTCTACGCCAAGCTTCGCTGGGTCTCTTACCCCGGCCGTATCGACATCGTCTACGAATACACGTTCACGCCGCAGACCGGCTTCTACATTCTCGACGCCATCCTCCAGCGAAACTGGGAAGTTCTGGCCGACGTCATGCGCCACATCATCCTGCCGGCGGGTCTGCTCGGCTATTTCTCGCTCGCCTATATCAGCCGCATGACGCGGTCCTTCATGCTGAACGAGCTGAGCCAGGAATACATCGTCGCCGCCCGCGCCAAGGGCATTTCCGAAAGCCGCATCATCTGGTTCCATGCTTTGCGCAACGCCGCCGTGCCGCTCGTCACCGTCATCGCGCTCTCCTATGCCGGCCTGCTGGAAGGCTCCGTCCTGACGGAAACCATCTTCTCCTGGCCGGGTCTCGGGCAATACATCACCAGTTCGCTGCAGAACGCCGACATGAATGCGGTTCTCGGCGGCACCATCGTCGTCGGCTCGGTGTTCATCGCCATCAACCTGTTCACCGACATTCTCTACCGCACGCTGGACCCGAGGACGAGAAGCCGATGACCGCGACCGCCCCGACACAGAAAATGAGCCGGCGGGAATGGCTCCTCTCAGACAGGCCGCAGACCCGCATGCAGGCCAGACTCGGCCGCGCTTATGTCATCTGGCGGCAGTTCTCCGCCAACAAGCTCGCCGTCGTCGGCATGTGGATCCTGATCGGCCTACTGTTCGTCGCCGCCTTTGCCGATCTGCTGGCACCCTATTCGCCGGTTGTCGGCGATCTGAAGAACGCCCGCCTTTTGGCTCCGAACGCCGAACACTGGCTCGGCACCGACGGCCAGGGCCGGGATATTCTCTCCCGACTCATCTACGGCTCGCGCCTGACGCTGCTTGTCGTGTCGCTGGCGGCGATCATCGCCGCCCCCATCGGCCTCATCATCGGCACCATGGCGGGCTATGCCGGCGGCTGGGTCGATACCGTGCTGATGCGGATCACCGACATCTTCCTCGCCTTTCCGAAACTGGTGCTGGCGCTGGCGCTGGTCGCAGCCCTCGGTCCCGGCATCGAGAACGCCATTCTGGCGATCGCGGTCACCTCCTGGCCGCCCTATGCGCGCATCGCCAGGGCGGAAACACTGACCTTCCGAAACTCGGACTTCATCTCGGCAGTCAAGCTGATGGGCGCCTCACCCACCCGCATCGTCATCCGCCATGTTATGCCGCTCTGCATGTCGTCGCTGATCGTGCGTGTGACGCTCGACATGGCCGGCATCATCCTGACGGCCGCCGGCCTCGGTTTTCTCGGCCTCGGCGCGCAACCGCCACTGCCGGAATGGGGCGCGATGATTGCCGACGGCCGCCGCTTCATTCTCGACCAGTGGTGGGTGGCCGCCGCCCCCGGCGTCGCCATCCTCATCGTCAGCCTCGGTTTCAACCTGCTCGGCGACGGTCTCAGGGACGCGCTCGATCCGAAGGAGGCCGGCCAATGAGCAACCTCCTCGAAGTCGACGACCTGCGCGTCACCTTCCCAACCCGCACCGGCGAAGTGAATGCCGTGCGCGGCGTGTCTTTCACGCTCGGGCGGGAGCGGCTCGGCATCGTCGGCGAGTCGGGCTCCGGCAAGTCGCAGACCGGCCGCGCCATCATGGGCCTGACGCCGCCGCATGCGAAGATTACAGCCAACCGGTTGAATTTCGACGGCATCGACCTTCTCGAGGCACCCCCCGCCCTGCGCCGGAGCCTGAGGGGCAAGCGGATTTCCATGATCCTGCAGGATCCGAAATACTCGCTGAACCCCGTCATGCCGATCGGCAAGCAGATCATCGAGACCCTGCTGGCACACGAGAGGATCAGCAAGGCAGAGGCACGCCGCCGTTCGCTCGACATGCTGGAAGCCGTACAGATCCGCGATCCGGAACGCGTCTTCAAGCTGCATCCGCACGAGGTCTCGGGCGGCATGGGCCAGCGTATCATGATCGCCATGATGCTGGTCACCGGCCCGGAACTCTTGATTGCCGACGAACCGACGTCGGCGCTCGACGTCACCGTTCAGCTCGACGTGCTCGCCATTCTCGACAGACTGGTCGCCGAGCGGGGCATGGGCCTGATCTTCATCTCGCACGACCTGCGACTGGTTACCACCTTCTGCGACCGCGTTCTCGTCATGTATGCCGGCAAGGTGGTCGAGGAGCTGTCCTCCTCGGCGCTCGGGGAGGCAAAGCATCCCTACACGCAAGGGCTCCTGAACTGCCTGCCGCAGATCGGCAACGACCGCCATCCCCTGCCCGTCCTCCAGCGTCAAACGGAGTGGAGCCAATGACAGACGCCATCACCGTCAGCGACATGACCGTCAGCTTCTCCGGCCATCGCGCGTTGAAGAATGTCAGCCTTTCCGTTCGGGAGGGTGAGTCCTTCGGCATCGTCGGCGAATCCGGTTCTGGGAAATCGACGCTCTTGCGCGCCGTCGCCGGCCTCACCCATTTCGACAGCGGTGCGCTTACCGTCAACGGGCGCCGATACGGACCGAAGCGCCGCGACAAGGAATTCTACCGCACGGTTCAGATGGTCTTCCAGGATCCCTACGGCTCGCTGCATCCGCGCCAGACCGTCGACCGGCTGCTGCTCGAACCGCTTGTCGTCCACGGCTTCGGTGACACCGAGACCCGCATCCGTCGCGCGCTCGACGAGGTCGGGCTCGGCTCCGGTTTCCGCTTCCGCTACTCGCACCAGCTCTCCGGCGGCCAGCGCCAGCGCATCGCCATTGCCCGCGCACTGATCGTGGAGCCGAAGATCCTGCTGCTTGACGAGCCGACATCGGCCCTTGATGCCTCCATCCAGGCGGAAATTTTGAACCTGCTCGAACAGGCCCGCTCCGACCGCAACCTCACCTTCGTCATGGTCAGCCACGATCTCGCCGTGATCAACCACATGTGCGGGCGACTGGCTGTCATGCGCGGCGGCGAAGTCGTCGAGATGCTGGATGCCTCCGCTCTTGAAAGCCGCGAGTTTCAGGCCGACTATACAAGGCAGTTGATGATCGCCAGCGAAGGCTTCAAGCGCGTGCCCCTCTCGCCCGCATCCGCGTGAACACCAGCTGACAAGCCAGGACATCCGATGAGTAGACACCGCCTGATCGTCGGTCGCGACGAATACGACGAAATCTTTGCCGTCGGAGATGTACATGGTCATCTCGACCTGCTGCTCGGCGCCGAGGAGCGCATGCGCGAGAATAGCAAGTCTGGCGGCCGCAAGCTGATCATCATGCTCGGCGACTATATCGACCGCGGGCCGCACTCATACGGCGTCATCGAACACCTGATCGCCGCGCCGCCGACGGGCTTCGATCGCATCTGCCTCACAGGCAATCACGAGGCGATCATGCTGGCCTTTCTCGCCGGCATCGAGGGAAACGGAGCCTGGCTCGACTGGGGCGGGACGGAGACTGTCGCCTCCTACGGCGTGGACCCCTACAAATATCTGAACATGGACGGCACCGGACACACATTGCGCACGGTCCTGAATGAGGTCCTCCCCCAAAGCCATCTCGACTTCATGGGCTCGTTGCCGATCTGCGTCTCGTCGGCGCCCTATCTCTTCACCCATGCCGGCGTCGTTCCCGGCAAGCCGCTGGCCGATCAGGCCGACGAGGACCTGTTCTGGATCAGGGAACCCTTCCTGACGCTTGGGCCCCAACTGCCCGGACTGACGGTCGTCCACGGCCATACTCCGTCTCTGGAGCCGACATTCGCGGGAGGTCGCATCGGCATCGACACCGGTGCCTACAAGACCGGCCGGCTCACGGTCCTGAAGATCGCCGGCGAGACGGCGGAAATCATCTGACAGCATCCCATCTTGCGGCATGCCTGCGCCCATCCGCCCCTTGCTGTACGAGCCGAGGAATTGTAGAGCAGCGCAAACGGAAGAAGAACGGCCTGCAATGACAAGAAAATCCGTCACGATCCTCGGCTCCACCGGCTCCATCGGCGTCAGCACGCTCGACGTCATCGGCCAGCTTGGCGGACGCGAACGTTTCGACGTGATGGCCCTGACCGGCAACGGCAACATCGCCCTTTTGGCCGAACAGGCGAAATTGGTCGGCGCCAAACTGGCCGTGACAGCAGACGACAGGCGATACCAGGAGCTCAAGGTCACCCTGGCAGGCAGCGGCATCGCCGTGGCTTCAGGCACCAGTGGCCTGGCCGAAGCGGCCGCGATGGACGCGGACTGGGTGATGGCCGCGATCGTCGGCACCGCCGGTCTTGCCCCGACACTTGCCGCAGCCGAACGCGGCGCGGATATCGCGCTCGCCAACAAGGAGTGCCTCGTTTCGGCCGGCCCGCTTTTCGTCGAGGCAGTCAGGCGCGGCGGCGGCAAACTGATTCCGGTCGACAGCGAGCACAGCGCGATCTTCCAGACGCTGGAGGAACACCAGCGCCATGCTTTAGAGCGCATCATCCTGACGGCGTCCGGCGGCCCGTTCCGCACATGGTCGCGGGAAGACATGGCCAATGTCACAGTCGAGACCGCCCGCGCCCACCCGAACTGGTCCATGGGCCTGAAGATCTCAATCGGCAGCGCCTCCATGTTCAACAAGGCACTTGAAATGATCGAGGCGCAGCATCTCTTTGCCGCCACGCCGGAGCAGATCGAGGTGGTCGTCCACCCGCAATCGATCGTCCACTCCATGGTCGGCTACACGGACGGCTCCGTGCTCGCCCAGCTCGGCGTGCCGGATATGCGCACCGCCATCGGCTACGCTCTGACCTATCCCGCCCGCTCGCCGCTCAATGTCGACCGGCTGGATTTCGCGAAGATCGGCCGCCTGGATTTCGAGGCACCGGACGAGGAGCGCTTCCCCGCCCTGCGTCTGGCGCGTCTCGCCATGCATCGCGGTGGCCTGCAGGGCTGCATCATGAATGCAGCCGAAGAAACCGCATTCGAAGCCTTCGTCGAAGGCCGGATCCGCTTCCTGCAGATGGCGGACATCGTCGAGGCCGCAATGGATCGCCTGTCATCAATTTCGCCGGCCGCATCGATCGAGGACGTCTTCGCCGCCGACGTCGAGGCGAGGCGGACGGCAGCCGAATTCATCGCCGGCCTGTGATCAAAGATCAGGCGGCGTAGAGCGCCTTCACCAGATCGTTCGGAAATGCTCCGGTGCACCCTTCAAGTGCCGTGTTGGAATACGAGACGAGGCTGATGCCGTTCTTCGGATCGAGGAGCCAACTGTTGCCGTAGACACCGCCCCACGTCACCGTTCCGGCCGGCACCGGCAATTCCGCCGCTTCCGGGTTCACCGTCACCGAGCCGAAGTAGCCGAACTTGACGCCCGGGCTGTGCAGGTGCCTGCCGATCTGGTTCGACAGTCCCTTTTCCGTCATCTCACGCGACAGGATCGGCTCGCCGCCCTTCTGAAGCGCATTGAGGAAGCGGATGAAATCGACGGCTGTTCCGGCCATTCCGGCACCACCCGATTGGAACGCTGACGGATTGAATATCCGCGACGGAGAGAAGTTGAACGACGCGCCTTCGTCGTTTGAAAGCCATTGCGGATCGGTCATCGGCATCGGACGGGGGCGTTGATCGGCATAGGCCGTCGCCAGCCGATCCGTGTCGGTGACATGGAAGCGTGTGTCGTTCATGCCGAGCGGGCCGCACACATGCTCGACGACGGCCGCCTCCAGCGTCCCACCCGTCACCGCGGCGATAGCTGCGCCGAGGATGTCGGTCGCGTAGGAATACATCCAGGACGCCCCGGGCGCGAAGCCCAGCGGGCGACGGTTCACGCGCGAGAAATTCGCCTCGAAGTCCAGATCCGTGTTGAGCAGGCCCTGATTGATCCTTTCTTCCACCGGCAGTTGCTCGAGCGACGAATCATAGGCAAGACCCGAGGTATGGGTCAGCAGATGGTGTATGGTGATCGCCGCCGGCGCGCCATCGGCAAGCCTAGGACGGAACCAGGGCAGATAGTCGGAGACCGGTGCCTCCAGCGCCAGCTCGCCCTTTTCCACCAGCGCCAGCGCCGTGGCCGCCACCAGCGGCTTCGTCACAGAGGCCATCCGGAAGATCGTGTCCTTTGCCGTCTTCTTGCCGCTCTCGCGGTCCGCATAGCCGGCGGCCCGTTCGTAGACAGGGCGCCCATTCTGGTGAACCAGAACGACCGCACCGACGATCGTCTCGCCGGAAATGGCGGCGTCGATGACTTGGTTGAGGCGGCTTTCAAGCGACATGAAAAAATCCTTCATCAAATAAAAAGTGCGGGCCATTTAGAAATGACCCGCACCGGAATTCAAGCAATGTCTTTTGAGATCAGGCGACGGCGCGCGCCAGCGCACACTGCGACCAGAGGTCGTGCAAGGCGCCGACCAGGTGGTTCAGGTCCTCGTCGGAATGCAGCGGCGTCGGGGTGAAGCGCAGGCGCTCCGTCTTTCGCGGCACCGTCGGATAATTGATCGGCTGCACATAGATGCCGTAGCTGTCGAGCAGGATATCGGAGATCCACTTGCACTTGGCGGCATCGCCGACCATGACCGGCACGATATGGCTCGGATTGGGCATGTGCGGAATGCCGCGGGCATCGAGCAGCGACCGCATCCGGCGGACGCGCTCCTGATGGGCGCGGCGCTCGTCCTGCGAGACCTTCAGATGCTGGATCGAGGCAATCGCGCCTGCGGCCAGAGCCGGCGGCAGAGCCGTGGTGAAGATGAAGCCCGAAGAGAACGAACGGACGAAATCGCAAAGCGCGGCAGAGCCGGTGATGTAGCCGCCCATGACGCCGAACGCCTTGCCGAGCGTGCCTTCGATGACGGTCAGGCGATCCATCAGACCTTCGCGTTCGGCAACGCCGCCGCCGCGCGGACCATACATGCCGACGGCATGCACTTCGTCGAGATAGGTCATGGCGCCATACTTGTCGGCGAGATCACAGATTTCCTTGATCGGCGAAATGTCGCCATCCATTGAATAGACCGATTCGAACGCGATCATCTTCGGCGCCTTCGGATCGGCAGCGGCCAGCTTTGCTTCCAGATCCTTGACGTCGTTGTGCTTCCAGATCACCCGCTCGCAACGCGAATGGCGGATGCCTTCGATCATCGAAGCATGGTTCAGCGCATCCGAGAACACGATCATTCCCGGAATCTTGGAACAGAGGGTTCCAAGTGCGGCCCAGTTGGAAACGTAGCCGGACGTGAAGATCAGCGCTGATTCCTTGCCGTGCAGATCGGCAAGCTCGCGCTCCAGCAGAACGTGGTAGTGATTGGTTCCAGAGATATTCCGGGTGCCGCCGGCACCCGCGCCACAGTGGTCGATGGCCGTTTTCATGGCTTCGATCACCTTGGGATTCTGTCCCATTCCGAGATAATCGTTGGAACACCAGACGGTAACCTGCTGCTCACCCTTGTCCGTGAAGCGGGTGGCACGCGGAAACTGGCCGCTGTTGCGTTTCAGATCGGCGAACACGCGATAACGCCCTTCTTCGTGAAGGCCGGCAAGTTCGCTCTGAAAGTAGTTCTCGAAATCCATCATTATCTCCAGACAGGTGGAACCGTTTTCTTTTGAATCATTCCAATCGTCAACCTTTTTTCGTGCCACCCACGGCGCAGTGCGTCGATTGGGCCCACCGGCTGAAACGGGGCTGCCGGACCTTTCAATATCCGGACGATTCACCTGCGGCCTTGATGCAAATCAAAAACAGAGTCGCTTGGAAAAATGAACGCCAGATGAACGACCGGTTTTGTTGGCGTTCATCCACCCGTTCATATAAAAAGTACAAGCGTTAGCGAGGCTCGATAACCCTGACCGGGAGTGTTCCATGTACGGCAAGGCATTTACGACCATCATCGCGGCGAGCATCGCCATGGGAAGCTTTCTCGCCATGCCGGCGGCATCGTTTGCCGATGGCACGATCATCATCACCGGCGGCCAATCCAGCAAGAACAGAACTCAATACGACGGCGACACGACTACCAGTGGGGTCGGCGGCAGTTCCGATGACGAATCGCATGGACGCATGCGCTGTGAAATCAGCCTCGCGAAGGAAAAGGCAGAGCGATACGGCTATCGCTTTCCGGAAGTCGCATCCGTTTCGGATCGTGCAATTGTGATCGGCGGTCGCCTGGATAGGCGCTGGCGCCAGATCGCTTTCGCCAACCACTATGGCTGCCCGGTCCTCGACCGATGAAAAGTTGGGGGGTGAAGCAGGCGTATGGACATTAATTTTATTTAATGAGCCGGGGAACAAACATCCCTTGGATTTATTTATGTGATGAGCCTTCAACTTGGATGCATCTTGAAATACTCTGAGTGAGCCACATCAAGTGTCGCAACTGCTTGAAGACAGCGGGGACTGCGACCGGCTCGAAGTTTAGGTCAAGACCGGCAGACGACGTTTTGCGTAATACCCGATTTCGCCCAGGGGCGTTGGCGGGAAACAGGGATCCGGGAGCAGAAGCCGCCTTCCGGTCCAGCGGATCAAGCGGCTGACAAAATTTGGAGAGAGTAGATGAAAAAGGCAATTGTCCTCATTCTTGTTGGCTTGTCCGTCGCAAGCTGCACCCAGACTGAAAAGGGAGCCGGTATCGGCGCTGCTTCCGGCGCTGTCATCGGTGGTCTGGCAACCGGTAACGTCCGCGGCGCAGCCGTCGGCGCAGCAATCGGTGGCGTCGCAGGCGCTGTCATCGGCTCGGCCAACGAGCCCGGCAAGTGCTACTACCGCGACCGTTACGGCCGCCGCTATGTTGACGATTGCCCGGCTGGCTACCGTTAATCGATCCCAGCAAGGCGCACCTGATGGTGCGCCTTCGCTTTTTTTGGGGCCGCGGTGAGGCCGCAGTCTCATGTCATATTCGATCCGGCTCTTGCGCTGGCTGACATGGCAAGTGTGACAGTCGTTCGACGCCTCCGGAAAATTTGTCATAGACCACCACTCGGAAGGTAGATGATTGTTGCCTCGATCGTATCGGTCTGAGACAATGGCTGTACCAATGTTGAAGAGACCGAGCGGACCTAGAATGAGTTTTGCGTTGTCACGCCACCGGCCCCTGGTCGCTGCCGCGGCTGCGCTATTTGCATTTTCGGCGATGTCGCCGCCTGCATCCGCCTTCGAACTTTTCGGGATTCATCTTTGGGGTACCAAGGAAAAATCGGTCGATGTGGTCGATCCGGTCAAATATGATGCGGAACTCAATCTCACATCCAGTGACGCGGACCTGAAGGAAAAGCTCGAGGAAAGCTCCCTTCTTGTTCAGGACAAGGACACGCCCGTCTCCGGCGATCTCGGCCTCATCGTCAAGGCGCGCGACGATCGCGACCGTCTGGTCGCGGCCCTTTATGAGAATGCCCGCTATGGCGGTGTGGTCACCATCACCATCAACGGCCGGGATATCGACCAGATCGGCCCGACCGAAACGTTCAACCGCGCGTCGCCACCAAAGGTCGATATCTCCGTGGACCCGGGCCCGGTCTTCAAGATCGGCAACGTGACATTCGAAGGCGACGCCCAGCGGCTTGACCCCGTAAACTACGAGCTGGTACCGGGGGGCGATGCCAGCTCTCTGGTCATCCTCAAGGCCGCTGAAAAGGTTGTCGATGACCTGAAGGCCGAAGGGCGCCCCCTGGCGCGACTGACGAAGCGCGCAGTGGTCGCCGACCATGATACCGATCTCGTCGACGTCACCATCGGCTCGGAAAGTGGCCCCATCGCGCCGCTTGGTCCAGTGAGCGTCAACGGTCAGAAATCGGTGGATCCCGATTTCATCCGCCGCTATTCCCGGCTGAACGAAGGCAAGCCCTATTCCCCGGAAGAATTGCGGGCCGCCAGCGACCGGCTGAGAAAGCTCGCCGTGTTTTCCAGCGTCACGGTCAAGGAAGGCGACAAGCTCAACGGCGCCGGCGAAATCCCCGTCAAGATCGACGTTTCGGAAGGCAAGCACCGCTATTTCGGCTTCGGCGCCGACTACTCGACCATCGACGGCTTCGGCCTGAAGGGTTATTGGGGGCATCGCAACCTGTTCGGCCAGGCGGAAGCGCTCAAGATCGAAGGCGCGGTGTCCGGCATCGGCGAGACCACCGACTACAAAAAGCTCGATTACTCGGCCGGCATCACCTTCACCAAGCCGGGCGCATTCGTACCGCAGGCGACCTTCACCGCCGGCCTGGTCGCCAAGACGGAACACACGGACTCCTACGACACCGCGAAAGTGTCGGGAACGACGGCGATTGCCTATGAACTGAGCGACAAGGACACCCTGACCGGCGGGCTGGAACTGTCCTACGAAGATACCGACGATGCCTATGGCAACAATCAGTATCTGACCTTCGCGACCCCTTTCGACTATGTGCGCGATGCCCGCGACAATGCCCTGAACCCGACGGAAGGCTATCGCCTCACCGCATCCGCCGAGCCCGGATACGAGTTCCTCAGCGCAGCACCCTACCTGTCGCTCGAAGGGTCGATCTCAGGCTACAAGGCCTTCGGAGCAGATGACAATGTCGTCTTCGCCGCCAAGCTCTCCGCCGGCTCGCTTCTGACCTCGTCGCTGCAAAACATTCCGGCCACCAAGCGGTTCTACGCCGGCGGCGGCGGCTCGGTTCGAGGCTATGCCTATCAGGAGATATCGCCCTACAATGCGGACGGCGACGCCCTCGGCGGCCGCTCCTATGCCATCGGCTCCTTCGAAGCCCGCATCCGTGTCACCGATACGATCGGCGTCGTGCCGTTCCTGGATGTCGGCACGGTATCGAGCGAGCTCTATCCGGACTTTTCGGACATTCGTGCCGGAGCCGGCATCGGGCTGCGGTATGCAACGCCGTTCGGACCGATACGCCTCGATTTCGCCATGCCGCTCAACCCCTATCCTGACGGCACGAAGTACGGCATTTACGCCGGCATCGGCCAAACCTTCTGATAAGCAGGCGAACGCCCTTCTATAGACCTTTTATGCCTGTAACTACTTGAGGATGAGCAGTTTGATTCGCGCCCTTGGCCAGATCACGAAATATGCCGGTATCGGCCTTGTGGTGCTTTTGGCGCTGGCCGTCGCCGTCATCCTGGCAGCTGGCTTCGTCCCCTCCCTCACCCAGTATGCCGCCGGCAAGGTTGCCGGTGTGATCTCCACACCCGAGCGGCAGATCGCCATCGATGGTCCTTCCGGCCTCCTGAGCGGCCATCTGCGCGTCAAGAGCGTCACGGTTTCCGACGAGGACGGAGCCTTCGCGACGATCAGCAATCTCGCGGTCAACTGGTCGCCGCTCGAACTGCTTGGCGGGAAGTTCCACGCCCAGACGGTCGCCGCCGACAAGGTCGCGCTGATGCGTATGCCGAAGCCGGCAGCGCAAGACACGACAGAGACGAAGTCGACCGGCTTCTCGCTTCCCGTCGCCATCGACGTCGACAGGCTGACGGTGCCGGAGATCGCCTTGTCCGAGACCATCACCGGCCGGCCATTCGACCTGACCCTCGATGGCTCTGCGGAAGCCGACAACAGCAGTGTTGCCCTCAACCTCGCTCTCAACCGGCGAGATGTGCCGGACGCCAAGGCGCTGGCCGACATTCTCTTCGCACCGGACGACAACCGTCTGACGCTGAAGGCGTCGGTCTCTGAGCCCGCGGGCGGCCTTCTGGTCAAGGCCCTGAACATCGCCGGCGAGCCCGCGATCGACCTGTCGCTCGACGGCAGTGGCCCGTTGTCGAATTGGTCGGGCACGCTCAGCGGCTCGGCCAATGGACAGAAACTGGTGACGATCAAGGGAACGCATCGCCAGACCGTCGCCGGCACCCATGACGTCAGCCTGACGGGCGGCGGCGAAATTTCCGCCCTGCTGCCGGAGACGTTCCGCACGTTCTTCGCCGGAGAAACGGATATCAACGTTGCCGGCTCGTTCAACGAAAACGGCAAGATCACCGTCCAGAAATCGGATATCTCGAACGGCAGTTTCAATCTGTCTGCATCCGGGGCACTCGATCCCGCAGGTCAGAACGACCTCCAGGCCAGCATTTCCGGGGTCTCCGGTCCGATCGATTTCCGCTGGCCGCTGGCCGAAGGCGAACTGCGCGCGCTGATCACCAGCGCCCGGCTTTCGGTTACCGGTCCGGCGACGGCGTCCGGCATCAAGCTGTCTGCTGCCTTGCAATCGGTTTCGATGCCCGGCATCTCGGCAGGCGACATCGCCATGACGGCGGCAAGCTCGTCCTTCGACGTCGCCGGCAGGACCGGGCAGCTTGCGACGACGCTTTCTGTCGGCAGCACGGCCTTCGCCGACCCGAACCTGCAGCGCCTCGTTCGCGCGCCGCTGAAACTGACGGCGCCCCTGAAAATCTCGGAGAACCGGATCGGCTTCGACGGCACGGAACTGGAAAGCGCCTCGATCGGCGGCACCATCAATGGCGGCTACCAGGTTTCCGAGCGGCGCGTGACCGGCAACCTCCAGCTTTTCGCCCTGCCCGCTACCCTGCCGGAAGCACTGGCCGCGAAGGTCTCCGACACGATACAGGTGCGCACCGATTTCGACGCGACGCTGCCCGGCTCGATTGCGCTCTCCAACCTGATGGTCAAATCTGACGCGCTCGACCTCAGCGGCAATGCCACGCTGGCCGACAGCAAGCTGACGGCCGACATTGCCGGCAACATTCCCGAACTGTCGCGATTTGTAGCCAACACGGCCGGTTCCGTCAGCTTCAAGTCATCGCTCGCTGGGCCGCTGACGGCCCTTAAATTCGATGCGTCCGCCGAAGCCGAGAACGTCTCGATGGCCGGCAAAACGCTGGAGAGCCTCAGCGTATCGGCCAAAGGGACCGCCAATCCGGACGCCCCCGAGGCGGCGCTGACAGCCAGCGGCAAGCTGGATGGTCAAAGGATCGACGCGAAGGCCAATGTGGTCTCGAAGGACGGCAAGATCAGCCTGCCGGAACTGACGGCCGATGTCGGCCCCAACCACCTCGAAGGCGCAGTCGACCTTTCGGCGGACTTCACCCCGGACGGCAAGATCACGTTCGACTTTCCGGACGTCTCCCTGCTCGCGGCTTTCGCGGGCCAGCAGGCGTCTGGCGACCTTGCCGGGGCGGTGGACATAACCAGCCAGTCGGGTACGACCAAGCTTTCGGTTACCGCCAACGGCAAGAAGCTTCAGGCAGGAACCGCAAGTGTGACCGAGCCGAAGGTCGACATGACCGCGACCATCGGCGACCAGCTTGCGGCCAACGGCAGCGTGAAGGCGATCTCTGTGGCCTCGGGGAGCAACCAGGTCAAGAACCTCTCGCTCGATTTCGACCAGCAGGGCAGCGCGACCGATTTCAAGCTGCTCGGCAATTACGACAACGCGCCTCTGAAGGCTGACGGACGGCTGACCACCGCGAACGGCACCGTCGTTTCGCTTGACGATTTTCAGGCCAAGCCGCGCGGCATACCGCTCTCGCTCGCCAAGCCGGTGGACATCACCGTCGAAAACGGCGCCGCCCGTTTCAACGATCTGACCGTCAAGGCGGGCTCCGGTTCGGTCTCCGCCAGCGGATCTGTCGGCTCCAGCCTCGATGTTCAGGCGAAAATCACCAACCTGCCGGCGGACCTCGCCAACAGCTTCGTCCCGACGCTCGGCGCCGAAGGCTCCATCTCCGGCAATCTGACGGCCAAGGGCGCAGTCTCGTCCCCGGTGGTCGATTTCGATCTCAACTGGGGAAATGCCGCCGTGGCCGCCAGCCGGTCGCAGGGTCTTCCCGCGTTCGGCCTGAAGGCCAACGGAACCTTCGCCAACAACAAGCTGGACCTGCAGACGAACCTCTCCGGCCCTGGCGGGCTGGACATCGGCGGCAACGGCAGCATCAACATTTCCGGCGACAGGCCGCTATCCTACCAGCTCTCGGGACCCGTGCCGTTCTCGCTTCTGGCCGCCAAGCTCGCCGAGCAGGGCTTTGTCCTCAATGGCAATGCCACGGCAGACCTGACGGTCTCCGGCGCGGCGAGTGCCCCGCGGATTTCCGGCACGCTGAACGCCAAGGGCGCACAGCTCATCGATGTCCGGCGCAACCTCGTTCTCAACGATCTGAATGCCAACGTCACGCTTTCGGGCGACACCGCGACGATCTCGTCGCTGTCGGGCAAGCTCGCCACCGGCGGATCGCTCTCCGGCTCCGGCTCGGTCGGCATTGCTGCCGGCAGCGGTTTTCCGGCAGACATAAGCATGACGCTCGACAATGCGGTCTATGTCGACGGTACGCTGGTGACGTCCACCGTCGACGGCAAGTTGAGCCTCACCGGCCCGCTCGTCGGCTCTCCGACGCTCTCCGGCGAGGTCCGGCTTCAGAAGACGGCCATCACCGTGCCGCAGAAACTGCCGGCTTCGCTTTCGGAGATCAACGTCAACCACCGCAACGCGCCTGCAGACGTTCGGGCCCAGGCCGCCGAAATTGGCAAACAGGGCCAAGTCGGCGACAAGTCCTCCTCGTCGGGCCTCAATCTCGACCTGGCGATTTCCGCTCCAAGGGAGATCTTTGTTCGTGGCCGCGGCATCGACGCGGAACTCGGCGGCAATCTGACCGTCAAGGGCTCCGCCTCGTCACCCATCGTCTCCGGTGGCTTCACCATGAAGCGCGGGCGCCTGACAATCCTCAACAAGCGCCTCGATTTCTCGACCGGCACGATCACATTCGGCGGCGGGTTGATCCCCTTGCTCGACATGGCGGCCACGTCCTCGGTCAATTCCAACACGATCACCGTTAGCGTCAGCGGATACGCCAACGATCCGAACTTCGCCTTCTCGTCCAGCCCGGCCCTGCCGCAGGACGAGGTGCTGGCGCAGCTCATCTTCGGGTCGTCGATGTCCAAACTGTCGCCGTTGCAGATCGCCCAGCTGGCAAGCGCGGTCAACCAGCTGGCGGGCGGCCGTTCCACATCGCTGTTCGAAAGCCTGCGCTCAGGCCTCGGCATCGACGATCTCGACGTTTCGACGACCAATGACGGACAGGCCGAGGTGACGGCCGGCAAGTACCTCAACAACCGCACCTATCTGCAGCTTGAACAGAGCGGCAGCTCCGGCGGCAAGGCGATCATCAATCTGGATGTCGGCAAGGGCGTCAAGCTGCGCGGTGAGGCCGGCAGCGACGGATCGGCCGGCGGCGGCATCTTCTACGAAAAAGAGTATTGATCGCGACCGACCTGCCAGATCGGCAGTTTCAGCCCGACAATATGCTCGATTGCTGTTCAGAAATGGCAGTTTTCTGTCTTTTTGGTGAAATCAATCCCGTCGATAATAAGAGACACGCAAATCGAAGAGGTCAGCATGTCGAAGATGAAGCAGCCCGTCACCCTGATTGGAATTCCGCTGGAGGAAGGTTCCGGCAGACGAGGCTGCGCCATGGGGCCCGCGGCCCTCAGGATTGCCGGCATTGACGAGACGCTGACGGAACTCGGCTATGAGGTCATCGACGCCGGCGATCTGGAGCCGTCACCGGTAAGCGATCTCGCAGACATCCCCGGCACCAAGAACTACGCTGCCGTCGCCGGCTTCACCCGCGCGATCGAAGCGGCGACCTATGATGCGGCCAGAAGCGGCACCGTACCCATCCTGCTCGGTGGCGATCACAGCCTTGCCATGGGCAGTGTGTCCGGCATGGCACGCCACGCAGCCGAGGCTGGCCGCCCGCTCTTCGTGCTCTGGCTCGACGCCCATGCCGACTTCAACTCGCCGGCCACCTCTCCCTCCGGCAACATTCACGGCATGCCGGTCGCCTATTATTGCGGCGAAGCCGATCTCGGCGATATCCTGCCGGAAGGGCGGCCGCTGGTCGATCCGGCGAGGGTCTATCAGGTCGGCATCCGCTCGGTCGATGAACGCGAGCGGGAAGAGATCGCCGATCATGGCGTCAATGTCTTCGACATGCGGTCTATCGACGAGCATGGCGTCGGCAGTATCCTGAAACAGATCATCGCTGCGGTGGAAGCCGAAAACGGCCTCCTGCATGTCAGCCTCGACGTCGATTTCCTCGATCCGGACGTCGCCCCCGGTGTCGGCACGACCGTGCCCGGCGGCGCCACCTTCCGCGAAGCGCATCTGATCATGGAACTGCTCTGCGACAGCGGGCTGACCGCGTCCCTCGATCTCGTCGAACTCAACCCGTTCCTGGATGATCGCGGCAAGAGCGCTCGCATTCTCGTGGAACTGACCGCAAGTCTGTTCGGCCGCCGCATTTTCGATCGCCCGACCCGCGCCGCCTGAGTTGACCATAGCGGAATGGCAATGCTGGAACCGACGCCTTCGTCAGCAGAAATTAAAGGCTTGTTGAAATCATGGTTATCCAACCTTTGCAGAAGTGAATACAATCTTAACGAAGGGCATCCCTACATCTTGTACTCAAACCTTACCGCAGCATTAATAATCGTCCTGTAGAACCGTTTGTAAGAAAAAATTAGGACTTTCCCGACCTGGCCCCAGAAGATGCGGCCGGGCGCCTGTGTTTTTTATCTGTTAATTTTTGCCCGTTAAAACTGTTCCTCATCGAGACACCACTTGCGTTGCGGTCGTTTCGACCTCGCAGCATCAAGTGTCACACAAGTTCAACGGCCAATCCCTCGACGGAGCCGTGACGGAGGAGAAGGAACAGGCATGAGCATTATGGGTTCAGACGAGAAAGCCGTTCTGAAAGCGATCGGCAAATCTCAAGCCATCATCGAATTCGCCACCGATGGAACCGTCCTCTGGGCGAACGACAACTTCCTCAAGGCGCTCGGTTACACGCTGGACGAGATCAAGGGCAAGCATCACCGCATGTTCTGCGATCCCGCCTATACGGCGTCTCCGGAATACGAAACCTTCTGGGCGAACCTGCGCGCCGGTCGCTATGACGACGGCGAATACAAGCGGCTTGCCAAGGGTGGCAAGGAGGTCTGGATCCAGGCATCCTACAATCCCGTCTTCTCGGGCAGCAAGGTCTACAAGATCACCAAGATTGCAAGCGATGTCACTGCCGCAAAACTGAAAGCGGCCGAGAACTCCGGCAAGATCGACGCTATTTCCCGCGCTCAGGCTATGATCGAGTTCACGCCGAAGGGTGAAATTCTCGATGCGAACGAGAATTTCCTGAATACACTCGGCTACTCCCGCGAAGAGATCGTCGGAAGGCACCACAGCATGTTCTGCGAACGCGACTACGTTCGTTCGCCGGATTATCAGGAATTCTGGCGAAACCTGGCGGCTGGCCAGTATGTCGCCGACGAATTCAAGCGCATCGGCAAGAGCGGCAGGGAGGTCTGGATCCAGGCATCCTACAACCCGATCTTCGACATGAACGGCAATGTCTTCAAGGTGGTGAAGTTCGCCACGGACGTCACCGATCGCGTCAACGCGGTCGAAAGCCTGGCGGACGCCTTGGACGCTCTCTCCAAGGGCGATCTGTCCAACACCTTGACCAACCGCTTCCCGCCGGCGCTCGAGCGGATCCGCGACGATTTCAATGCGTCGCTGTCGCATCTGCGCAACGCCATGCGCACGGTTGCCGGCAACGCCGACACGATCGCCGCAAGCTCGGCCGAAATCCGGACGGCCTCCGACGATCTTGCCCGACGCACGGAACAGCAGGCAGCGGCCATCGAAGAAACCGCCGCAGCCCTGGAGGAAATCACCCAGACTGTAACCGACAGCGCGGCACGAGCCCGCGAGGCCGGCGAACTGGTCGCCAACACCAAGTCGCATGCCGAGAAATCCGGCGAGGTCGTGCGCAAGGCCGTGACCGCCATGGGCGAAATCGAAGCCTCCTCCAAGGAAATCGGCAACATCATCGGTGTCATCGACGACATTGCCTTCCAGACCAACCTGCTGGCGCTGAACGCAGGCGTCGAGGCGGCACGAGCCGGCGACGCCGGCAAGGGCTTCGCCGTCGTTGCCCAGGAAGTGCGCGAGCTCGCGCAACGTTCGGCCAATGCGGCGAGAGAGATCAAGACCCTGATCTCGAACTCCTCGGCGCAGGTCGCCAACGGCGTCAAGCTGGTCGACGAGACCGGCAGGGCGCTCACCGAAATCGTCGGTCAGGTCAATGCGATCAACACCAATGTCGCGGCGATCGTCGAGGGTGCGCGCGAGCAGTCGGTCGGACTGAAGGAGATCAACAACGCCGTCAACCAGATGGACCAGAACACACAGCAGAATGCGGCAATGGTGGAAGAAAGCACCGCTGCAAGCCACGGTCTGTCGCGCGAAGCCGATATTCTGCGCGATCTGCTGGCAGGATTTAGATTTGGGCAAGATTCTTCCAGTAGGGTGCAATTGGCGCGGACCGATGCCCCAGCGGTAGCATCGCCTGCACGGAAACTGATGGCACAGGTTGCCCGCACCAACGGCAATGCGGCACTGGCATCCAACAACTGGGAAGAATTCTAATGGCGACGGCAATCAACCCAAGCAACTTCGGTACGGAAAATCTGGAAATCATTGCCTTCCGGCTGCATGACCAGGAGTTCTGCGTGAAGACCACGACCATCCGCGAAATCCGCGGCTGGGCTCCGTCCACGCCGATCCCGCACTCTCCGCCGGAAGTGATCGGCGTGATGAACCTGCGCGGCTCGGTTATCCCGATCATCGACCTCGCAAAGAAGCTCGGCATGCCGTCGACGGTCGCCAACGAGCGCAGCGCCATCGTCGTCGCCGAAGTCCACAACATGGTCATCGGCATGCTCGTCGACCGCGTTTCGGACATTCTGACGATCCCTTCGAGCCAGATCCAGCCGGTTCCGGAAATCTCGGCATCCTTCGACAAGTCCTTCTCCGAAGGCATCATCGCCAGCGAAGAAGGCATGATCTGCTTCCTGAATCTGGCCAAGATGTTCAAGGAAAGCGAAGCCGAAGACATGGTCGCCTGATCCGTCAGACATCCCATCAAAAAAGGCCGTCCGCGAAATGCGCGGACGGCCTTTTTCATATCCAGTTGCCCCTGTCAGGCCGCCGGGCGGTTGATCTTGCCGGACGCGTCGATCACCAGCGGATCGAACCCGGCATCGCCCTGTTCGATCAGCTCGAAGAACTGGCGGCGCATGCGCGGCTCCCAGAACTTGTTGATGTGATTGGCCACACCGTCGGCGGCTTCGCTTGCCGGCTGCGACTTGAAGAACGTGGCGATCTGGTTTGCCATGCGGACGAGCTTGTTGTCATGCGACATGGGCGGTCGCTCCTTCCCTGATGCGTTCCGGATGGCTGAAGACTTCGAATTCTTCGCCCCGGACGAGCGCGATGATGGTCATGCCGGCCTTTTCCGCCGTCCGGATGGCAAGCGCCGTCGGGGCGGAAATGGCGATGATGAACGGGCTGCCGGCGGCGGCGGCCTTCTGGATCAGTTCCACCGAGACACGGCTGGTCATGACGACCGCACCCCGGCGTGGATCGACACCGTCGCGTGCCAGCGCACCGATCAGCTTGTCGAGGGCATTGTGGCGGCCGACATCCTCCCGCACAGCGAGAAGCCCCTCGCCGGGCACATAGAAAGCCGCGCCATGCATCGCCCGCGTCAGCGCATGCAAAGGCTGCCGACCGTCGAGCAGACGGACAGCTTCAACAATCTCCTGGCTAGAAAGCGACAGCGAGGAACCCGCGACCGTTGGTGGCTCCGGCAGAGCCTCATCGATCGATTCCACGCCGCACAGACCACAGCCCACCGGCCCGGCCTTCGCCCTCCGCCGGCCACGGAATTCCTCCGTGAGATCGCCGGCCAGCGTCATCTGCAGATCGATCCCCTCGCCTGCCGGCATCGCCTCGAGCGAGGCGATATCAGCCGGCGAAGCGATGATGCCTTCGTTCATGAGAAAGCCGACGGCAAAGTCTTCCAGATCGTCGGGTGTGGCCATCATCACGGCATGCGAAGACCCGCCGATGGAAAATGCGATCGGCATTTCCTCCGGCACCGTGCGCGTGCCTGAGAGCATCACGCCGCCACGGCGCAAGGTTTCCGGCACGGACTGGGTCGTCTTGGCAGCCATGCTTACTCCGCCGGCTCCATCTTTTCAGCGATACGGCGAGACTGGCGCGCCTGTTCCTCGTAGTCACGCTGCCATTCGGTCGGGCCGTTGGACGGCGATACCTGCACCGCCGTCACCTTGTATTCCGGACAGTTGGTGGCCCAGTCGGAGAAGTCGGTGGTGATGACGTTTGCCTGCGTGTCCGGGTGATGGAAGGTCGTGTAGACCACCCCCGGCGCCACGCGATCGGTGATCAGCGCACGAAGCGACGTCTCTCCGGAGCGGCTGGCCAGACGGATCCAGTCACCATCGCGAATGCCGCGGTTCTCGGCGTCGTGCGGATGGATTTCCAGACGGTCCTCGGCATGCCAGGCGACATTGCCGGTGCGCCGTGTCTGGGCGCCGACATTGTACTGGCTGAGGATGCGGCCCGTCGTCAGAAGCAGCGGGAAACGCGGACCGGTCTTCTCGTCCGTCGCCACGTATTCCGTGCGGATGAACTTGCCGCGGCCGCGCACGAAGCCGTCGACATGCATGACCGGCGAGCCTTCCGGGAAGGTCTCGTTGCACGGCCACTGGACCGAGCCCTTCTCTTCCAGAAGTTCGTAGGTGACGTTGGTGAAGCTCGGCGTGGTCGCGGCAATCTCCGCCATGATCTCGGAGGGATGCGCATAGTTCCAGCCGAGCCCCATGGCCTGCGCCATCTTCTGCGTCACTTCCCAGTCCGCATAGCCGTTCTTCGGGCTCATCACCTTGCGAACGCGGTTGATGCGCCGCTCGGCATTGGTGAACGTCCCGTCCTTTTCGAGGAAGGTCGAGCCTGGCAGGAAGACATGTGCGTAGTTGGCGGTCTCGTTGAGGAAGAGGTCGTGCACGACGACGCATTCCATGGCGGCGAGGCCGGCGGCGACATGTTTTGTGTCCGGGTCGGACTGCAGGATGTCCTCGCCCTGGATGTAGAGGCCCTTGAACGTGCCTTCGACGGCGGCATCCAGCATGTTCGGAATACGCAGGCCCGGCTCGTTGTTGAGCGTCACGCCCCAGAGCTTCTCGAAGATCTCGCGTGTGGCGTCGCCGGAGATGTGGCGATAGCCCGGCAGCTCGTGCGGGAACGAACCCATGTCGCACGAGCCCTGCACGTTGTTCTGGCCACGCAGCGGGTTGACGCCGACGCCCGGACGACCGATATTGCCAGTCGCCATGGCAAGGTTGGCAATCGAAATGACCGTGGTCGAGCCCTGGCTGTGTTCCGTCACGCCGAGGCCGTAATAGATCGCACCATTGCCACCGGTCGCGTAAAGGCGCGCGGCCCCACGGATGAGATCGGCCGGGACGCCCGACAGTTTCTCGACCTCTTCCGGACTGTGGCGCGGTTCGGCAACGAAGGCCGCCCAATCCTGGAATTCGTCCCAGTCGCAGCGCTCGCGGATGAAGGCTTCATCGAACAGGCCTTCGGTGACGATGACATGCGCCAGCGCCGTGACGACGGCCACGTTGGTGCCGGGCTTCAGCGGCAGATGATAGCTCGCCTCGACATGCGGCGTGCGCACCAGATCGATGCGGCGCGGATCGATCACGATCAGCTTGGCGCCCTGGCGCAGCCGCTTCTTCAGCCGCGACCCGAATACCGGATGACCATCGGTCGGGTTGGCGCCGATGACGAGGATGACGTCGGACTGCTCGACACTGTCGAAATCCTGCGTGCCGGCAGACGTGCCGAAGGTCTGGCCGAGGCCGTAACCGGTCGGCGAGTGGCAGACGCGGGCGCAGGTGTCGACATTGTTGTTGCCGAAGCCGGCGCGCACCAGCTTCTGCACGAGGTAGGTCTCCTCATTGGTGCAGCGCGACGAGGTGATGCCGCCGACGGATTCGCGTCCATACTGATACTGCAGCCGCTTGAACTCGGACGCGATGTGGGAGAACGCTTCTTCCCAGCTCACTTCCCGCCAGGGATCCGTCACCTTCTCGCGCACCATCGGATTGAGGATGCGGTCGCGATGGGTCGCATAGCCGTAGGCGAAGCGGCCCTTGACGCAGGAGTGGCCGCGGTTCGCCTTGCCGTCCTTCCACGGCACCATGCGCACCAGTTCCTCGCCGCGCATCTCCGCCTTGAAGGAGCAGCCGACTCCGCAATAGGCGCAGGTGGTAACGGCCGAATGCTCCGGCTGGCCGATCTCGATGACGGATTTCTCGGTCAGCGTCGCGGTCGGACAGGCCTGCACGCAGGCGCCGCAGGACACGCATTCCGACGACAGGAAGTCCTCGTGCATGCCCGGCGAGACGCGGCTTTCGAAACCACGGCCCTCGATCGTCAGCGCGAAGGTGCCCTGCACTTCCTCGCAGGCGCGCACGCAGCGCGAACAGACGATGCACTTGGAAGGATCATAGGTGAAATACGGATTGCTCTCGTCCTTGGCCATCCAGCGGGCGTTGACCTCGCCCATGCCGTCACGGGCCTTGACGTGGTTGTCGCCGTCATAGCCGTAGCGTACGTCACGCAGGCCGACCGCACCGGCCATGTCCTGCAGTTCGCAGTCGCCATTGGCCGCACAGGTCAGACAGTCGAGCGGGTGGTCGGAGATGTAGAGCTCCATAACGCCCTTGCGCAACTGCTTCAGCCGCTCCGTCTGGGTGTGGACGACCATGCCTTCTCCCACCGGTGTCGTGCAGGACGATGGCGTGCCGTTGCGTCCGTCAATCTCGACGAGACAGAGGCGGCAGGAGCCGAAGGCGTCGACCATGTCGGTGGCACACAGCTTGGGGATCTGCGTCCCGGCCTCCATGGCCGCGCGCATGACCGACGTGCCTTCCGGAACGGTGACGGCGTTTCCGTCGATCGTGAGCGTAACGGTCTTTTCCGACTTCGATGCCGGTGTGCCGTAGTCGATTTCTTCAATAAGGGCCATGAGACAATCCTCCAGCAAAATCTGCATTCCGGGACGTCTGCCCCTCATCCGGCTGCCGCCACCTTCTCCCCGCCTGCGGGGAGAAGGACGCAATCTGGAACGTGTCCGCCCCCTCTCCCCGTCCTGACGGGGAGAGGGTTGGGGTGAGGGGCAATCTGATCGCTACCGCCGCCATCATTCCGCAGCCTCCACCATCGGCCTCGGGGCGAAATCCTCCGGGAAATGCGTCATCGCGCTCATCACCGGATAGGGCGTGAAACCGCCAAGCGCGCACAGCGACCCGAACTTCATCGTGTTGCAGAGATCGGCAAGCAGTGCCTTGTTCTTCTCCGGCTCGATGCCCTGCGCAATCTTGTCCGCCGTTTCGACGCCGCGCGTCGAGCCGATGCGGCAAGGCGTGCACTTGCCGCAGCTTTCCACCGCGCAGAACTCCATCGCGAAGCGGGCCTGCTTCAGCATGTCGGCAGTGTCGTCGAAGACTGTGACGCCGGCATGGCCGATCAGCCCGTCCTTGGCGGCGAAGGCTTCATAGTCGAAGGGCGTGTCGAACAGCGAACGCGGGAAATAGGCCCCAAGCGGACCGCCGACCTGCACGGCCTTCACCGGCCGCCCCGTCGCCGTACCACCGCCGATTTCATCGACGATCTGGCCGAGCGTCAGGCCGAAAGCGGTTTCAAATAGGCCGCCATGCTTGACGTTGCCGGCAATCTGGATCGGGATCGTACCGCGCGAGCGGCCCATGCCGTAGTCGCGGTAGAAGGCAGCACCCCGGTCCATGATGACCGGCACGGAGGCTAGCGAGATGACGTTGTTGACGACGGTCGGCTTGCCGAGGAAGCCTTCCAGCGCCGGCAGCGGCGGCTTGGCGCGCACGATGCCGCGCTTGCCCTCCAGCGAGTTCAGGAGCGAGGTTTCCTCGCCGCAGACATAGGCGCCGGCGCCGACGCGCACATCCATGTCGAAGGCATAGGAGGAGCCAAGCACGGATGCACCGAGAATACCGGCCTTGCGGGCGATTTCGATCGCCGCGCGCATGGTCTCGATCGCGTGCGGATATTCCGAACGCGTGTAGATGTAGCCCCGCGTGGCACCCGTCGCGATGCCGGCGATCGTCATGCCTTCGATCAGGACAAAGGGATCGCCTTCCATGATCATGCGGTCGGCGAACGTGCCGCTGTCGCCTTCGTCGGCGTTGCAGACGATGTATTTCTGCTCCGCCTTGGCGCAAAGCACCGTCTTCCACTTGATGCCGGTCGGGAAGCCCGCACCGCCGCGGCCGCGCAGGCCGCTGTCGGTGACTTCCTGGACGATCGCTTCCGGCGTCATGGAAATCGCGCGCTCCAGACCCTTCAGGCCCTTGTAGTGGCGATAATCCTCGATCGACAGCGGATCGGTCACGCCGCAGCGCGAGAAGGTCAGGCGCGTCTGGTTCTTCAGGAACGTAATTTCAGCCGTCACGCCCTGCGCGAGCGGATGGTCGGCACCGGACAGGAACCCGGCGTCAAACAGTCCCGGCACGTCCTTGACCTTCACCGGTCCATAGGCGACGCGACCGTGATCGGTGCGCACCTCGACCAGCGGCTCCAGCCAGTGCATGCCGCGCGAGCCGTTGCGGACAATCTTGACGTCCAGCCCGCGGGCTTCGATCTCGCTGGCAATCGCAGCCGCCACCTTGTCGGCGCCAAGCGCCAGTGCCGCGGCATCGCGGGGAACGAAAACGATAACGCTCATCGGCGGGCCTCCCGAACGAGTTCTCCGAGGCTATCCGCATCCAGCCGCCCATGAACCTCGCCGTCGAGCATGGCCGCCGGCGAGCACGAACAGAGCCCGAGACAGTAGACCGGCTCCAGCGTGACGGAGCCGTCAGCCGTGGTTTCATGAAAATCGATGCCGAGAAGGCGCTTTGCCTGCGTCGCGAGATCGTCCGATCCCATCGACTGGCAGGCCTCGGCCCGACAGAGCTTCAGCACGTGCCGGCCCTGGGGATGCGTCTTGAAGTCGTGGTAGAAGGATGCCACGCCATGCACTTCGGCGCGCGAAAGATTGAGAACTTCGGCGATCGCCGGCAGCGCTTCCGGCGGCACGTAGCCGAACTCTTCCTGCACGGCGTGCAGGATGGGCAGCAGCGGACCCTCGAGCGATTTCAACTCGCGGGCAATCGAAGCCGCCCGTTCGGCCGCGCCATTGGCAGCCACATGCACATTCATGATCGACCTCCCGGAAGAGTTGCCTCTCCCTCTCGTAGCACCCGCGGGATTTCGTGATTGGCCCGCATATCGCGCAGCTTCTCCTCAAAACCTGCACGCAGCATTCCTGGAACTGTGACACCGAAGATCGGGTCGATCAATAATGCGGTTTCGTTGGTCGATAGAAAAAATCTATCAATCCGCCTTCTCGGAGAACAGCCGCGCCTCGTGCAGGAGGGCGGAAACCAGCGGTGTGAAGGGTTCGCGATGCGTCGCCACGACCCCGACGACGTGGACGGCCTCCGGTTCGGTGATCGGAATGATCCTGAGATTGGCGCCGAAGGACCGCGCCGTGTGGCCGGGCATGATGCTCGCCCACCGCCCCGTCGTGACATGCGAGAACAGCACGATCATGGAATTCGATTCCAGCATCGCTTCGGGCGTGACCCCGGCGTCTTCGAAATGACTGTTGATGATGCGCCGGTTCTGCATGTCCGCAGAAAGAAGACACAGCTTCAGCTGACTGACCTCGTGCCAGGTGACACTGTCGCGATCCGTAAACGGCCCCTGCTCGGACACAACCAGATGAAAGCGTTCGTCGTATAGTGGCACGGCGGTAACCCGGCCGAGCGGTTCGTCCTGAAGGTAGGTGATGCCGGCGTCGATCTCTAGATTTTCGAGCTGCGAGAGCACCTGCAGCGAATTGGAGGACATCACGGAGAAGGTGACATCCGGATGCCGCTCCTGAAACGGGCCGGTGATCTTGTGGACCATGGACAAGGCCGTCGGAATGACCGCCAGCCGCAGATGGCCCGACAGACCTGTGCGCGCCGCACGCATTTCCTCGCGCATGGTGCGTGTGTCGCCAACGATGCGCCGCGCCCATTCCAGCACACGCTGACCCTCCGGGGTCAGCCCCCGGTATCGGGAACCGCGCACCACCAGACTGACGCCGAGCTGCTCTTCCAGTTGCCGGATCGCCGCGGACAGCGTCGGCTGAGTAATGCCGCATTCCTCGGCGGCCCTGCCGAAATGCCGCGCCTTGGCGAGTGCGATGAAAAACTCGAGCTTGTCGATCATAGGAATTTCCTCTTGATCGAAGGCGTAGCCGCTCCCCCTTCCGCCGACAAGACCAAAAGCGCCCAAGCGGCATTGGCAGGCGCATCCGCATTTGTCAGAGTGGACTGCAACGAAAAGCAGCTGGAGGAAGTCACCGATGTCATTCACTGCCATGATCGTCGACAAGGCCGAAGACGGCACGATCAGCCAATCCATCCAGACCCTGGACGACAGCCGCCTCCCCGACGGGGACGTGACCGTCGCGGTCGAATATTCGGCGGTCAATTACAAGGACGGCCTCTGCCTGACGGGCAAGGGTGGGCTGGTGCGGCAGTTTCCGCATGTTCCAGGCGTCGACTTCGCCGGTACCGTCGAGACCTCCGACGATCCGCGCTATCAGCCGGGTGACAAGGTGGTGCTGACCGGCTGGCGCGTCGGCGAGGTCTGGTGGGGCGGATACGCGACCAAGGCCCGGCTGAAGGCGGACTGGCTGGTGCCACTCCCCGCCGCGTTGACGACCCGCCACGCCGCAGCGATCGGCACCGCCGGCCTGACCGCCACCCTCGCCATCATGGCGCTGGAAGCCCACGGCCTGACGCCGGAGAACGGCGAGGTGCTGGTGACCGGGGCAGCCGGCGGTGTGGGATCGATGGCCGTCGCCCTGCTCGCCAGGCGCGGCTACCAGGTCGCAGCCGTCACAGGACGACCCGAAACAGCCGACTATCTGACGTCACTCGGCGCATCCACGATCGTCGACCGGCAGGAACTTGCGGAGACCACGCCTAAGCCGCTGGAATCGGAACGTTGGGCCGGCGTGATCGACAATGTCGGTGGCGATATCCTTGGACGCGTGCTGAAGCAGGTGAAGCGCAACGGCTCCGTGGCCGCCATCGGCCTTGCTGCCGGCGCAGCAGTACCATCCTTCACCGTGACACCCTTCCTGCTGCGCGGCGTCAACCTTCTCGGCATAGACTCCGTCATGCAGCCTTACGAGAACCGCGTCAAAGCCTGGGCACGCATCGCCGAGGACCTGCCCGCGGACATGACGGAAGCGATCATCTCTGACCATTCGATGAAGGATCTGCCGACGCTCGCGACGGAGATTCTGAAAGGAAAGGTGCGCGGCCGCGCGGTCATCGACATCAACAAGTCGTAGGATGACGCCGGAGGCTCAGGCTTCCGCGCCTTGTGGCTTGCAGAACATGTTGTAGAGCGCCCCGATCACATTGGTGATCTCCGGCTTGGCGATGCTGTAGAAAATCTGCCTGCCTTCGCGCCGCGTCTGCACGAGTTGCTCGAGCCGCAGCCGCGCCAGCTGCTGTGACACGACGGCCTGCTGCAGGCCGAGCCCCGCTTCGAGCTCGCTCACGGTACGTTCGCCGTCAACCAGCATGCAGAGGATCAAAAGGCGGGTCTCGTGTGAGATAGCCTTGAGAAAATCACTTGCATTGCGTGCGTGTGACGCGAGTTCGTCCAGCTCATGCTTGGAAGGTCCCGTCTGGATCTCAGCGACGTCGGTCATGTGCTTTTTCGATTTCGTCTGGAATGCCGATGAAGGCACTATTTCAATCATACTTGAATAACGCAGACAAGTCTTAGCAGACCTGGCCCGAAATGACAAAGCGGCCCCGAAGGACCGCTTTCTCGATAAAGATCAAATGGGACGAAATCACGCCGGAATGATGGTTCCGTTGAGATGCGTCAGCTCATCGAGGAACTGCTCGATCGCCGAGCGATGCTCATGGCTCTCGGCATGTTCCAGCTCCTTGCGGGCGGCTTCAATGCGCTTCTCGATATCGTCGCGGTTCAGGTCAGTCATCGCGACGGCGGATTCCGCCAGCAGCGTGCAGCCTTCCGGAACGATGTCGGCAAAGCCACCGAACACAACGTAATCGGTCACAGTGCCCGATGCCGCGGTGACCTTGACGATGCCCGGCTTGATCGTGGTCATGACCGGCGCGTGATTGGCCATAACCGTCATCTCGCCTTCGGTCGCCGGAATGACGACGGCGCTCACCTCTTCCGAGACGAGCAGCTTCTCGGGCGAAACCAGTTCAAACTTGAAATTGGCGGCCATGACGGATCACTTCTTCTGTTTCTTGGCAGTGGCGGACGGCGCGGCGAACCGCGCCGTTTCCAACATTATCAGGCAGCTTCAGCTGCGAGCTTCTTCGCCTTTTCCATGGCTTCGTCGATCGAGCCGACCATGTAGAAGGCAGCTTCCGGCAGGTGGTCGTATTCGCCGGCGACAAGGCCCTTGAAGCCCTTGATGGTGTCTTCGAGCGAGACAAGCTTGCCCGGTGCACCCGTAAAGACTTCGGCAACGTGGAACGGCTGCGACAGGAAGCGCTCGATCTTGCGGGCGCGGGCAACCGTCAGCTTGTCTTCTTCAGACAGTTCGTCCATGCCGAGGATGGCGATGATGTCCTGGAGAGACTTGTAGCGCTGCAGGGTCGACTGAACCTTTCGGGCCACTTCGTAATGCTCTTCGCCGACGATCATCGGGTCAAGCATGCGCGAGGTCGAGTCGAGCGGGTCAACAGCCGGATAAATGCCCTTTTCGGCGATCGAACGCGACAGAACGGTCGTTGCGTCCAGGTGGGCGAACGAGGTTGCCGGTGCCGGGTCGGTCAAGTCGTCGGCCGGAACGTAAATGGCCTGAACCGAGGTGATCGAACCCTTGGTCGTGGTCGTGATGCGTTCCTGCAGGGCGCCCATGTCAGTCGCCAGCGTCGGCTGATAGCCCACGGCCGAAGGAATACGGCCGAGCAGAGCGGACACTTCCGAACCTGCCTGGGTGAAGCGGAAGATGTTGTCGACGAAGAACAGAACGTCCTGGCCCTGGTCGCGGAAGTGCTCGGCAACGGTCAAACCGGAGAGAGCGACGCGAGCGCGGGCGCCCGGCGGTTCGTTCATCTGGCCGTAGACCAGCGCGCACTTGGAACCGGCTGCAGAGCCGTTGTTTTCCTTCGGATCGACGTTCACCTTGGACTCGATCATTTCGTGGTAGAGGTCGTTGCCCTCGCGGGTACGCTCACCGACGCCGGCGAATACGGAGTAACCGCCGTGCGCCTTCGCCACGTTATTGATCAGTTCCATGATGAGAACGGTCTTGCCCACGCCGGCGCCGCCGAACAGGCCGATCTTGCCGCCCTTGGCGTACGGAGCGAGAAGGTCGACGACCTTGATGCCCGTGACCAGAATTTCGGCTTCCGTCGACTGCTCGACATATTCCGGAGCCGGCTGGTGGATCGCGCGGGTCGTGGTCGAACCGATCGGGCCGAGTTCGTCCACCGGCTCGCCGATGACGTTCATGATGCGGCCGAGCGTTTCGTCACCGACCGGAACGGAGATCGGCGCGCCTGCGTCGAACACTTCCTGGCCACGGACGAGACCTTCGGTGGAGTCCATGGCAATCGTGCGCACGGCGTTTTCACCGAGATGCTGGGCGACTTCGAGAACCAGGCGAGTGTCGCCGATCTTGGTTTCGAGCGCGTTCAGGATGGACGGCAGTTCACCATCGAATGTGACGTCCACAACAGCGCCGATGACCTGGGTCACCTTGCCGACAGAACCGGATGCGGCCATAGTTGTTTCCTCTTTTCTAGCTTCAGAGCGCCTCGGCGCCCGAAATAATTTCAATCAATTCCTTGGTGATCTGAGCCTGGCGCTGACGGTTGTACGACATCGTCAGCTTGTTGATCATATCACCGGCATTGCGCGTCGCGTTGTCCATGGCGCTCATCTTGGCGCCCATTTCACCAGCGACATTCTCGAGAAGCGCGCGGAAGACCTGAACCGAGATATTGCGCGGGATCAGGTCGGACAGGATCGAAGCCGCGTCGGGTTCATATTCATAAACCGCCGAAGACGCCTCGGAAGCTTCCGTCGTGACCGGTCCGGCGCTGGCCGGGATCAGCTGCAACGCCGTCGGCACCTGCAGGATAACCGACTTGAACTCGGAGTAGAACAGCGTGCAGACGTCGAACTCGCCCTTGTCGAACATGGCGATGATCTTCTTCGCGATCGCATCGGCGTTCTCGAAGCTGACCTTCTTGACGTCACGCAGTTCCGTGCGCTCGACGATCTTGTCCGCAAACTCGCGGCGAAGCGCTTCGTAGCCCTTCTTGCCGACCGTGAAGATCTTCACCGTCTTGCCGGCGGCGATCAACTTGCGGGCATGCTCGCGGGCAGCCTTGGAGATCTGCGCGTTGAAACCGCCGCAAAGACCACGCTCGGCCGTGCAGACGACGAGCAGGTGCACGTCGTCCTTGCCGGTACCGGTCATCAGCCGCGGCACGCTGTCGTCAGATCCGACAGCCTGGGCGATGTTCGCGAGAACCTTGCCCATGCGCTGCGAATACGGCCGGGCGGCCTCGGCCGCCTCCTGCGCACGCCGAAGCTTCGCCGCGGCGACCATCTGCATCGCCTTGGTGATCTTCTGCGTCGCCTTGACGGAGGCGATCCGGTTTTTCAGATCCTTTAGTGAAGGCATCCGTTATCCGTCCTTGGTTAGATCCCTTGGGCCCTTACGAGAAGGACTTGGCGAAGGTGTCCAGAGCGGCCTTCAGCTTGCTCTTCGTATCGTCGCTGATCGCCTTTTCGGTGCGGATCGTGTCGAGGATCGCGGAGCCTTCCGAACGCATGTAGGACAGCAGGCCCTGCTCGAAGCGGCCGACGTCACCGACCGGCAGCTTGTCGAGGTAGCCATTGACGCCTGCGAAGATCACGGCGACCTGCTCTTCCGTCTTCAGCGGCGAGAACTGCGGCTGCTTCAGGAGTTCGGTCAGGCGTGCACCACGGTTCAGGAGGCGCTGCGTGGAGGCGTCGAGGTCGGAGCCGAACTGCGCGAACGCAGCCATTTCACGATACTGGGCGAGCTCGCCCTTGATCGAGCCGGCAACCTGCTTCATCGCCTTGATCTGTGCGGCGGAACCAACACGGGAAACCGACAGACCGACGTTAACGGCCGGACGGATGCCCTGGAAGAACAGGTTGGTTTCGAGGAAGATCTGGCCGTCGGTGATCGAGATCACGTTGGTCGGGATGTAAGCCGACACGTCGTTTGCCTGGGTTTCGATGACCGGAAGAGCGGTCAGCGAGCCGGCGCCGTTGGCGTCGTTGAGCTTTGCAGCGCGCTCCAGCAGACGGGAGTGCAGGTAGAAAACGTCGCCCGGATAGGCTTCGCGGCCCGGCGGGCGGCGCAGCAGCAGCGACATCTGGCGGTAGGCAACAGCCTGCTTGGACAGGTCGTCGTAACCGATCAGCGCGTGCTGGCCGTTGTCGCGGAAGTATTCGCCCATGGCGCAACCGGCGAACGGTGCCAGGAACTGCATCGGAGCCGGGTCCGAAGCGGTCGCTGCGATGACGATCGAGTACTTCAGCGCGCCACGCTCTTCCAGAACCTTCACGAACTGGGCGACAGTCGAACGCTTCTGGCCGACGGCGACGTAGACGCAGAAAAGCTTGTCGGTTTCCGGACCGTTGTCATGGATCGGCTTCTGGTTGAGAATCGTGTCCAGGATGATGGCGGTCTTGCCGGTCTGACGGTCGCCGATGACGAGCTCGCGCTGGCCACGGCCAACCGGGATCAGGGCGTCGATGGCCTTCAGGCCCGTGGACATCGGCTCATGAACCGACTTGCGCGGGATGATGCCCGGAGCCTTCACGTCGACGCGTGCGCGACGGGTAGCGTTGATCGGGCCCTTGCCGTCGATCGGATTGCCGAGCGCGTCGACGACGCGGCCGAGCAGTTCCGGACCAACCGGAACGTCCACGATGGCGCCGGTCCGCTTGACGGTGTCGCCTTCCTTGATGTCACGGTCGGAACCAAAGACAACGACGCCGACGTTGTCGGCTTCGAGGTTCAGCGCCATGCCGCGAATTCCGCCCGGGAACTCGACCATTTCGCCGGCCTGGACGTTGTCGAGGCCGTAGACGCGGGCGATACCGTCACCGACGGAGAGCACCTGGCCAACTTCGGAAACTTCAGCTTCCTTGCCGAAATTTTTGATTTGATCTTTGAGAATTGCGGAAATTTCCGCGGCGCGGATATCCATCAGCCAACCTCTTTCAGTGAAAGCTTAAGAGTGGAAAGTTTGGTGCGAAGGGAGGTATCGATCTGGCGGGACCCCACCTTGACGATCAGGCCGCCAAGCAGGGAGGGATCGACCGTCAGATTGACGGCGACGTCCTTGCCGGTAACGCCCTTCAGCGCCTCCTTCAATTCGATGACCTGCGCGTCGGAAAGCGCATGCGCCGAGGTCACGTCGGCGGAAACTTCACCGCGATTGCGGGCAGCGATCAGGCGGAACGCCCGGATCATGCCCGGCAGCGCGAACAGGCGGCGGTTCTTGGCGACCACCTTGAGAAAATTGGCGACGAGACCCGAAACGCCAGCCTTCTCGCAAATTGCGGAGATGGCGGTAAACTGGTCGTCGGCAGAAAAGACAGGGCTCTCGACGAGGCGCTTGAAATCAGCGCTGTCGTCAATCATCGCCTGGAAGCCGTCGAGGTCGGCCTGAACGGCGTCGACCGAACCGCTTTCGGAAGCCAGATCAAACAGCGATGCGGCGTATCTTTCCGCAACACCGGAAACGAGCTGGGATGTATCTGCCACGGGCACAAATTCCCTGATTTTATTCCAAGGTCAGACCCGCCAATATCGGCGAAGACCAAGCCATTGAAATTGTTTCTCTTTTTATCGGGAATGGCGAAAATTGTCCCCTCGCACTCCCGCTTTTCGGGGTCCGTCTAGCATAGGATGTTGGGACTCGCAACACGCCCGACAAGGGGAAAATGCGTTTACAGGCGCTTTCCTGCGACAAAACGACTTTGCGGTTCAAGAAATGACAAGTGTCAAGGGAGTTTATCCCTGCGGAGAACCCCTGCCCCGACTATTGAAAAAGCCCGAAAACATAGCCGAGCGGCAGGCCGCCGAGGACGAGTTGCAGTAGCAGCGGAAGCAATGTTTTCAAACCGAATGCGCGGTCGGCCAGGAGCGACAGGATACGGCCGAAAAGTGCAGCGGCGAATGCCGCGCCAAGCGCCAGATAGATCCAGTCTTGTGCGAGCATGATGGCCACAACGCCGAAGCCGAGGTAGAAACCGCCGATCGTCGAGCGGGCTTCCGCGAGACCGGCCGGAGCTGACGCCTGCAATGAAAGAAGGCGCAGACCGACGCCCGGTGCGAGCATGACCACGAGACCGAGAAGTGCGGTCACCGTCGCTGCCGCGAAGGCAAGCTGTTCACCGAACTGTTCCGGAAAATAGAACTCCATCGAAAACTCCCCGAATTCGCCGAATCGCCGTTGCTCTTCTTATCGCATGCCTGCCGCGGCGACGAAAAGATGGGCCCCTCAGAGGAAGCTCTGCGGGTCGATGTCGACCTGGACCTGGACGGAGCCACGTGCCTTCGGCCCCTTGGCGAGCATCTCCTTCAAGAACGCCTGCATGTCCGAATTGCGCCGCCCGTGGACCAGTAGTCGGAAGCGGTGACGGCCGCGCACCAGCGCCAATGCCGCCTCCGCCGGGCCGAGCACCGCAACGCCCGAGACATGCGGCGCCGCGGCGCGAAGGGCACGGGCATGGTTTTCGGCATCCGCGCGGCTTTCTGCCGAGACGATGATCGAAGCCAGCCGGCCGAAGGGCGGCAGCAGTGCTTTCTCACGTTCGTTGATCTCGCGGTCGTAGAAGGCTTCGGCATTGCCCGAGACGATGGCCTGCATGACCGGATGCTGCGGCTGATAGGTCTGGATGAGACCGCGGCTCTTCAGGCCCGACCGGCCGGCGCGCCCGGTCACCTGCGAGAGCAGCTGGAAGGTTCGCTCTGCCGCCCGCGGATCGCCGTTGGAAAGCCCGAGATCGGCGTCGACGATGCCGACCAGCGTCATCAGCGGAAAGTTGTGTCCCTTGGCCACCAGCTGGGTGCCGATGACGATATCGACCTCGCCCTTCTCGATCGCCTCGAGTTCCAGCCGCAGCCGTTTGACCCCGCCGGTCATGTCGGAGGACAGCACGATCGTGCGCGCCTCCGGGAAGTGACGTTCGACCTCCTCGGCAATGCGTTCGACGCCGGGACCGCAGGCGACCAGATGGTCGAGCGTGCCGCATTCCGGGCAGGCGTCCGGCGTCTTCTCGAAATAGCCGCACTGGTGGCACTGGATCTGGCCCTTGAACCGATGTTCGACCAGCCAGCTGGAGCAGTTCGGGCACTGGAAGCGATGGCCGCATACCCGGCAGAGCGTCAGCGGCGCATAGCCCCGCCTGTTCAGGAACAGAAGCGCCTGCTCTTCTTTCTCCAGTGTCTTCTTGATGCCGCGCAGCATGACCGGCGACAGGAAGCCGCCGCGCTCCGGCGCGTGCCGGCGCATGTCGATCAGATGCAGATCGGGCATCGCCGCATCGCCGAAGCGCGTCGGCAGATGCACCGGCTCGTAGCGTCCGGACAGGGCGTTCACCTGGCTTTCGACCGACGGCGTGGCAGAGACCAGCACCACCGGAAAATCGTCGATGCGGCCGCGCACCACGGCCATGTCGCGGGCGTTGTAGAACACCCGGTCCTCCTGCTTGTAGGCAGGGTCGTGCTCTTCGTCGACGATGATCAGCCCGAGGTTCTCGAACGGCAGGAACAGCGCCGAGCGGGCGCCGGCCGCGACCTTGACCTCACCGGTCGTCACCTGCCGCCACACCTTCTCGCGAGTGCGCGGCGCAAGGTCCGAATGCCATTCGGCCGGCTTGGAACCGAAACGGTCCTGGAAGCGCTCGAGGAAGCTGGAGGTCAGCGCGATTTCCGGCAACAGGATCAGCACCTGCCGGCCCTGCCGCAGCGTCTCGGCGATCGCCTCGAAATAGACTTCCGTCTTGCCCGAACCCGTCACCCCGTCGATCAGCGACACGGAAAAGCCGCCCTTGCGGACATGGTGGCAAATCTCTTCGGCCGCCTCTTTCTGCGGCCCCTCGAGCCGCGGCGCGGTATAGTCCGGATCGGGCGGTGCCACCACTGGCGGCGGCGGCAGGAACACCGTTTCGAACAGCCCCTGCGCGATGAGCCCGTCAACGACGCTGGCCGAAACGCCCGCCGCGCGGGCAAGACCACTCCTCGTCCAGGACAGCCCATCGCCGGCAAGCTCCAGCACACGCTCGCGCGCCGCCGTCCTGCGCTCCGGCTCTCCGCCCAGATAACGCAAGCCTTCCACCATCGGTTCGGGCTCGAAGGCCGCGGGCGCGCGCAGCGCCATACGCGCAACGAGGCCCGGCGGCGACAAGGTATAGGCGGCAAGCCAATCCAGAAAGCGGCGCATGCCATCGGTCAGCGGCGGGCAGTCGAAGGCGTGCGTGATCGGCTTCAGCTTCTTGGGGTCGAGGCCCGTCTCGGAGCCGCTTTCGTCCCAGACGACGCCAATCACCTGCCTTGGTCCCAACGGCACCTGTACGATCGAACCCGGTTCCACATGCATGCCGGTCGGTACCTTGTAGGAATAGGGCACCGGCGCCGGCATGGGCACAAGCACGGGCACGACTCGCCCCGCCCCGCTATCGTCAAACAGCGCGCCGAACAGGTTTTCGGAATGTGGGGGCGAATCCTTTGCCATGGGCGCAGACTTTGCCCCGTCAGCAGCCGAAAGAAAACCGTCTTCAGGCGCCTATTAGCAAATCTCTAACCCTGAACAGGCAGGATGGTCCGGTATGTTTTCCTTGTCTCCGGGGGCGAAGTTGGACGGTCTTCTGATCATTGCAGATCCCTTTATGGCGGCGATCCGCAAGGCCTGGCTCGAAAGCCTGGAAAAGGAACGGCGCCTGTCGCCCAAGACCATCGAGGCCTATGAGCGCGATACGCGCCAGTTCCTGCAGTTCATGACCAAGCATCTCGGCGGGCCCGTGCGCATCAAGGACATCACCGCTTTGCGCCCGGCGGACCTGCGCGCCTTTCTCGCCCATCGCCGCCGTGAAGACGATGTCGGCGCCCGCTCGCTCGGCCGCAACCTTGCCGGTCTGCGCTCCTTCCTGCGCTATCTGGAAAAGAAGGGTCTTGTGAATGCCGCCGGCGCCGGCGCGATCCGCTCGCCGAAACAGCCGAAATCGCTGCCGAAGCCGCTCTCCGGCAGCCAGGCGCTCGACGTGATCAGCCAGGACGCACAAATGAGCGCCGAACCGTGGATCGCCGCGCGCGACGCCGCCGTGCTGGCGCTGCTCTACGGCTGCGGTCTGCGTATCTCCGAAGCGCTCGGCCTGACGCCGTCAGCCATTCCGGCCGGAGCGCGCAGCCTGCGCATCACCGGCAAGGGCGGCAAGACCCGGCTGGTGCCGCTGCTTGCAGCCGTTCACGAGGCCGTCGAGAGCTATGTCAGGCTCTGCCCCTACCATCTCGATCCGGAAAAGCCGCTGTTTCGCGGTGCGCGTGGCGGACCGCTGCAACCGGCCATCATCCAGCGCGAGATGCAGAAATTGCGGAGCGCACTCGGCTTGCCGGATACCGCGACGCCGCACGCGCTGCGCCACTCCTTCGCCACGCATCTTCTGGCCGGCGGCGGCGACCTGCGCACCATCCAGGAACTGCTTGGCCATGCCAGCCTGTCGACCACGCAGGTCTATACCGGCGTCGACACGGCAAGGCTCCTCGACGTCTATGACCGCGCCCATCCGCGCGCCTGAGCGCCCTGCCATTAACCAAGCCCGTTAAGCCTTTGTGAGCCGCCGGCGGGTAATCTCAGCCGACGACATCGACCAAGCACGGATTAGCGAAATGCAGGACAAGACCATCTCCGCCCGCCGCGGACCTGTCGACCTTTTGGCCGACTCGACACTTTTCCTGGTTTGCGCATTCCACGTGCTTTTGGCCGCAAGCCTGATCATCGTGCTCGCAGGCATTTCCCCGGCCCATGCCGCAGACGACAGCTGCAGCGGTCGCGACCTCATTCCGGTTTTGCGCAAGGACGATCCGGCTGCCTACGACAAGATGGAAGCCGCCGCCGACGCCACGCCGAACCGCAAGGGCATCTTCTACCGGATCGACAAGGAGGGCGTTGCGCCATCCTACCTGCTCGGCACGATGCATGTGACCGATCCTCGGGTGCTCGCCATGCCGAAGGCTGCACAGGCGCCGGTCAAGCAGGCGAACACGATCATCATCGAGACCGACGAGGTGCTGGACGAGAAGAAGTCGACCGCAGCGCTTCTCAGCCGGCCCGACCTGACCATGTTCACTGACGGTTCGACCATCACGTCGCTGCTCGACGACAAGGAGAAGGCAGAACTGGAGGCCGGCCTGAAGGAGCGGGGGATTCCGCTTGCCAGCGTCAAGCTGATGAAGCCCTGGCTGATCGCCAGCTTTGTGGCCCTGCCCGCCTGCGAAATGGCTCGCAAGGCGGCGGGCGCTTCATTCCTGGACAAGAAGATCGCCGAGGATGCGGTCGAGCGCGGCCAGAAGGTCGCCGGACTGGAAACCATGGTCGAACAGCTGCAGGCCATGGCCGATCTGCCGGCGGAATTCCACGTCAAGTCGCTGATCGCCACGCTGAACATGGGCGACAAGCTGCAGGACGTGATGGAAACGATGGCCGATCTCTACCTGACCGGCGACATCGGCATGATCATGCCGATGCTGGAAGCCGTCTCGCCGGACGAGGACGCATCGCAGGAGGATAGCTACGCCTCCTTCGAGAAGCGGATCGTGACCGACCGCAATGCGGTAATGGCGGAGCGTGCGGCGCCCTATTTCGAGAAGGGCGGCGCATTCATGGCGGTTGGCGCCCTGCACCTGCCGGGCAAGGACGGTCTCGTGGAACTCCTTCGCCGGCAGGGCTACACCGTCACCGCTCTCGACTGAGCGGGCGGTCAGTCGACGTGGCTGTCAGGCCTTGACGCCGCTCGTCATGCGCTTCAGCACATCCGTCTTCCAGTAGAAGTGATGGATCAGCGCGGCACCGACATGTGCCACGATCAGCACCCAGAGGATCAGCTTCAGCGGCCCGCCATGCAGGAAGCCGGCGGTTTCGTTGCCGAAGTAGTAGGCGCCGATGCCGGCAAGCGGCATGATGAAGAACAGGATGTAGAAGGTGCCATGCGCCAGCGAGGACAGGAGCTTGGCCACGGGCGGCTCGTCTGCCGGCGCCTCCGGCGCGCCCTGCACGAGCCGGAAAGCGAGCCGGATCAACGCCAGGACCAGAATAGCGATACCCACATAGGCATGGATGTTCGCCGAACCGACGACGTCAGCGTCGGCGGTGCCGCCATTGCGCACCGCGCGGCTCCATGCCTCCATCCCGTCGGAAAAGATCAGGTTGAAGAAAATCAGGAGCGCCATCAGCCAATGAATGGAGCGCTGCGCAATGCTGTAGGAAAGTTGAGTATTAGACGCCATTTTTCTCTGCCCTGACAATAGCTTAGTGGGAGTTGGCAGAATAGAAGCCGCAGCCTGAAATACAAGCTGCGGCTTCGAAAATGACGAAGATTTAATTCTTGGCTTTCGTCAGTCGATCACATGTGGATCGGCTTGAAGAAGGTGGCGAGCGCCGCCTCCTTGACCGCTTCCGACATGGTCGGGTGGGCGTGGCAGGTGCGGCCGAGGTCTTCCGACGAACCGCCGAACTCCATCAGCACCGCTGCCTCGTGGATCATCTCGCCTGCGCCGTAGCCGACGATGTGGGCGCCGAGCACGCGGTCGGTGTCCTTGTCGGCCAGAATCTTGACGAAGCCGTCGGTCGCCAGCATGGCCCGCGCGCGGCCATTGGCGGTGAACGGGAACTTGCCGACCTTGTAGGCAACGCCGGCGGCCTTCAGCTCTTCCTCGGTCTTGCCGACGGAAGCCACTTCCGGCTGCGTGTAGACGACGCTCGGAATGACATCGTAGTTCACATGGCCGGCCTGACCGGCCAGGATTTCGGCCAGCGCCACGCCTTCGTCTTCCGCCTTGTGCGCCAGCATCGGACCCTTGACCACGTCGCCGATCGCATAGATGCCCTGGACGGACGTCTGGAAGTGATTGTTGATCTCGACCCGCCCGGCCTTGTCGAGCACGACGCCGGCCTTGCCGAGGCCGAGGCCTTCGGTGAACGGCTTGCGGCCGGTGGCAATCAGCACGACGTCGGCTTCGAGCGTCACGGCATCGCCGCCCTTCACGGGCTCATAGGTTACCTTGGCACCGCTTCCGGCCTTCTCGACGCCGGTTACCTTGGCCGACAGCTGGAATTCGAAGCCCTGCTTCGTCAGCATGCGCTGGAACTGCTTGGAGACTTCGCCGTCCATCGGGCCGAGAATCTTGTCGAGATATTCGACGACCGTCACCTGCGCGCCGAGGCGCGACCAGACGGAACCGAGTTCGAGGCCGATGACACCGCCGCCGACGACGATCATCTTCTGCGGCACCTTCTCGAGCGCGATCGCGCCGGTCGAAGAGACAATCACCTTCTCGTCGATATCGACGGAAAGGCCGGGAATGCCGGCAACGTCCGAACCGGTGGCAATGACGATGTTCTTCGTTTCCAGTTCCTTCACTTCACCGCTGTCGCTGGTGACGGAAACCTTGCCTTCGCCGAGGATCTGGCCGGTGCCCAGGAAGGTGTCGATCTTGTTCTTCTTGAACAGGAACTGCACGCCGTCAACGTTGGACTTAACGGTGTTGTCCTTGTGCGTCAGCATCTTGGCGAGGTTCAGCTTCGGCTTGGAAACCTCGACGCCGAGCTCTTCGATGCCGTGTGCGGTATGGGCATAGACCTCGGAGGCATGCAGCAGCGCCTTCGACGGAATGCAGCCGATGTTGAGGCAGGTACCGCCGAACGTGGCGCGCTTCTCGATCACCGCGACCTTCAGGCCGAGCTGTGCGGCCTTGATTGCGCAGACATAACCGCCGGGGCCGGTTCCGATCACGACGACATCATAAGACATTGAACTTCCTTCCTTGGCTGGCGGACTATCTGCCGCCGGTCACATTAAGCACGGCACCCGTGACGTAGGATGCCTCGTTGGACAAAAGAAACACGATCGTGCTGGCCACTTCCTCGGGCTCGCCGGCCCGCTTCATCGGAACGGCGTGTGCCAGATCGTGCGCACGATTGGGATTGCCGGCATCCGCCTGGATGTCGGTATGGATGAGCCCGGGACGCACGGCGTTGACGCGGATTCCTTCCTCGGCGACTTCCTTGGCGAGACCGAGCGTGAACACGTCGATCGCCCCCTTGGAAGCGGCATAGTCGACGAATTCACCCGGCGAGCCGAGCATGGCCGCCGCCGAGGACAGGTTGACGATCACGCCACCCTCGCCGCCATGACGCGTCGACATGCGCTTGACCGCTTCCGCCGCAACGCGCATCGGCCCGAGCACATTGACCTTGAAAATCCGCTCGATGCGCTCGCGGCTCATCTCGTCGACCCTGACCGGCATGCCGATGATGCCGGCATTGTTGACCAGACCGTCGAGACGACCGAACGCATTGTCGACGACGTCGTAGATCGCCGCGATATCCTCCTCTTCGGAGGCATCGCCCTGCACGGCAAGCGCTTCGCCGCCCATCGCCTTGATCCGGTCGACGACGGACTGCGCCGCCTCGCCGTTGCGCACGAAATTGACGGCGACCCGCCAGCCCTGACGGGCGGCAAGGATGCAGACCGCGGCGCCGATGCCCCGGCTGCCGCCGGTCACGAGAAGAACGGGTCCGTCAGCCATTCGCGCAACCTTTCAGCTTGAATACGTCCCACGGGGCGACGGAGGCCTTGTCCGCTCCCCAGGCAGAGGAGAAGCGCAATGCAAGCCCGAAGCCCGGCAGCAGCAGCTGGCCCGCCGCATCCGCGCCTTCCGGCGGCAGGAGGTCGACATTGCCGCTGTCGTCGACGGCGTAGATGACGCCTTCCCAGACCGTGCAGGCCCGGATATCGGCGCCGGTCACGTCGCCCTCCGGGCAATTGTAGAACACGACGCCTTCGGTGCGCGAAACCTCGTCGGTGATCATCACATTGCCGTCGAGCACGACCTTAGTCTTCGGCACGGATATGTCGAAGAGATGGCTGGTCGCCGCGGCGTCGGACTTGACGGGCTTGAACGAGAGCTCGAAGCCGGCTTCCGGTTCGGCATAGAGCGCATTTTCCTGACGGCAGTCTTCGGCACAGGCAAGCGCCGGCACACCCATCAGTGTGCCGAGCAAAACAGCCATGTGCCGCTGCGGTCCCATGATCAGCCTGCCTTCTCCGTCGCGAGCTTCAGCCCGAAGGCGATGAAGACCGCGCCGCTTGCCCGGTTGATCCACTTGCTGGCGCGCTCGAAAGACGCCCGCATGCGAGGAATGGTCAGGAAGAAGGACATGGCGACGAACCATGCGATCAGGCAGCTGGCCATCACCAGACCGTAGCCGAACTTGACCATAGCCGGCGTGTACAGGCTGACGACCGTCGAAAAGATCGAAAGGAAGAAGAACACCGGTTTCGGATTGAGAGCATTCGCCATGAAGCCCAGCGCAAAGCCCTTGGCCGCGGACTGCGCCTTGACTGCCGTCTCGGCAATCGGCGCATCGAGCGAGACCTTGCCGGCGCGGAAGGACTGGATGCCGATATAGACGAGATAGGCGACGCCCGCCCACTTGATGACGTTGAAGAGGAGGATCGACTGCGAAATGATCAGGCCCAGGCCGAGGATCGTGTAGGTCACATGAAACATCAGCGACGTACCGATGCCGAAGCTCGTCAGGATCGCCGCCTTGCGGCCGTGGACGATCGCCTGGCGCATGACCATGGCGGTATCGGCCCCCGGCGCGATAATACCGAAGGAGAAGATCGCCATCAGCGATGCAAGTTCGATCAGGTACTGATGCATTCCGAAATCCTCTTTCGCGATCAGCGCGTCGCCAGCGCCAGCTTGACGCCAAGGGCGCAGAAGGCCATGGCCGACGTGCGGCGGATCCAGCTCATCGCCCGCTCGCTGGCGAGAATGTAGGTACGGACCCGTGCCGCAAACACACCGTAACCGACAAACACGACGAATGTCATCAGCATGAAGATACCGCCGAGTTCCAGCATCGTCGCAAGCGTATGCGGGCTATCCGCCGGAATGAACTGCGGCAGGAAGGCCAGGAAGAAGATCGACAGCTTCGGATTGAGGATGTTGATCAGGAAGCCCGTCCGGGCGATGCGCGCGAGACCATAGGGTGTGGCAGCAGCTTCGAAGCGCACCGGCCCTTTGTCCTTCAGCGTCATCCAGGCCAGATAGATCAGGTAGGCGGCACCGGCGAACTTGAAGCCCTGAAACACCAGAGCGCTGGTGTGAAGGATCGCGGCAAGGCCGAGTGACGAGGCAAGAATGTGCGGGACGATGCCGAGGGTACATCCGAAAGCGGCGGCCAGCGATTGGGTGCGGCCCTGACCGAGACCGGTGGACACCGTGTAGAGAACGCCCGTACCCGGAGCCAGAACGACGATCAGCGCTGTCAGCAGAAATTCCGGGGTCATGGCGCCACCCTGCGTTTGAAACGAAGCCCGGACCGACCATCTCTGGCCGGTCCGGGCAAATGTCTTAGAGATCGAGAACCAGGCGTTCCGGATCCTCCAGGCTTTCCTTGACGCGCACCAGGAAGGTCACGGCTTCCTTGCCGTCGACGATACGGTGATCGTAGGAGAGCGCCAGATACATCATCGGACGGATGACGACCTGACCGCCGATAGCCATCGGACGCTCCTGGATCTTGTGCATGCCGAGAATGCCCGACTGCGGGGCATTGAGGATCGGCGAGGACATCAGCGAACCGTAGACGCCGCCGTTGGAGATGGTGAACGTGCCGCCCTGCATGTCGGCCATCGACAGCTGGCCGTCACGGGCAGCCTTGCCGAGGCGGCCGATTTCTTTCTCGACTTCGGCAATCGACATCTGGTCGGCATCGCGTACGACCGGAACGACGAGGCCCTTGTCCGTGCCGACGGCGACGCCGATGTGGCAGAAGTTCTTGTAGATGATATCGGTGCCGTCGATTTCGGCGTTGACCGCTGGCAGTTCCTTCAGCGCATGCGTCACGGCCTTGGTGAAGAAGCCCATGAAGCCGAGCTTCACGCCGTGCTTCTTCTCGAAGATGTCCTTGTACTTGTTGCGCATGGACATCACGGCGCTCATGTCCACCTCGTTGTAGGTGGTCAGCATTGCAGCCGTGTTCTGGGCATCCTTCAGGCGCTTGGCGATCGTCTGACGCAGGCGGGTCATCTTGACGCGCTCTTCACGCGGCGCATCGTCGACGGACGACGGCGCGCGGGCGGCCTTCGGCGCTTCGGCGGTAACCGATGGGCCCTTGGCGATGGCGGCGATCACGTCGCCCTTCAGCACCTGGCCACGCTTGCCGGACCCTTCGACCTGATCGGCGGAAACGCCCTTTTCTGCCATCATCTTGGCAGCGGCCGGTGCCGGCGGCATGTCGCCTGCCGGAGCTGCGGCCGGAGCCGGAGCAGCGGCGGGTGCAGGCGCGGCGGCAGCCGGCTTTTCAGCCGGAGCGGCAGCGGCGGCGCCGGCACCTTCCGAGATGTTGCCGAGCAGCGCATTGAGCTCGACCGTCTCGCCTTCGGCAGCAACGATCTCGGACAGGACGCCCGACGCCGGAGCCGGCACTTCGATCGAAACCTTGTCGGTTTCCAGTTCGAGCAGAGGCTCGTCGGCGGTAACGGTGTCGCCGACCTTCTTGAGCCAGGTGCCGACGGTTGCTTCCGAAACGGACTCGCCGAGGGTGGGTACGCGGATTTCAGTGGCCATGATTTCAATTTCCGTTGGTCAGAATTTCGTTTGGCGCAGGGGAGCATCAGCCCCCGAGCGCGTCCTCCAGGAAAGCTTCCAGCTGCGCCAGGTGCTTCGACATCAGGCCCGTTGCCGTCGAGGCCGAGGCCGGGCGGCCCGTATAGCGCACGCGCTGATACTTGGCGTCGATATGCGCGAGCACCCACTCCAGATACGGGTCGATGAACGCCCAGGCGCCCATGTTCTTCGGCTCTTCCTGGCACCAGACCATTTCCGCGTTACGGAAGCGCGACAGCTCGTTGATGAGCGCCTTGGCCGGGAACGGATAGAGCTGTTCGACACGCAGCAGGTAGATGTCGTCGATGCCGCGCTTTTCGCGCTCTTCGAGAAGGTCGTAGTAGACCTTGCCCGTGCAGAGTACGACGCGACGGATCTTGTTGTCCTTCTGCAGCTTGATCGGGCCGTTCTTGATGACCTCCGCATCATCCCACAGCAGACGGTGGAACGAAGATTCACCGGCAAGCTCCGACAGCGACGAGACCGCACGCTTGTGGCGCAGCAGCGACTTGGGCGTCATCAGGATCAGCGGCTTGCGGAAGTCGCGCTTCACCTGGCGGCGAAGGATGTGGAAGTAGTTGGCCGGCGTGGTGCAGTTTGCGACCTGCATGTTGTCTTCGGCGCACATCTGCAGCCAGCGCTCGAGGCGGGCCGAAGAGTGTTCCGGACCCTGGCCTTCATAGCCGTGCGGCAGCAAGCAGACGAGACCGGACATGCGCAGCCACTTGCGTTCGCCCGACGAGATGAACTGGTCGAAGATGACCTGCGCACCGTTGGCGAAGTCGCCGAACTGGGCTTCCCAGAGGGTGAGCGCATTCGGACGAGCCAGCGAATAGCCGTATTCGAAGCCGAGCACGGCTTCTTCGGACAGCATCGAGTTGATGACCTCGTAGCGGCCCTGGCCGCCGCCGACATGGGCGAGCGGAATGTAGCGTTCCTCGGTCTGCTGATCGTAGAGAACGGTATGGCGCTGCGAGAACGTGCCGCGTTCGACGTCCTGACCGGACAGGCGCACCGCGGTGCCCTCCTGGCAGAGCGAACCGAAAGCGAGAGCCTCGCCCATCGCCCAGTCGATGCCTTCGCCGGTCTGGATCATTTCGGCGCGGTTGTCCATGAAGCGCTTGATGGTGCGGTGGACGTTGAAGCCTTCCGGAACCTCGGACAGCTTCTTGCCGATTTCCTTCAGCGTCTTCATCGGCACGGCGGTCTTGCCGCGGCGCTGTTCGTCGGCATTGTCGGCAGCCCTGAGGCCCGACCATGCGCCATCCAGCCAATCGGCCTTGTTCGGCTTGTAGGACTGGCCGGCCTCGAATTCCTGTTCCAGATGAGCGCGCCAGTCGGCCTTCATCTTTTCCAGTTCGCCTTCGGTCATCAGACCTTCGCTGACAAGACGCTCGCCATAGAGCTGGACGACCGTCTTGTGCGAACGGATGACCTTGTACATCTTCGGCTGCGTGAAGGACGGCTCGTCGCCTTCATTGTGGCCAAAGCGGCGGTAGCAGAACATGTCGATGACGACCGGCTTGTGGAACTTCATCCGGAATTCGGTCGCGATCTTGGCGGCGTAGACGACCGCTTCCGGGTCGTCTCCGTTGACGTGGAAGATCGGCGCTTCGATCATCTTGGCCACGTCGGACGGATACGGCGAGGACCGCGAGAAATGCGGGTTCGTCGTGAAGCCGATCTGGTTGTTGATGATGAAGTGAACCGTGCCGGCAACGCGATGGCCGCGCAGGCCGGAAAGGCCGAGGATTTCGGCAACCACGCCCTGCCCTGCGAATGCGGCGTCACCATGCAGCAGCAGCGGCATGACCTTGGCGCGTTCCTTCAGCGGAATGATGTCGTTGTCCCAGCTCTTCGCCTTCAGGTCCTGCTTGGCGCGGGCCTTGCCCATGACGACCGGGTTGACGATTTCCAGGTGCGACGGGTTCGCGGTCAGCGACAGGTGCACGTTGTTGCCGTCGAATTCGCGGTCGGAAGACGCGCCGAGATGGTACTTCACGTCGCCGGAACCTTCGACGTCGTCAGGAGCGTAGGAACCGCCCTTGAACTCGTGGAAGATCGCCCGGTGCGGCTTGGCCATCACCTGCGAGAGAACGTTCAGACGGCCGCGGTGGGCCATGCCGAGAACGATTTCTTCAAGGCCGAGCTGACCGCCGCGCTTGATGATCTGCTCGAGCGCCGGGATCAGCGCTTCACCGCCGTCGAGACCGAAGCGCTTGGTGCCCTTGTACTTGACGTCGATGAACTGTTCGAAGCCTTCGGCCTCGATCAGCTTCTGGAGGATCGCCTTCTTGCCGTTCGGCGTGAATTCGACACCCTTGTCCGGTCCCTCGATGCGCTCCTGGATCCAGGACTTCGCTTCCGGGTCGGAGATATGCATGAACTCGACGCCGAGCGTCGAGCAATAGGTGCGCTTCAGGATCGCCAGCATCTCGCGGATGGTGGCGTATTCCAGGCCGAGCACCTTGTCGATGAAGATCGGACGGTCGTAGTCGGCTTCCGTGAAGCCGTAGGATTCCGGCGACAGTTCCTTGAAGTCTTCCACGGCTGCGGCAATGCCGAGCGGGTCGAGCTTGGCGTGCAGGTGGCCGCGCATGCGGTAGGCGCGGATCATCATGATGGCGCGGACGGAATCGCGTGTCGCCTGCAGGACGTCGGTGCCGCTTGCCGGCTTGCCGGCGGCTTCCGCCTTGGCCTTGAGCTTTCCTTCAACGGCCTTCTCGACCGTTGCCCAGTCGCCGTCGAGCGCATTGACCAGTTCGCCGTTTGCGGCGATCGGCCAGTTCTTGCGCTTCCAGGACGCGCCTTGGGCGGCCTTCTTCACATCATCCGGATTGTCTTCCAGCGCCTTGAAAAAGGCCTGCCATTCGGGAGACACCGAGGCCGGGTCATCCTCGTAACGTGCATAAAGCTGCTCGATATAGGCAGCGTTCTGGCCATCCAGGAAGGATGTGATCTGAAACTGTTCGTTGGCTTCTTGTCTTGCCATGGGTATTTGCAGACCCGCGGGCCTGCCTCCTTGTCAGGGCTTTTCTCGTCACCCAGGTTTCTCGTCGGCATTTCACACGGCCCGACTTGCCGCCGCCGGGATAAACCGGAACCATGAGGGGAAAATGTGGCCTTCCCCTCATGGAATTTCAAATGTCAGCCCTTGAGGACTTCGACCAGCGTCTTGCCGAGGCGAGCCGGCGACGGCGAGACGCGGATGCCGGCCGATTCCATGGCCGCGATCTTGTCTTCCGCACCGCCCTTGCCGCCGGAAATGACGGCGCCGGCATGGCCCATCGTACGGCCGGGAGGAGCCGTACGGCCGGCGATGAAGCCGACCATCGGCTTCTTGCGGCCGCGCTTGGCTTCGTCCTTGAGGAACTGCGCCGCATCTTCTTCGGCCGAGCCGCCGATTTCGCCGATCATGATGATCGACTTCGTCTCGTCGTCGGCCAGGAACATTTCCAGCATGTCGATGAACTCGGTGCCCTTGACCGGGTCGCCGCCGATGCCGACAGCCGTCGTCTGGCCGAGGCCTTCGTTCGAGGTCTGGAACACGGCTTCATAGGTCAGCGTGCCGGAGCGCGACAGGACGCCGACGGAACCCTTCTTGAAGATCGAGCCCGGCATGATGCCGATCTTGCATTCTTCCGGCGTCAGGACGCCCGGGCAGTTCGGTCCGATCAGGCGCGACTTGGACTTGTCGAGCTTTGCCTTGACGTTGACCATGTCTTCGACCGGGATGCCCTCGGTGATGCAGACGATCAGCGGGATTTCGGCTTCGATCGCTTCGATGATCGCCGCACCGGCGCCTGCCGGCGGAACGTAGATCACGGATGCGTTGGCGCCGGTGGCTTCCTTGCCTTCGGCGACGGAAGCGAAGATCGGCAGGCTTTCACCCTTGGAACCGGTCCAGTTGGTGCCGCCCTTGGAAGGGTGGATACCGCCGACCATCTTCGTGCCGTAATAGGCGAGCGCCTGCTCGGTGTGGAAGGTACCGGTCTTGCCGGTCAGGCCCTGTACGAGGACCTTGGTGTCTTTGTTTACGAGAATGGACATCTAACTCAGGCCCCCTTCACAGCGGCGACGATCTTCTGGGCGGCATCGTCCAGATCGTCAGCGGAGATCACATTGAGGCCGCTTTCGTTGATGATTTTCTTGCCGAGTTCGACATTTGTGCCTTCGAGGCGAACGACGAGCGGCACCTTGAGGCCAACTTCCTTGACGGCTGCGAGAACGCCTTCGGCAATGACATCGCACTTCATGATGCCGCCGAAGATGTTGACGAGGATGCCCTTCACTGCCGGATCGGCCGTGATGATCTTGAATGCCGCGGTGACCTTCTCCTTGGAAGCGCCGCCGCCGACATCGAGGAAGTTCGCCGGCTCGGCGCCGTAGAGCTTGATGATGTCCATGGTCGCCATGGCGAGACCGGCGCCGTTGACCATGCAGCCGATGTTGCCGTCGAGAGCGACATAGGCGAGGTCATACTTCGAGGCCTCGATTTCCTTCTCGTCTTCTTCCGTGATGTCACGCAGTTCGACGACTTCCGGATGACGGAACAGCGCATTGCCGTCGAACGACACCTTGGCGTCGAGAACGCGCATGCGGCCGTTGGTCATGACGATCAGCGGGTTGACCTCGAGCAGGCTCATGTCCTTTTCGACGAAGGCCTTGTAGAGGATCGGGAAGAGCTTCAGCGCATCTTCGCGGGCAGCGCCCTCGAGCTTCAGCGCGTCGGCGAGCGCGTTAGCGTTGTCGGCGGTCACACCGGCTTCCGGATCGATCGCCACGGTGACGATCTTCTCGGGGGTTTCTTCGGCAACGGTCTCGATGTCCATGCCGCCTTCGGTCGAAACGACGAAGGCAACCTGGCCGACGGAACGGTCGACGAGGATCGAGAGATAAAGCTCACGGTCGATGTCGGCGCCGTCTTCGATGTAGAGGCGGTTGACCTGCTTGCCGGCAGCGCCGGTCTGCTTGGTCACGAGCGTGTTGCCGAGCATTTCCTTGACGTTGGTGACAACGTCTTCGATCGACTTGGCGAGACGAACGCCGCCCTTGGCGTCGGGGCCGAGTTCCTTGAACTTGCCCTTGCCGCGGCCGCCGGCGTGGATCTGGCTCTTGACCACGTAAAGCGGTCCCGGCAGCTTCTTGGCTGCGGCTTCGGCTTCGTCTGCCGAGAAGATGGCCACACCTTCCGCGACCGGCGCGCCGTAGCTCTTCAGGAGAGCCTTGGCCTGATATTCGTGAATATTCATTCGTATATCCCTGCTTTGATAAGGTTCAGGTGATTACTTGAGTGCCGGAGCGATGTTGATGCAGGCCTCGCAGAGACCGGCAACCGCGCCGACGGACTTGTCGAACGCTTCCTTTTCGGAAGAGTTCAGATCGATTTCGATGACGCGCTCGACGCCGCCGGCGCCAATCACGGTCGGCACGCCGACATACATGTCCTTCACGCCGTACTGGCCGGCGAGATAGGCGGCGCAGGGCAAGACGCGCTTTTTGTCCTTGAGGTAGGATTCAGCCATCACGATCGCGGAAGCGGCCGGGGCGTAGTAGGCCGAACCGGTCTTCAGCAGGCCGACGATTTCGGCGCCGCCGTCACGGGTGCGCTGGATGATTTCTTCGAGGCGTTCCTTCGTGCACCAGCCCATCTTCACGAGATCGGTCAGCGGAATGCCGGCAACGGTGGAGTAACGGGCGAGCGGCACCATCGAGTCGCCGTGGCCGCCGAGAACGAAGGCGGTGACGTCTTCAACAGAAACGTCGAATTCCTGGGCGAGGAACAGGCGGAAGCGCGACGAGTCCAGAACGCCGGCCATACCGACGACCATGTTCTTCGGCAGGCCCGAAAACTTCTGCAGGGCCCAGACCATCGCATCGAGCGGGTTGGTGATGCAGATGACGAAGGCGTTCGGGGCATACTTCTTGATGCCGGCGCCGACCTGCTCCATGACCTTCAGGTTGATGCCGAGAAGATCGTCGCGGCTCATGCCCGGCTTGCGCGGTACGCCGGCGGTGACGATGCAGACGTCAGCACCTTCGATGGCCGAATAATCGCTGGCGCCCGTCAGCTTGGCGTCAAAGCCATCGACCGGCGAGGACTGGGCGATGTCGAGCCCTTTGCCCTGGGGAATGCCGTCGGCAATGTCGAACAGGACGACGTCGCCCAGTTCTTTCATGCTGGCCAGATGCGCCAGCGTGCCACCAATCATACCGGAACCAATGAGTGCGATTTTCTTGCGGGCCATGAAGAGCTCCCTTTGCGCTTTAAGAACGGACCGACACGTCAATGTGCCTCCATTATCGGGCTTTCGCATAGCCCTAAAGCGCAAATATGGCAACCGATTAATTTTGGCTGAGGAATTTCAATCGTTTAGATGACAAAATTCTTACGTAAACGTAAGATAATTTCGCACCATTTCAGCGTCAGCCGGCATGAGCTTCCCGGCTGGCCTCAAGATATTCCTGGCTCCGCATCTCGAACAGACGCGAGATCGTTCGATCGAATTCAAAGCCTTCCGTACCGCGCCGTTCGGTCAGAAGCTCCTCCGGCCATGAGGCCGCCGATGCGATCAGGCGTACCTTGCGATCATAAAGAGCGTCCACCAGGATAATCAATCTCTTGATCTCGTTGCGACGATCTGCCCCCATTTGCGGGATGTGATCGACGAAGATGGTGTCGTATTTCTCGGTAATCGCCAGATAGTCGGATGCGCCCAGCGGCTTGCTGCAGAGGTCGGAGAAACCGAAACGCGCCATCGTTCCCACGGCCTGCGGCACCTTGATCGACCGGCCTTTCAGCTCGATCGTCTCGACCGAAGGCTTGCGCCCCTCGGCATAGGCATTCCAGGTCGCATTCATCGCCGCATCGGTACGGTCATCGAGCGGCGTCATGAAGACGGGCAGGCTGTTCAGCTTCTCCATGCGGTAGTCGTTGGGAGAATCCAGCGACACGATGCCCACATACTCTTTCAGCAGTGCGACAAACGGCAGGAACAGGCCGCGATTGAGTCCGTCCTTGTAGAGATTGTCGGGTTCGACGTTGGACGTTGCCACCAGCACGCAGCCGCGCGAGAACAACTCGGTGAACAACCGTCCGAGGATCATCGCATCGGCGATGTCCGTCACCGTGAACTCGTCGAAGCACAGAAGCTCAGCCTCGGCAAAAAGCTCGGAAGCGACCGGCGGCACAGGATCGGCCTGCGTCGCCTCGCCGCTTTTCAGTTTCTGGCGGTGGGCGTGGATCCGGGCATGGACGTCGCCCATGAACTCGTGGAAATGCGCGCGACGCTTACGCTTGACCGGCGCCATCTGGAAGAACATGTCCATCAGCATGGTCTTGCCGCGTCCGACGCTGCCATGGACATAAAGCCCCTTGACCGCTTCCTTCTTCTTGCCCTTGCGGGCGGCAAACAGCCAACCGAGCGCGCTGGTCTTCGCTGCGTGCCGGTGTTCCTTGAGGTCGCTGAGGATGCGGTCGAGGCGCGCGGCGACAGCCATCTGCGCCGGATCCGGCTTCAGTTCGCCGGATGCGGCAAGGGCCTTCAGCTTTTCGCTGACGCTGAGATTGTAGTCTGGCGCAGGCTGCATGGATCGCCCGTATGCCGCCGCAGGACGCGGCGGGTCCTGTTAGCGGCTGAGGCTGAAGGGCTGGCCGGCAGCGGTCGTGCCGTCGAAGCGGGCGTCGGCCGTCTTGTAGAGCGTGCCGATGACGTTGCCGTCGCGATCCTTGACCGAGATCTGCTTGCCGCTGACTTCCCAGGAAGCCATCGTCGTCAGCGGACCAAGGCAGCCGCGCGTTCCGCCACGCAGGCCGGAACCGAGATTGGTCAGCGTCAGGAACATGTCGCAGGTGACGCCGGAATTGGAAACCTTCCAGCTACCGACCATGGATTCCTTCGTGACGTCCATCGCATTGGCGGCCACGGCCGGATTGCCGGCTGGCGGCATGCCGTTCTGCATCGTCTGGTCACCCGGCATCTGCGTCCCGTTCGGCGGCGGCAGCTGTCCGGACTGTACGGACGGCACCGGCTGGGCCTGCAGCGGCGGCAGGGTCGATGACGGCTGCTGGTCGTAATAAGACGTGCGCTGGCATCCCGAGAGTGCCAGAGCGATCATTACACCGGCCGCCGCAAATCTGAACTGCATCGCCAAACTCCTTGCTTGCCCTTGGCGGGCTTGTCTTCCCTAGAGGTTGCCCGGATTATCGTGAAAGATGGGGATGAATCAAGGCAACCTCCGGCGAAATCACGGCAAAGGGAAAAAGCGCCCGCCTTTTTTGCGGTTTTGCCGCACCCCGCAGGCAATCGCCTGCATCAACCCCGCCTTTCGGGAAGCCACGCATCGGCGCTTGCCGAATCGAATTGACGGATCGGGAAAGCGAACTGACAAAAGGAAAGGGCCGCGCATGCCCGCGGCCCCTCCCGTGTTTACTCGTGTAATGGCAGGCGTCAGACGCGACGCTCGACCATCATCTTCTTGATCTCCGCGATCGCCTTGGCCGGGTTCAGACCCTTGGGGCAGGCTTGCGCACAGTTCATGATGGTGTGGCAGCGATAGAGGCGGAACGGATCCTCGAGATCGTCGAGGCGTTCGCCGGTCGCTTCGTCGCGGCTGTCGATCAGCCAGCGATAGGCCTGCAGCAGGACGGCCGGACCGAGGTAACGGTCGCCGTTCCACCAGTAGCTCGGACAGGAGGTCGAGCAGCAGGCGCAGAGAATGCACTCATAGAGGCCGTCGAGCTTCAGGCGATCCTCGTGGCTCTGCTTCCATTCCTTGGCCGGCGGCGGAGAAACCGTCTTCAGCCAGGGCTCGATCGAGCGGTGCTGGGCGTAGAAGTTGTTGAGGTCCGGCACCAGATCCTTGACCACCGGCATGTGCGGCAGCGGGTAGATCTTCACCGCACCCTTGATGTCGTCCATGCCCTTGGTGCAGGCAAGCGTATTCGTGCCGTCGATGTTCATCGCGCAGGAACCGCAGATGCCTTCACGACAGGAACGGCGCAGCGTCAGCGTCGGGTCGATGTTGTTCTTGATGTAGAGCAGACCGTCGAGCACCATCGGTCCGCAATTGTCGAGATCGATGTAATAGGTGTCGATCGACGGGTTCTTGCCGTCGTCCGGATTCCAGCGATAGACGCGATATTCGCGAACGTTCGTCGCGCCTTCCGGCTTCGGCCAGGTCTTGCCTTCGCCGACCTGCGAATTCTTGGGGAGAGCAAGTTCAACCATGGTTCAGATCTCCTCAATCAGTAAACGCGGGCCTTGGGCTCGATCTTGTGCGGATCGATGCCGTCGGCCAGAAGTTCGGTGTGAACCGGGCGATAGTCGAGCTTGACGTCGCCGGCCTCGTTGACCCAGGCCAGCGTGTGCTTGCGCCAGTTGACGTCGTCGCGGCCGCCGAACGGTCCGTCGACATAGTCTTCGCGCGCATGCGAACCGCGGCTTTCCTTGCGGGCTTCCGCGCCGTAAACCGTGGTGATCGCGTTCGCCATCAGGTTATGCAGCTCGAGCGTTTCGACCAGATCGGAATTCCAGATCAGCGAACGGTCGGTGACCTTGATGTCCTGCAGGTCGCCCTTCCAGATTTCCGAGATGCGGCGGCAGCCCGATTCCAGCGCTTCCTGCGTCCGGAAGACGGCGGCGTCTTCCTGCATGGCGCGCTGCATCTTGTCGCGAACGACAGCCGTCGGCGCCGAGCCGGAGGCATAACGCAGGCTGTCGAAGCGTTCCATGATCTTGTCGCAGGCCGCCGTGTTGAGGGCGGGGATCGGCGACGACCGGTCGATGATCTGGCCGGCGCGGATCGCTGCCGCACGGCCGAAAACGACGAGGTCGATCAGCGAGTTGGAGCCGAGACGGTTGGCGCCATGAACGGAGGCACAACCGGCTTCGCCGACGGCCATCAGGCCGGGTGCGATGCGTTCCGGATTGGAACCGTCGGCGTTCAGAACCTCGCCCCAGTAGTTCGTGGGAATGCCGCCCATGTTGTAGTGGACGGTCGGCAGAACCGGGATCGGCTCGCGCGTCACATCGACGCCGGCGAAGATCTTCGCGCTTTCCGAAATGCCCGGCAGGCGCTCGTGCAGGACGGCGGGATCGAGATGATCCAGATGCAGGAAGATGTGATCCTTGTTCTTGCCGACGCCGCGGCCTTCACGGATTTCCATCGTCATGCAGCGCGAAACGACGTCGCGCGACGCCAGGTCCTTCGCCGACGGTGCGTAGCGTTCCATGAAGCGCTCGCCTTCGGAGTTGACGAGGTAACCGCCCTCCCCGCGTGCGCCTTCGGTGATGAGACAGCCGGCGCCGTAGATGCCGGTCGGGTGGAACTGCACGAATTCCATGTCCTGCAGCGGCAGGCCGGCGCGGGCGATCATGCCGCCGCCGTCACCCGTGCAGGTGTGGGCCGAAGTCGCCGAGAAATACGCGCGCCCGTAACCGCCGGTCGCCAGAACGACCATCTTGGCCGAGAAGCGGTGGATCGTGCCGTCGTCGAGGTTCCAGGCAACGACGCCGGTGCAACGGCCATCGTCGGACATGATCAGGTCGAGCGCGAAATACTCGATGAAAAACTCGGCATTGTTCCTGAGCGACTGACCGTAAAGCGTGTGCAGGATGGCGTGGCCGGTACGGTCGGCAGCGGCACAGGTGCGCTGTACCGGCGGGCCTTCGCCGTAGTTCTGCATGTGTCCGCCGAACGGACGCTGGTAGATCTTGCCTTCCTCGTTGCGCGAGAACGGCACGCCGTAATGCTCGAGCTCGTAGACCGCCTTCGGCGCTTCCATGGCGAGATACTGCATGGCGTCGACGTCGCCGAGCCAGTCGGAACCCTTGACGGTGTCGTAGAGGTGCCACTGCCAGCAGTCCGGCGTCATGTTCTGCAGCGAGGCGGCGATGCCGCCCTGGGCGGCAACCGTGTGCGAGCGGGTCGGGAAGACCTTGGTGATGCAGGCGGTCTTGAAGCCCTGCTCGGCCATGCCGAGCGTGGCGCGCAGACCGGCGCCACCGGCGCCGACGACGATCACGTCATAGGCATGATCGACATAGGTATAAGCCTTGCCATTCCGGGCGGGAGAACTGTTTTCAGCCATAACGCGGTTATCCTACGAATGCGATCTTCAGAATGGCGAAGAGACAGAGCGCGCCAATCAGAACCGCAAAGAATGTGTTGAGCATCAGAAGGGCGAGCTTCAGCTTCTCGCCGTGAATGTAGTCCTCGATGATGACCTGCATCCCGAGCTTCATGTGGATGATGCCGGAAATGATCACCAGGGCCATGACGACGGCGACGACCGGATTGGCGAGCGCGCCCACCACGGTGGCATAATCCGCGCCATTATAGGCGATCAGGAAGAAGATGAAGAAAAGAAGCAGCGGCACGTTGGCGACGGCGGTCAGGCGCTGGCGCCAGAAATGTTCCGTTCCGTCCTTGGCGGAACCCAGCCCGCGAACCTTGCCGAGTGGCGTACGCATGTCCATGAGCCTACTCCCTTACCGAACGATGTAGCCGACGATCCAGATCAGGACGGTCAGACAGATGGAGGCGACGAGGGTCGCCTTGGCGAGCTTGGTGGAAAAATGCTTCTCGAAGCCGTAGCCGAGATCCCACATGAAATGGCGCAGGCCGCCGAGCATGTGGTGAACCAGCGCCCAAGTGTAGCCGAACAGGATGAGGCGACCGATGAAGGAGCCGTAGATCGCATTGACCCAGTCGAAATAGGCCTGCCCGGACGCCGCTGCGATCAGCCACCATGCGACGAGGATGGTGCCGAAATAGAGCGCGCCACCGGTAATGCGGTGGACGATCGACATCGCCATCGTCGGAATGAGCTTGTAAATCTGCAGATGCGGCGACAGCGGCCGGTTGTTTGTCACATTCGCCATCGTGTCCTCATAAGGCGTTGGACGTGGCTGTAAGCACGTCTTTCCATCAAACGCACAACAATTGTGCATCGAATGTGCGTTGCACCAATTCCCTCGTTTAATAGCCGATTTACGTCGCGGCAAGTCCTGCGGACGACCATTTCGGCATTTAATCGATTATTTAAATCTGGGCGGGATACCCGCCACGGCAAGGGACGGACGAAAGCGTCGCATCAGACCTGACCATTGCCTTACGGCCCTGACGCGGTTAATCTTTCATTAACTTTTGTACCGAGTCAGAAAGAGGCCGCCATGATAGCGCGCATCACGAAGTCCCTCTCCCTTGCAACGTTTATCCTTGCTGCCTGCGGGCTTGCCATGACGGCAACTGCTGGAGATTTTTCCCGTCACCGCCATCACGGCGACCACGGCTGGGATCGAGATCACGGTCGGCACGACCATCGCGGACCTGATCGCGACTGGACGGACTTCGACAATCCGCCCTTCATCGGCCCGAATGTTCCGATCCACATCAAGGGCAACGGCACCTATGCCGGCAGCATTTCTGTCGTCAGCTATAGCGGCAACGGCACCTATGCCTATCTTTCGCGCAGCGGCGTAGGCGTCCAGACGATCGCGCCGCCGCCGACGGCCAAGATCATCCATGTCTCGCCGAATGTCGCCGCCGCAAGCTGCTCGATGGAAGCAGGCGTGTGTGTGATCCGTCCCTAACCGCCGAACCGCCAGACGACGGTCCGCTTGACCTCGCTGTCTTCCAACGCGCGGGTAACCGGCACCTCGTAGACCTCAAGCGACGTCAGCCGGTCCCGGGGGCAGTAGGCCCGTCCCGGATCGCCGGCGATGACCGTCACCCCTGAAGCCGACAGCTTTTCGAACCAGGGAATGATGGCGGCGGCAAAGCTCTGGTCGTAGAACACGTCGCCGGCCAGCAACACATCCGCTTCCATGTCCCGGCCGATGATGTCGGCCCTTTCGAACGCGACAGAGACGCCGTTTGCCTCGGCATTCAGCGCCACGGCCGTCTCCGCCCACGGATCGATATCGACCGCCAGCACGCTTGCCGCGCCCGCCATGCGCGCCGCGATCGCCACCAGACCCGAACCGGTGGCAAAGTCGACTACGCGCTTGCCTCTGACGGTCTCGGAATGGTCGAGGATGTAGCGGGCAAGCCCCTGCCCGCCGGCCCAGGCGAAGGCCCAGAACGGCGGCGGCAGGCCGATCTTCTGCAGCTCCTCCTCGGTCTTCAGCCACAGGTCATGCGCCTCGTCGGCCAGATGCAGCCGGATTTCCGGCACATGCGGCGGCGCCATGACTGCGGTGTTGTCGAGAATGAAGGTTCGGGGATCGGTTTTCATGGGCGGTGAATATCTCGTCGTCGATCCTCAAAAAGTCCCCTCCCCAACCCCTCCCCACAAGGGGGAGGGACTTTACCAGCAGCATATGTCGCGTATCGAAACGCAAGTTTGCCACTCGCTGAAACCGCTAGCGGGGTCTTCTGCGACGGCCACGACTTAGCCCCTCCCCCTTGTGGGGAGGGGTTGGGGAGGGGACTGCATTCCACAAGTTCAGTGGGCCATGTTTCTAATTCGGCGGATTGTCCAGCCCGCCCATGCGGCAGACTTCGAGGTATTCGTCTTCCGTCACCGGCTGCACCGAAAGACGCATGGAGGTCACGAGCGACATCTTGGCAAGCTTCGGGTTGGCCTTGACGTCCTTCAGGCTGACCGGCTTCGGCACATCCTGCACAGCGCGAATGTCGACGCATTCCCAGCGCGGATCGTCCGTCGTCGAATCGGGGTGGGCGAGCGCGCAGACCTCGGCGATGCCGACCACTTCGAGCCCCTCATTGGAGTGGTAGAAGAAGCCCTTGTCGCCGATCTTCATGGCCCGCATGTTGTTGCGCGCCTGGTAATTGCGCACGCCGTCCCACTGCTCGCCCTTGTCGCCCTTCGCCTTCAGCATCTCCCAGGAGAACTTGAAGGGTTCGGATTTGAACAGCCAGTATGCCATGACGCCTCAAGCCTCCGGATTGTTGAAGACCCAGTTGTAGGGCTTGATCTCGACGCTTTCGAACAGACCCGCCTTCGCGTAGGGGTCGGCGGCGGAGATTTCGGCGGCGGCGGCCTTGTCGGCGGCCTCGACGATCACAAGGCTGCCGCACGGCTTGCCGTCCTCGCCGAGGAACGGACCGGCGATCTTCAGCACGCCCTTTTCATTCAGCCCGTTGAGCCAGGCCACGTGTTCCGGCCGGGTGTCCATGCGGACATTCAGGTGTCCGGGCTTGTCGGTGCAGAGAAAGGCAAACAGCATGTTGTGTCCTCGAGGTCTATTCGGTGGTGATGGGCCGCGTCATCAATTGCTCGATGGCCGCGGGAATATCGAGACTGCCGTCGATGATCGCCGCGACGGCTTCGGTGATCGGCATGTCGACGGCAAATTCGCGTGACAGCCGGGAGGCGACGGAGGCCGCGAATGCGCCTTCGACCAGCGTGCCATGTCCGGCATCCGCCATGTCTCCGCGTCCGAGCGCAATGCCGTAGCGCAGGTTGCGCGACTGATGCGACGTCGCCGTCAGCACAAGGTCGCCAAGTCCCGACAGCCCCCGCACCGTGCCGGCCTCACCGCCCTTGGCGGCAACCAGCCGCGACATTTCCGCAAGTCCGCGCGATATCAGCGCCGCCCGGGCAGAATCGCCGAGCCCGGCGCCTTCCACGATGCCGCAGGCAATCGCCAGTACGTTCTTCAGCGCTCCACCAAGCTGGACGCCGACCCGGTCCGAAGCCGGATAGAGGCGGAACGTCCGGCTCGAAAGGGCAATGGCGATCCGTTCCGCCGTCTCCATGCGGCCGGCCGCCAGCGCCATCGCAGTCGGCAGGCCCTTGGCGATATCGGCGGCAAAGCCGGGACCGGACAGAACGGCGATCTCCTGATCGGGCAGTTCCTCTTCCAGCACATCGGTCAGGAGATCGCCCGTATGGCGATCGATGCCCTTGGCGCAGGTGACGACCGTGGCTGAGTGGGCAATGTTGAACCGGTAGAAGCGAGCGGCCTCGCGCTGCGCCTGCGACGGCATGGCGAAGAGCACGATCTTCGCGTCGTGAATGACGTCGGGATCGGAGGAAAGTTCCAGATTGTCCGGCAGGCGGATGCCCGGCAGCGACTTCTCATGGATACGGGAGGACGCCAGCGACCGCATCAGCGAAGGCTCGCGACCGACGAGGGTGACCTTCGCCCTGCCCTTCTGCGCCGCGACCGCGGCAAGCGCTGTGCCGAAAGCGCCGGCACCGATGACGGCAATCGTTTCGCTCATGCTTTCGCTCCCCGTTTGCCGTGGCCGATCAGTGTTTCGGCATCCGCATCCAGCGGCCAGCGTGACCGCGGCTGGACATCGAGCGTATCCGGCCCGAAGCCCGCCGCCATCCGCTCAAGTCCAGCCCAGGCGATCATGGCCGCATTGTCCGTGCAGAGCCGGTGCGGCGGAGCCACGAAGCGGAAGCCGTGATCGCTGCAGAGCGAAAGCAGCGTTTCCCGCAACGCCTTGTTGGCAGCAACGCCACCGGCAACGACGAGCGCCGGTGTCTCGGAAAGCCCGTGCATGGTTTCCTTGAAGCGCATGAGGCCCCGACCGATACGGTCCTTCAACGTGCGGGACACCGCCTGCTGGAAGGAGGCGCAGATATCGGCGATATCCTGCTCCGAGAGCGGCGCGATCTCCGTGGCAGCCTGGCGGACGGCCGTCTTCAGTCCGGAGAACGAAAAGTCGAGCCGTGCTTCGCCGACAAGCGGCCGTGGCAGGGAGAAACGCTTCGGATCACCGGTTTCGGCAGCCTTCTCGACGGCTGGCCCGCCCGGATATGGCAATCCCAGCAGCTTCGCCGTCTTGTCGAAGGCCTCGCCCAGCGCGTCGTCGATGGTCGTTCCCCAGCGCTCGTAGTCACCGACGCCGCGCACCAGCACGAGCTGCGTGTGGCCACCGGAAACGAGCAGCATCAGATAGGGAAACGACAGTCCGTCGGTCAGCCGCGCCGTCAGCGCGTGTCCTTCCAGATGATTAACCGCGTAGAGCGGCTTCTGCGCCGCCATGGCGATCGCCTTGCCGGTCATCAGCCCGACGATCAACCCGCCGATCAGTCCGGGACCGGATGTGGCCGCGACGGCGTCTATACCCTTCAATGTCACGCCGGCCTGGCGCAGCGCCTCCTCGACCAGCGTGTCCATCGCCTCGACATGAGCACGTGCGGCGATCTCCGGCACCACGCCGCCATAGGCGGAGTGCTCTTCCAGCTGGCTTAAAACGACGTCCGACAGGATCTCGCCTCGTCCGTCGGGATGGCGCAGAACCACCGCGGCGGCGGTCTCGTCGCAGCTTGATTCGATCCCGAGAATGCACAAGGGGTCCGTCATTTGATCCGTTCGTTGATTGCGGTTTCAAGCAAACATGGTTACGAAGCCATCCGGTAACAACGGATCAGTGCGGATGCAAACAAAACCTTTCCGGATCGGCACGCGCGGCAGCCCGCTGGCGCTCGCCCAGGCTCACGAGACCCGCGACCGACTGATGGCCGCCCATGGCCTGACCGAAGACATGTTCGAGATCGTCGTCCTGTCGACCCAGGGCGACCGGGTGCAGGACAGGGCGCTTGCCGAGATCGGCGGCAAGGGACTTTTCACCTACGAACTGGAGGAACAGCTGGCCGACGGCCGGCTCGATTTTGCCGTGCATTCGTCGAAGGACATGCCGACGGTTCTGCCGAGCGGCCTCTACATCTCCGCCTATCTGCCGCGCGAGGATATCCGCGACGCCTTCATCGGCCGCACAGCGCCGACGCTGATGGAACTGCCGCACGGCGCGACCGTCGGCTCGTCGTCGCTGCGCCGCCAGGCGCTGATCCGCCGGCTGCGCCCGGACATCTCCGTCGTCATCTTTCGCGGCGCGGTCGAGACGCGATTACGCAAGCTGGCCGAAGGCCAGGTCGACGCCACTCTGCTTGCCTATGCCGGCCTGAAGCGGCTCGGCAAGACGGACGTGCCGACCGCCCTGCTCGACCCGAAGGATTTCCCGCCGGCGCCGGCACAAGGCGCGATCTGCATCGAAAGCCGTATCGGCGACGAGCGCACAGACGAGCTGCTGTCCGCCATCAATGACGGCCCGACATTCGACGCCGTGACGCTGGAGCGCGCCTTCCTCGCCACCCTCGACGGCTCCTGCCGCACGCCGATTGCCGGCTACACCGAATTGGACGGTGATCGGCTGAAGTTCTCCGGCACGATCCTCTCGCCGGACGGCACAGAGGTGCATGAGGTTGCAATCGACGGCCCATGCAGCGACGCGCTGGCGCTCGGCGCCAGGGCCGGCGAAATCATCCGCGCCAAGGCCGGCCCCGGTTTCTTCGAAGGCTGGAGTTGAGCCGATGCGGGTGGTTGTCACCCGTCCGGCCACCTCCGCCGAAGGCTCGGCGGCACGGCTTCGCGCCCTCGGTCACGAACCGGTTCTTCTGCCGTTGACCGTAGCGGTCCACAAAGCCATCGTCTGGGCCGATACCCTTGTCGAAGAGCCGGCCGCATTGGCCGCAACCAGCGCGGAGGCGATCCGGGCGCTCTCCACCGCCGGACCAATCCCGGAACACCTTCTATCCGTCCCGCTCTTCAGCGTCGGTCCGGCAACGTCGGCGGCGGCGCGGGACGCCGGTTTCCTCAAGATCACCGAGTCGCAGGGCAGCGGCAATGAGCTTGCCGTCCGCATCTCGGAAGACTGCCCGCCGACCTCGAAGAACAGCCCTCTCCTCTATCTTGCCGGAACGCCCCGGGCATCAGGCCTCGAAGCCGGACTTGCCGAATGCGGAGCCGTCTTTCGCACGGTCGAGGTCTACCGCATGGAGGACATCGCCTATGCGCCGGCGACAGTTCGCCGCGCGCTATTCGATCCGCCCGCCGACGTCGTCCTCCTCTATTCGCGCGCCAATGCCGAACGCTTTCTCGCGCTGCCGTTCGAGGCCGAGGCACGCGAACGGCTGCAAACGCTGCGTTTTGCCTGCCTCAGCCCCAATATCGCCGAGGCTCTGCCCCACAATCTCCGCCATAGGGCCGTGGTCGCGGCAAACCCCGACGAAGACACGCTTTTTCGCCTTCTCGAGAAGCAAATGTGATCAAGGGCCTTTTCATGGCCCGAGTCACTGACTAGTTTCTTTGCACTGCAAGAATGAAGAGGTAGTCATGGACCCGGAAAAGCCGGCACGCCGTTCCCGAAGCAAGAAGGAACCGGTAACGATCGATCTCGAAGCGGAAAAGGCGACGGAAGAGACGTCCTCCGTCGAGCCATCCGAGCCGGCAGCCGAGAACGTGGCGGAGGAACCGCAATCCGGTGCCCCGGAAGCGTTCGCTCCCGAATTGTCGAGCGAAGCCAAGGCAGATGACGCGCCGGCGGAGCCGACCTACACCGACGAGGCGGCACGCGAAGCCATCGAAGAGCCGCCGACCGAAGGCCCCAAGCCTACCGAAAGTACGAAGCCGGTCGAACCAGTTCAAGCAGCGCCAAGCCGCGGCAGCGCCGGTCTGCTTGCCGCTGGCATCGTCGGTGGCGTCGTTGCATTGGCGCTCGCCGGTTCCATGCAATATGCGGGCTACCTGCCCTCCGCCTCGGAACCGGCCGCATCCAGCGCACCGTCTTTCGACGCCAGCCGACTGGAAAGCGAAATCGCAAGCCTCAAGAGCCAGATTGCGGACCTGAAGGCCGCTCCGGCCGGCGGCGCCGCCGATCCGCAGCTTGAAACGCGGATTACCGCACTCGAACAGGCCCAGCAGAATGCCGGCAGTGCAGAGCCCTTCGACAGCTCTGCCCTTGAGAGCCAGATCGCCGGCCTCAACGACACTGTTGCGGCCTTGAAATCGGAACTCGCGAAAACCGCCGAAGCCCAGAGCCAAACGACCCAGCAACTCACCGACCGGCTGGCGACCGCCGAAAAGAAGATCGACGAGCCCCGCAAGGATGTCAGCATGGCCCGCGCCGTGGCGGCCGCGACCCTGAAGACGGCAATCGACCGTGGCGGCCCGTTCCAGGCGGAACTTGCAACGCTCGAAGGCGTTGCACCCGATAACCAGGCCGTGAAGGATCTTGCACCCTATGCGGCCGTCGGCGTCCCTTCGCGCTCCGATCTCGCCCGGCAGTTCTCGCCGGTCGCCGACCGGATCATCGAGGCGGTCAACCAGCCGACCGGCAGCGAAAGCCTGACCGACCGGCTGCTGACGAGCGCCAAGTCACTGATCAAGGTCCGCCCCGTCGGCATGGTCGAAGGCGACAGCGTCGAGGCGATCGTGGCCCGGATGGAGGAGAAACTGAAGAACGGTGACCTGAAGGGTGCAGCGATCGAATGGGACAGCCTTCCGGACGCCGGAAAGCAGGCCTCAAGCGACTTCAAGGATACGCTCGACAAGCGCATCAAGGTCGAAGACCTCGCCGAAAGCATCATGACAAATGCTGTAGCGGGCACAAACTAGGACAAGGGATCGCATGATACGCCTTTTGATATTCGCCCTTCTCGTCCTCGCGCTCGGTTACGGATTCTCGTGGCTTGCCGACAGGCCGGGCGACATCTCGCTTGTCTGGGAAGGCCAGCTCTATGAGATGCAGCTGCAGGTCGCGGCTGTCCTGCTCGTGGTGGCCGTCGCGGCGATCATGATCGTCTGGTGGCTCCTGCGTTCCATCTGGACGTCGCCGCACCGTGTCACGCGTTTCTTTCGAGCCCGCAAGCGCGACCGCGGCTATCAGGCGCTGTCGACCGGCATGATTGCCGCAGGTGCCGGCAATGCCCTGCTGGCCCGCAAGATGAGCGCCCGCGCCCGCGGCCTCCTGCGGGTCGATCAGGAACCGTTGATCCACCTTCTCGACGCCCAGGCGGCGATGATCGAAGGCAGGCACGACGAGGCGCGCCGCAAGTTCGAACAGATGGCCGACGACCCGGAAACGGCGGAACTCGGCCTGCGCGGGCTCTATCTCGAGGCCAAGCGTCTGGGTGCCGACGAAGCGGCACGCCAGTATGCGGAGCGCGCTGTCGAAAAGGCGCCCTATCTTCCCTGGGCTGCGCAAGCAGCGCTTGAAACGCGTTGCCAGCTGGGCAACTGGGACAATGCGCTGACCATGGTCGACCAGCAGAAGGTCGCCAAGATCCTGACCAAGGAAGAGGCCAAGCGCAAACGCGCCACCCTGCTGACCGCCCGCGCCAACGACCGGCTCGAGGGCGACCCGAAGGGTGCCCGCGAAGACGCCATGGAAGCGCTGAGGCTTGAGCCGGAATTCGTGCCGGCGGCGATTGCGGCCGGCAAAGCATATCTCCGCGAGGACAATCTGCGCAAGGCGGCAAGCGTTCTGGAACAGGCCTGGAAGCTCAATCCCCACCCGCAGATCGCCGACGTCTACATCAATGCCCGCGGCGGCACCTCCGCCGTCGACCGTCTGAAGCGCGCCGAAAAGCTGGAAGGCCTGAAGCCGAACAATCTCGAAGGCCTGATCGTCACCGCCCACGCGGCGCTCGATGCGAAGGAATTCTCGCTGGCGCGCCAGAAGGCCGAGGCGGCACTGCGCATGGAAGCCCGCGAAGGCATCTGCCTGCTGCTGGCCGACATCGAGGACGCCGAAACCGGCGATCAGGGCCGCGTCCGCTACTGGATGAATGCCGCCTTGCGGGCGCCGCGCGATCCGGCCTGGATCGCCGACGGCTTCGTCTCCGAAAAGTGGCTGCCGGTATCGCCGGTCACCGGAAAACTCGACGCGTTCGAATGGAAGGCGCCGTTTACGCAGATGCCGGGCGCAATCGAGAATTCCAGTTCTCTGCCGCCATTGCCGCCGCTGGAAAACAAGGCGGCGGCCGCTGCTCCGGAACCCGTGCCGGAAGCACGTGTCGGGACCTCGGCCACCATCATCGAGGCGGATCTTGCAAAACCGGCTGCAGAACCGACGGAGACGAAGAAGCCGGAGCCCGTCGCCGAAGTCCGCAAGATGGAGCCGACAAAGCCGAAACCGGCCACGGAGACCGCCGCAGCCAAGACGGCAAAGAACAAGGGAGAGGAGCAATCCAGGGGGATCGAGGATCCCTTCTTCGGACGTCCGCCGGACGATCCCGGGGTGAAGGATCCGAGCAAGGAGACGGAATCGAAAACCCGCCTGCGCCTCTTTTAAGGGTCGCCACCCCGAAGGTCAGGCCAAACTGGATAGCCCCATGCTGGAAAGAATTCAGACTTTCTTCCAAAGTCTCAACATTGCCCGCCCCTCGTCCGAATTCTCGCCGGACGACCCGAAAATCGCGATCGTCGCTCTCTGTCTCCAGGTCATGGAGGCGGACGGCAGGGTCGAGGCCTCGGAAAAGGCCAAGCTGCGCTCGGTCCTCAAGTCGCATTTCGATCTCGACGACGGCCGTATCAATGACCTGGTGAAGGCGGCACGAAGCGTCGAGAGCGAGGCGGTCGACTATTACCGCTTCACCTCCTCCATCAAGTGGGCGCTCGACGAGGAACAACGCATCGAATTGATCGGCATCCTCTGGGATATCGCCTATGCCGATGGTGAGCGCAGCGAGCTGGAAGACAACGCCATCTGGCGCATCGCAGAATTGCTGGGCATCTCCGGCCGTGACCGGATCATCATGCGCCAGCAGGCGCAGGCGCGCACTCTCGCCCCCGCATCAGAACCGGAAAACTCCTCCGAAGGCTGAACTGTCGTCGGCAAGCGACGCCGCCAAGACGCCTGTCAATCGACGTGCTTGGGTGCTTCCAGCGTGTCGATGTTGCGGAGCTTGGGGAACCAAAGAGACCATAGTCCGGCCACCGCCAGCGTCCCGACGCCACCGATGACGACGGCTGCAACCGCCCCGAAGACGGAAGCCATGGTGCCGGCGCGAAATTCGCCAAGCTCGTTCGAGGCACCAACGAAGACCATGTTGACGGCACTCACCCGGCCGCGCACCTCGTCCGGCGTCCACAACAGGATCAGCGTTTCACGCACATAGACGGAAATCATGTCGCCCGCGCCCATGAACAGGAGCGCGATGATGGAGATCCAGGCGGTCTGCGAAATCCCGAAAACGATCGTCGCCGCCCCGAAGACGGCAACGCCGAGGAACAGGAATAGCCCGGCATGCTTGGTGATCGGCACGCTGGCGAGAAACAGCGCCATGCCGATGGCGCCGATCGCCGGAGCCGCCCTGAGCAGGCCGAGGCCAAGCGGCCCGAGAACGAGGATATCCCGCGCATAGATCGGCATCAGCGCCACTGCGCCGCCAAGCAGGACGGCGAAGAGGTCCAGAGAAATCGCCCCAAGGACAACCTTCTCGGACCAGATGAAGCGGAAGCCGGCCAGCACCGTTTCCAGCCCGACAGCCTTCGCCGGTCCTCGTGAAGCCGGCTTGGGAATGAGAAGCGCCAGAACGGCGGCGGCAATGAAGAGCAGGACCGCGACCGAATAGGGCACGGAGGCGCCAAGACCATAGAGCAGACCGCCGGTCACCGGGCCGACGATCGTCGCCGTCTGCCATGCGGACGAATTCCAGGCGACGGCATTGCCGAGATCTTCCTTCGGCACGAGGTTGGGAGCCAGCGACTGGACGGCGGGGCCCATGAAGGCGCGGGCAATCCCCAGAACCAGCAGGATCGCAAAGATGACGAACGGCGGAAACTGTCCGGCAAGCGTCAGCGCCAGGATGGCGGCCGTGCAGGCGCCCAGCACGCCGATGCATGCGGCCATGATGGCGCGGCGGTTGTAGCGGTCGGCGACGGTGCCGGTCACCAGCATCAGCACCGGCGACGGCAGGAACTGCACCAGACCGATCAGCCCGAGATAGAGAGCGCTGCCGGTCTCGTCATACATCTGCCAGCCGACGGAGACGCTGGTGATCTGCACCGCGAACGTCAGCAGGAAGCGCGACACGAAAAAGCGGAGATAGGAGGAGTGACGGAAGGCAGCAAAGCGTCCGGACTGGGTCTGTGAATGCATGAGGCTTTCCGATGGCGCCGGCGTGCGGGCTTGGGGATGGCTCCGTCCCGCGCCAGTAAGGGAGCCATACGATCCCTTGGCTAATAGGCCTTTCGGAGGGTACGTCAAGTCTCGCCTGCAACCCTGCGGTACGCACGTTAAGCATGTTTCCCTTAGAAGGGCCGGGAATCCCTTGAGTGTTTCGCCGTCAATGTCTACATGTCGATCACAATCAGGAAACTGGAGACCGACATGATCGCCGTCATTGCAACGTTGAACTTCATTATCAACATTCTGTGGTTCATCATCATCGCATCGGCCATCTTCTCCTGGCTCTATGCGTTCAACGTGATCAATTCGCGCAACGAGTTCGTCAACATGATCGGTCGCTCGCTCTATCAGATCACCGAGCCGATGTACCGTCCGATCCGCCGGGTTCTGCCGAACATGGGCGGCCTCGATCTGTCGCCGATCGTCGTGCTAATCATCCTCTATTTCATCCAGGTACTGCTCAACACCACGATCGCCAACGCCGTCCTCTGACGGCAGGACGACCCCGGTGTCCGCAGCGCTCCGGCTTTTTGACGACCACGCGACGCTTTGTGTCCGGCTGACACCGAATGCCGGACGCGACACCGTGGAAGGCATCGAGACGGATGCGGCGGGCGAAACCTATCTGAAGGCCCGCGTTACGGCCGTTCCGGAAAAGGGCAAGGCCAACAAGGCGCTCATTGCCCTTCTCGCCAAGACGCTCTCCATCCCGAAATCATCGATCTCCGTTCAGGGCGGAGAAACGGCGCGTAAAAAAATCCTCCGGATCGATGGCGACCCGGAGGATTTGAAACGGAAGCTTGCCGCCTTTAACGACAGCTGACGCGTGACGCTTACTTGGCGTTCTTGGCGCGCTCGATGGATTCGAGGATCAGCCGTTTGGCGACGTCGACGTTCTGCCAGTCGCCGATCTTGACCCATTTGCCGGGCTCCAGATCCTTGTAGTGCGAGAAGAAGTGCTCGATCTGCTGCAGGGTGATTTCCGGCAGGTCGGTGTAGTTGTGGACGTTCTCGTAGCGGCGGGTCAGCTTGTTGACCGGCACGGCGAGAATCTTCTCGTCCTTACCGCCGTCGTCTTCCATCATCATCACGCCGATCGGGCGGACGTTGATGACGCAGCCCGGAACCAGCGGACGCGTGTTGCAGATCAGGACGTCGATCGGGTCGCCGTCTTCGCAGAGCGTGTGCGGCACGAAGCCGTAATTGCCCGGATAGGTCATCGGCGTATAGAGGAAGCGGTCGACGACGAGCGTGCCTGCTTCCTTGTCCATTTCGTACTTGATCGGATGGCCGCCGACCGGGACCTCGACGATCACGTTGACATCTTCCGGCGGGTTCTTGCCGATGGCGATCGCATCAATGCGCATTTACGTCTCCAATGAGCTGGGGTCGAAACTGTTGCCGTCTCGATAATGGCAAACATGTCGCAACGCAACATGCGAAACGCGTGGCGACAGGACATCGGCGCGTTTCGATGCGGGATTGCTTCACTTTGGCTACCGAATGATCAATGATGCCGACGACCAGCAGGAAGGGACACATGACCAGGATCGGCATCATCGGAATGGCATCGGCTCTTCTCGCAGCAAGCGCGGGCTTCGCGCTTGCCAATTCGAGCGTCTATACCGATCTCGACCTGAAGCAATGTGAAACCATTTCGCAGGATCCCGATGGCGGGGTCCTGAAGTGCGGCGGCTACGAGGACTATCCGGTCTATTTCAAGGAAGGCGACCTGCGCCAGTCCATGCTCTACGGACCTGCAGCCGAAGACATGCTGTCGGAAGCCTTCGAGAGCTTCGGCACCTTCAACCACGTCAACACGAAGATCGAGTGGCGCCTCGATGCCGCCGGAAAGCCGGTCGCCGCAATCCACCGCTGGTTCATCGACAATGTGGACGAGACGGGCGCAACGACGCCGAAGACTGCAGGCCAGGTTCTGGTCATATCGCATGTCGCCAGCGATCCGGCCGACGGCGTGTCCTGCGTGGTCGGCTATGTCGATGCGCTCGCCAACAAGGATGCCAACGAGATCGCCCGCAAGGTCGCCGACGAGGAAGCCCTCGACTTCGCCTGCGGCTATCAGGAGCCGTTCTGGCATGGGGAACGAGGCGAAAAGGCTGGCGAACCGATGCGCCACCTGCCCGAGCGTCTCAAGGTGGAATGAAGATCAATTCCAGATGAAGCCGAGCTTCTTCAGCTTCTTGTCGCCGAAATCCTCGGTGCCCTCGACGAGATCGACGCCACCCCTGGAGCGCAGGAAGCGTTCGCCCTGTTCGCTGTCCTCTAGGCACCAGACGACCATGCCTTCGCAGCCGAGCGATTTCAGCAGCCGGCGCGACTCGCCGAACAGCAGCGTGCCGAGGCCGATGCCCTGATATTCGGGACGCAGATAGAGTTCGTAGATCTCGCCTTCCTGCGGCAGGCCACGGGCGCGGTTGAGACCCAGCGTGGCGTAACCGGCAATCATGCCCGCCACGTCGGCGACCAGCAGCGTTGCCGGTCCGCGCGTCGCCTTGCGCCACCAGGTTTCGCCGCGGCGCTCGATCATGTTGGTCAATGGCTGGTGGGGAATGATGCCGGAATAGGTGTGGCGCCAGGCCGCCCGATGGGCTTCGGAGATCGCCCGCGCATCCTGCGGATCCGCATGTCTGACATCAATCGATAACGTCTTCATAACGTCGCCCCGGCTTCAAACAAAATACACGCGCCCGGGGTTGGTTTTGTTTTCCGACCCGCCGTCATGGGCGTATTCGGACGTTAACGCTTTTTTAACGTCACCGGCAAGGTCCACCGCGACGAACACACAGGATTAGCCTGATGCCAGAAACACAAAATCCCCGGCAAGGCCTGCCGGGGATTTCTTATCTTCTATCAACCGGTTTCTCAGGCGGCGCCCTGGGCGCGCGTCTTTTCGAACCGCTTGCGGTCGTTGCTGTCCAGATAGAGCTTGCGAAGACGGATAGACTTCGGCGTCACTTCCATCAGCTCGTCGTCCTGGATCCAGGAAAGCGCGCGGTCGAGCGTCATGCGGATCGGCGGCGTGAGCTTGACGGCTTCGTCCTTGCCGGCGGCGCGGATGTTGGTCAGCTGCTTGCCCTTGAGCACGTTGACTTCCAGATCGTTGTCGCGCGAGTGGATGCCGATGATCATGCCGGCATAGACCTTCTCGCCCGGCTCGATGATCATCGGACCGCGGTCTTCCAGGTTGAACATCGCATAGGCGACAGCCTCGCCCGAACCGTTCGACAGCAGCACGCCATTGGTGCGGCCGGCGATCTGGCCCTTGAAGGGCTGGTAGTCGTGGAACAGGCGGTTCATGATCGCGGTACCGCGCGTATCCGTCAGAAGTTCCGACTGGTAACCGATCAGGCCGCGGGTCGGCGCGAAGAACACCAGACGGACGCGATTGCCGCCCGACGGACGAAGCTCGGCCATTTCAGCCTTGCGCTCGGACATCTTCTGGACGACGACGCCGGAATGTTCTTCATCGACGTCGATGACGACTTCTTCGATAGGCTCGAGAAGCTGGCCATTCTCGTCCTTGTGCATGACGACGCGCGGACGCGACACGGCAAGCTCGAAGCCTTCGCGGCGCATCGTTTCGATCAGCACGGCGAGCTGCAATTCGCCACGGCCGGACACGAAGAACGAATCCTTGCCTTCCGCTTCCTCGATCTTCAGCGCAACGTTGCCTTCGGCTTCCTTGAGCAGACGGTCGCGGATGACGCGGCTCGTGACCTTGTCGCCCTCGGTGCCGGCGAGCGGCGAGTCGTTGACGAGGAAGGACATGGTAACGGTCGGCGGATCGATCGGCTGTGCAGCCAGCGGCTCGGCGACGGACGGATCGCAGAACGTATCGGCGACCGTGCCCTTGGAGAGACCGGCGATCGCGACGATGTCGCCCGCATGGGCCTCATCGATCGCCGTGCGCTCGATGCCGCGGAAGGCGAGGATCTTGGAGATACGGCCGGTTTCGATCGTCTTGCCGTCCTGGCCGAGAACCTTGACAGCCTGGTTCGGCTTGATCGAGCCGGAATGGATGCGGCCGGTGATGATGCGGCCGAGGAAGGGGTTGGCTTCCAGGATCGTGCCGATCATGCGGAAGGCGCCGTCTTCGTCACCGACGCTCGGCTCGGGAACGTGCTTCAGGACGAGGTCGAGGAGCGGCGCGAGGCCTTCTTCCTTCGGGCCTTCCGGATTGTAGTTCATCCAGCCATCACGACCGGAACCGTAGAGGATCGGGAAGTCGAGCTGCTCGTCGGTGGCGTCGAGATTGGCGAACAGGTCGAAGACTTCGTTGATGACTTCTTCGTGGCGGCCGTCCGGACGGTCGATCTTGTTGATCGCGACGATCGGCTTCAAACCGACCTTCAGCGCCTTGCCGACAACGAACTTGGTCTGCGGCATCGGGCCTTCGGACGAGTCGACCAGGACGATCGCGCCGTCCACCATCGAGAGAATGCGTTCGACTTCGCCGCCGAAGTCGGCGTGGCCGGGGGTGTCGACGATGTTGACGCGTACGCCCTTCCACTCGACCGATGTTGCCTTGGCGAGAATGGTGATGCCGCGCTCTTTTTCCAGATCGTTGGAGTCCATCACGCGTTCTGCAACACGCTGGTTTTCGCGGAACGAGCCCGACTGCTTCAGAAGCTCGTCAACGAGCGTGGTCTTCCCATGGTCAACGTGGGCGATAATCGCAATGTTGCGAATCTGCATAGGTCAAATCTCTTGATGGCTGAGGCGCGATACGGGCATTGGGAGGACGCGCCAGTTACATTTGGCGCGCTCATACATTGTTTTTCGCGATTGCGAAAGGGGGATAAGGCCGGCAACCGCAATGGCTCCGGCCTTATCCTTCCGGCTAGAGGCCGTTTTGACCTTGTCAGGCGTTGCGAACCGGATCGAGCGTGATCTTCCAGAGTTCGTTGTCGTCACGGTCCATCAGGCGGACGGTGAGCTGTTCCGTCTGCCCGTCGACATCGACGAGACCGAAGAACTGGAAGCCGGCGGACGGCGGCAGGTTGGACTGACCCTCCGGCGGCGCCTTTACGAACTTCGCTTCCGGACCGAAGGTCATGTCGAGTTCGTTCGGGCCATAGGTGCCGGCATGCAGCGGACCGGAGACGAATTCCCAGAAGGGTTCGAAATCCTGGAACTGCGCCTTGTTCGGATCGTAATAATGCGCGGCCGTGTAATGCACGTCGGCGGTGACCCAGATCGTGTTGGAAATGCCGGCCGTCTTCATGAAGCGCAGCAGATCGGCGATTTCCAGTTCGCGGCCCTTCGGCAAGCCGTTGTCGGCGTTGGCGACGGCCTCGTCACCCTTCCGATCCTTGTAATTGTCCCAGACGATCAGGCTGAGCGGCATGTCGGCGGCGATCACCTTCCAGGTGGCCTTGGAGCCGGCCAGCTCACGCTTCAGCCAGGCAACCTGTTCGGCGCCGAGAATGCGGGATTCCGGCGTCATCTCGGTCTCGAAGCCGTCATGGTTCGGACCACGATAGGAGCGCATATCGAGGAAGAAGACATCGACCAGAGGACCGTAGGCGATCTTGCGGTAGACCCGGCCCGGCTCGGCCGGGATATAGCGGATCGGCGTCATTTCATGGAAGGCGCGGGCCGCGCGGGCCGACAACACATGGATCGACTTTTCCTTGTAGCGGTCGTCATGCGACAGGTCCTTGGAGTCGGACCAGTTGTTCAGCACCTCGTGGTCGTCCCACTGGAAGAAGGTCGGACAGACGGCATTCAGCGCGCGCACATGCTCGTCCATCATGTTGTACTTCCACTGGCCGCGATATTCGTCCAGCGTCTGGGCGACATTGCGCTTCTCGTCGATCAGCACCTTGTTGATCCACTTCGAGCCGTCGGGAAGATCGACTTCGTCCTTCATGCTGCCATCGGCGTAGATCGTGTCGCCGGAATGAACGAAGAAATCCGGCTGATGCTTGGCGATCGTGGCATAGGTCTTCATGCCGGTCTCGTCGATGCCCCAGCCCTGGCCGGCGGTATCGCCAGACCAGGCGAAGCGGACGGAACGCTTGGAAGACGGCGCGGCACGGAAGCGTCCGACAACCGGTTCCGACACGGTGTTGATGTCCTGCAGGTCGGCGGCGACGAAGCGGTAGAAGATATCCTGGTCGGACGGCAGGCCCTCGATCAGGCGCTTGACGGCGTAATCCGTTTCGGGGAGCGCATTAAGCGGTGCCAGGCGAACGGCATCGGAGAAGCTCTCGGTGGTCGCATATTCCATCATGATGCGCGACGGACGGTCGACGCGGCTCCAGACCATGCCGGACGACATGTCGACATCGCCGGACTGTACGCCGTGGGTGAAGACGGGGCGATCGGCGGCGCGCAGGTAAGCGGGCAGCGCCAGACCGGAAGCGGCGACCAGTCCGGTGGCAGCGGACGAGCGAAGGAAACTACGGCGCGTGAACGCCATCAGGGCCTTGGACATCAAACCTCTCCTTTGATGGGAAACGGGACGAACTCCCGCGCCGGCAAAGGACCATGGCCGCATGTCAGTCAGATCAAGGATCCGCGACAGTTTGATGGATGTTTGATGACAGCAAAAAGGGCGCTCAGCCGCCGGCGCCCTGATATCGTCTCAGGCAGAAGCGCCAGAACCACAAGGCGACAAGCACGGCGGCCGGCCCTGCGATCAGGCTTGCCAGTCCGCCATAGCTCCCGAGGAAAGGCACCGGCTTTCCGAGAAGGGACGCGACCGGCACATAGGCCATGAAACCGAGCGGCACGATGGTCAGCATCAGCACCTGCACCGGCCAGGCGAAGATCGTCAGCGGATAGCGCGCCATCTCCCAGAAATCGAAGTAGAGACCGAAGAGATAGCGCGAGCGCGTCAGGATCAGCGCCACGGCGGCGACCATGGTCAGGATTGCGCCCGAAAGCAGCGCCGCGCTGATCAGGCTGAGGACAAGCTGCAGGCCGGCGATGATCGACCAGTCGATGCCGGCATTTGGCGCGGCCCAGGCGATCAGGCCGATGCCGAGCGTGACGTGACCGCCATATTCGATGTTGAAGCCGGAAAAGGCGAGAAACGCCCAGGGATTGATCGGCTGGACGAGCAGGACGTCGAAGGTGCCGTTGCGCACCCGCTCCTCCATGTTGCGCAGCTGCACGAAGGTGAACATCGCCCCCAGCGAATAGCCGAGCACATGGAAGCCGAGGAGAAAGGCAAGCTCCGGCCACGTCCAGCCGCCGATCATCTCGAACCGGTTGGCGATCACCCAGATCGAGCCGTAGACGCTGGCATAGCCGAAGGCCTGGGCAAACCAAGCGATGACGAGGTTGGCGCGGTATTCGAGCCGCGTGCGCAGCTGCAGCCGGATCAGGTACCAGTAGAGGGAGAGGCTCGCGATCATCGTCAGCCTCCCTGGATGACCAGGCGCAGGCAGGCGCGGCGCCAGGTAAAGGCGATGAGCCCGGCCAGAAAGACCGCCCATCCGGCACCGAACGCCAAATAGAGGAATGCGGTCGCGACATCCATCTGCCCGAGATAAACTGCCATCGGATAGAAGGTCACCCAGGCGAACGGCAGATGCTGCGCCACCCCTTGCGCCCAGTCCGGAAAGAACCACAGCGGCACCAGCCCTCCGGAGAAGAAGGCGAGCATTCCGCGCAGGAACCAGTCTAGCGCCAGCACATCCATCACCCAGAACACCAGAAGCCCGACGAAGGTCGCAAGCCCGAACAGGATGACGAGCGACAGGATAACGAAGGGCACGAACAGCAGCGCATGGGCAAGGCTCGCCGGCGGCTGGAAGCCGTAGAGCAGGCTCGCGCCGGCGAGAACCGGCACGCCGACGGCCAGCATGTCGAAGCCCCTGACTCCGAACTGCCGCGCAAACAGCGAGACGGGGTAGCTGTAAGGCCGCATCAACTGGCTGATGACATCGCCGCTGCGGATGTCGGCGCCGATTTCGCGCACCATCTGGCTTGCATCCCAGGCAGACAGCAGCGTCGTCCCGATGATCGCATAGGTGACCATCTGGACGAGGCCGATCCCGTCCATCGACTGCTGATGGCCGTAGACGGAGGACCAGATCGACACGCGGGAAAACACCACGACCGCACCGCCGATGATGCGCATGAAGGTCTGCGACCGGAAGCTCGCCTGCGTGCGGAAGGCTGACAGGGCATAGGCGAAGAACATCGGCCTACCCCGCCATTCGCGACTGGTAATAGGTGCGGATCACATCCTCGATATCCGGCTCCTCCAGCCGCACGTCGACCAGCGCCCGGCCATCGCCCAGCGAGGCGATGATCTCGACCAGCGACCGGCGGTCATGGTCAAGTGTGAAGACCCGGCGAATACCCTCCCCTTCGATCAGCTCGGCACCCGGCACGGTAACGGGACCTGGATCATCGGCAAATTCGAGCGTCAGCCTCCGCCGCGCACCAAACGTTTCGTTCAGCCGGGCGAGCGGCCCGTCGAACAGCAGCTTGCCTTCGTCGACCATGATCAGCCGTGGGCAGATCTCCTCGATGTCCTTGAGATCATGCGTCGTCAGGATGATCGTCGTGCCGCGTTCGCGGTTGATCTCGGCCAGGAACTTGCGCACGACATCCTTGGCGACGACGTCGAGGCCGATCGTCGGCTCGTCGAGAAACAGGATTTTCGGCGAATGCATCAGCGCCATGGCGATTTCGGCCCGCATGCGCTGGCCGAGGCTCAGCTGGCGGACCGGCCTGTCGATATAGGGCGTGATCTGCAGCATCGCGACCAGCTCGTCGCGGGTTTGCTCGTAATCTGTCTTTTCGACACGATAGATGCGCCGGTGCAGGTCGAAACTGTCGGCGAGCGGCAGGTCCCACCACAGCTGGCTGCGCTGGCCGAAGACGACGCCGATCTCGCGGGCATTGGCGATCCGCTCCTCGTGCGGCGTGCGGCCGAGCACCTGCACCTCGCCGGCCGTCGGCACCAGAATGCCGGTCAGCATCTTGATCATGGTCGACTTGCCGGCACCGTTAGGGCCGAGATAGCCGACCGCCTCGCCCATGCCGATCTCGAAGGAAATGTCCTCGACTGCCCTGACCTCCTTGGTCTCGGGCGCCAGATAATAGCGCAGCGACCCGGCAAGGCCCGGCTGGCGGATGCGCTGGCGAAAGATCTTTGCCGCGCGGTCGGCACGAATGATCGGAGACATGGCGGGACCTGGAGAATCGGATGCGGGGCACGTTGCGCGCGCACTCTAGACCCGGCACCCCGCATCCGGGAACCCTCAAATCTGCAGGTCAATCGCGAAAGCGCGCGACGGATCCTTCCCGGTAGAGAAGGTTATATGTCTCGAACGGAATGAGCTGCCCGTTTTCGGTGACGAAGTGGATGCAGGACCGCTTGACGTTGCCGACGTCGAAATCGTGCCGGTCCATGAAATTGACGATCACCACCCGGAAGATGTTCTCGTAGGACAGTCCCTCCGGCACCGGCACCTGCGGCAGGCAACAGAGCAGATCGCCGAGGCGCCCGGCGACGTTCGGCTCGATGGTGGAGAGCGAGAACAGATCGAAGATCTTCTGCTTGAGCGACGGATAGCGTTCGAAATTGACCGCGTTCGGCACCGCCTCGACCAGCTCGTCCTTCGGGATCATCGAGGTGACCGGAATGACCGCCTTGCCATTTCGCAGACCATAGCCGATCGAGATCGCCGTCGGGTTGCAGGGCAGCGGGATCATGTCTGCCTCGCCGAAGATGCCGCTGTCATCGATGATCCGCCGGCGAATGTCGGAGAGCAGCACGCGGTTCTTCTTCAGATCGTAATCCTCGTTGCGGCCTGCATCCTGCACCGGCTGGAAGGTGACACCGCGCACACAGGAAAAGCCGAGCGCATGGTCGATGATCGCCGCCATTTCGTGGTCGTTGACACCCTTCTTCACCGTCGCGACCAGCGTCGTCGAAATGCCCCTCGCCTCCAGCGCCTCCAGCGCCTTGCGGCGCACCTTGGAAAGATCGGCGCCACGCAGGTTGCGGATCGCGTCCGGCTCGAGCGAGTCGAACTGCAGGTAGATTTCGAGGCCCTTCTTCCGCTCGGCAAGCGCATCGGCAAAGGCCGGATCGGTGGCAATCCTGAGGCCGTTGGTATTGATCATCAGGTGCCGGATCGGCCGCGCCTGCGCCATGTCGATGATGGTAAGAATATCGGGGTGAATGGTCGGCTCGCCGCCGGAAAGCTGCAACAGGTCCGGCTCGCCCTCGCTCCTCACCAGCGCGTCCATCATCCGCCCGATGACGTCGAGCGGCTTGTGACCGGTGAGCGCCTGCGAGGAGCCGGCAAAACAGACCGGACAGGTCAGGTTGCAGGCCTCGTTGACCTCGATGATCGCCAAGCAGGAATGCTGCTCGTGATCGGGACAGAGCCCGCAGTCATAGGGACAGCCGTAGTCGGTGCGGGTCTGCACCTCCAGCGGCCGGTCACCCGGCTTCAGAAACGAAAGCTCGGCGCAGTAGTAATCTGCATCAGACGAGATGCGCACCTTCTGCACCCCATGCTCGCGACAGCGCTTCTCGTAGAAGACGTCCGACCCTTCGATCAGGATCTTCGCCGGCACCAGCTTCATGCAGGTGCCGCACATGGAGCGTGTTTCCCCATAGAACAGATACGGCTTCGCTTTGCGCGGCGAGTGGGCGTGATGGTTCATGCGGACTTCCGGTGCGATGGAGGCAAATGAGCGAACGGTCAGCTAAGAGCCGGCGGACTGATCTTCCGGCGGATGAGCAAGAGGCCGACGATTGCCAGCAACGCGGCCGACAGGCCTTCAAAATGAAAGTTGGGCGTGGCGCAAATGCCGGGCAAAAGCAGGCAAAGACCACCGAATATACCGAGAAGGCGCACAGTCATCTGTTTCCCCACCTGATGAAACGGCCGCATGACGTCGATGTTACCAGATGGACGCCACGCGCGGATAGTCACTTCCTCAAGCCATCGTAAATCATCTTCACGCCACCGAGTCCGATCAGGATACCGACGCCCCAGATCGGCAGGACGCCCATGTCCATGCTGTTGCCGGTGAGGATCATGTTACTGAATGCGAGGCTGCAAAGCCCGGGAAGGAGAAGGATACATCCGCCAACGACCAGCAATATCCGCGCGATCATCGTTTCGACCGCCAGTGCAGGAATGGCGGGACAACCGAGACGCCGATGGCGACGGCGATCACCAGAATGGTGACGATGATGTCATCGGGCGCATTGATGCCCATCTCGTCGTAAAGCATCAGCACCGACAACAGGATGACCACGGCCGAGACGATCGCCAGCACGAGGCTGGCCTGCGGAGCCCGGCGCCAGGAGGCATAACGCAGCAGAAGGCCGATCAGGATGGTTGACAGGAGGATGGACGGCGCAGCCAAGATGACGAACGCGCCGGTAAAATTGTCAGGGCCGCGAAAGCGAAAGCCGCCGGAAATCCATTCGAACAGCGCCGCCACGTAAAACAGCCCGCCACAGGCGCCCGGCAACAGGAACAGCACGCCGAGCAGGACGCGCAATGCCACGCCGGCATTGCCGCGCTTTTCCTCCGGCACTGCATTCGGATCGAACATTCATGCCCCCATTTGCACCGCTAGCTGCGCTTTCACCCGGCCCCTCCCGGTTGAAGCGCGCTCCGGCTCCCCTGCAGCATGACCAGCGCATAGCCGACCATCATCAGGGACAATAGCTGAAAGATGCTGAGGCCCGCAATGACCGCGCCGTAGGGCTTCCAGAATTCGAGAACGAAGCGTTCGGCACCGTAGAAGCCGACGGCAAGATAGAATCCGTTCATGCGCCAGTATACGGTGCCGCGCAGCATCATGATCAGGTAGACGAACGCAAAAGCCGCCATGGCGAGGCTTTCGTAAAGCGCCACCGGATGGCGGGGAATGCCGTCGCCGAAATCCCAGCCCCATGCGCCGCCGGTCGGAATGCCGTAGGTAAAATCCTCCATGCCCGAGAGCAGGCAACCGATCCGTCCGACGGCAATGCCCAACGCCACCGGCAGGGCATAGATCGCACCGGTGCGTTCGCGAATTCCGGAGGCATGCTTGTAGAGTTCCACCGAGACGATGGCCCCGAACAGGGCCCCTTCCACCGATCGGCCGAAGCCCGGCTGGCCCGAGAGCCAGAGGTTGAGCGAACCGAAAATCCAGGCACTCAACCCGGCCCCGAAGATGACCGCCGCGATGTATCCGCCACGCAGCGGCTGGCTTACCGGATTTTTCGGAAACCACGTCCGCCGCAAGACGAAGAGCACAGCGAAGGATGTCAGCCAGGCAAGAGCGTCGAAAAGCGTGTGAAGAATCATTGCAAGGGATTCATTCTACCGACTACCCTTTAAGACCGTCGTGGATCAGCTTGCCTCCGGCTAAAATAAGCATCAGGCATGGTAGTGCGTTGATTGCGATTGATATTGGCAGAATCCGCCAGTCCCAACTTCCATAGGGGATCATCTCGATAGCGTACCAGATGCCCATCAAAGCGGGAATTGAACCAGTACCAATCAGGAGAAACCGCGTCACGATATTTGATTTCCCGAGCCAATGTAGAAATGGAGGAATCGCAATGACGGCCATCAAAAGCACTGCAAGTACGGCCCTCTTTATTGTTCCGGAGACGCCCCAATCCGGCGTTTGTTTCGGAAACAAATCAATACAAGCCACGGCAATTAAGAAGACCGCAAAAATAGCCAGAGACAAACTGGCCCAATACGCAGCCCGTTCTTGCAAAAACCTCAAAGCGCAGCAACCAAAAAAAACAAAAGCAAGAACAATGTGCGCTGTACCAATTGCCACCGCCCCATAAAAATTGTCGTGCCTGATCAGACCTGCTACATCCAAAAAATATGCAATGAGATAGAAAAAATATATAGGTCCAAAGACCCCACCCGGGGCAAGTAAAATCGCCAGCACCGAGACGAGTATAACTTCAGGCGTAGAAGTACCGAATCTTGGCGGATTTCTTGGGGGCTCCAACATTCAAGGCAAACCAAGTTTCACCAACCTTAAAGTCCTCTGTCGAGAATGCCATCCTATTCGGTTCACCACAAGCCAACAAAATTCTCCGACGTAATCACGCCGCGAGGCCCTTCTTCTTCAGCATCGCCTCCGGGCTCGGCAGTTTACCGCGGAACGCCTTGTAGGTGTCTTCGGGATCGACAGCGCCGCCGATTGAATAGACATTGTCCTTGAGCTTTTTGGCCATCGCCGGATCGAAGACGTTGCCGGTTTCCTCGAAAGCGGAGAAGGCATCGGCATCCAGCACTTCCGACCACATGTAGGAATAGTAGCCGGCCGAATAGCCGTCGCCGGCAAAGACGTGCTGGAAATGCGGCGAGGCGTGGCGCATGACGATCGACTGCGGCAGGCCGATTTCCTTCAGGTAGTCCGTCTGGAAGGCCATCGGATCCTCGACCTTGCCGGCCGTGTGGAACGCCATGTCGACCAGCGCCGAGGAGGTGAATTCCACCGTCGCGAAACCGGCATTGAAGGTGCGGGCTGCGAGCACCTTGTCGAGCAGCGCCTGCGGCATCGGCTCGCCGGTCTGGTAGTGCACGGCATAGGTTTTCAGGATTTCCGGAACGGTCAACCAGTGCTCGTAGAGCTGTGACGGCAGTTCGACGAAATCGCGGGAAACGCCCGTGCCGGACACGGACGGATAGGTCACGTCGGAGAGCATGCCGTGCAGCGCGTGGCCGAATTCGTGAAACAGGGTGCGGGCATCGTCGAGCGACAGCAGCGCCGGCTTTCCGGCAGCGGGTTTTGCGAAATTGCAGACATTGTAGATGATCGGCAGTTCGCCATGCGCGCCGTTCTTCAGCGTCAGCCGGTGCTGCGACTGGAAAGAGCTCATCCAGGCGCCGGAGCGTTTCGAGGAGCGGGCGAAATAATCGCCGAGGAACATCGCCTTCAGTTTACCGCTTGCCGCATCGCGGATTTCGAAAACCCGGACATCTGGATGATAGGCGACCACACCCTTGATCTCGACGGCCTTGATACCGAACAGCCGGCCGGCGACATCGAAACAGGCTTCGATGATCTTTTCGAGTTGCAGATAGGGCTTCAGTTCGGCTTCGGAGAAATTGAACTTCTGCGCCCGGATCTTCTCGGCATAATGGCGCCAGTCCCAGGGCATGACATCGTGGTTCTTGCCTTCCTCGGCAATCATGGTGGCGATGTCGGCTTCTTCTTCCCTGGCGCGGGAAACCGCCTTCGCCCAGACCTGCTTGAGCAGGCCGAACACGGCGTCGGGGGTCTTCGCCATGGTATTGTCGAGCTTCAGCTCCGCGTAATTGCCGTAGCCGAGCAACTCGGCCTTCTTTGCCCGCAGGGCCAGCGTGTCGCGGATAATGCCGATATTGTCCGTCGCACCGCCGTTGGCGCCGCGGGCGATCCACGCCTTGAACGCCTGCTCGCGCAGGTCGCGGCGCTCGGAGAAGGTCAGGAACGGCTCGATGATCGAGCGCGACAGGGTGACGGCGAACTTGCCCTCCTCGCCGCGTTCGGCGGCAGCGGACGCCATGGCGTCCTTCAGGAAGTCCGGAATGCCGGCAAGCTCGTCTTCGCTGCCGAGAAACAGGACCCAGTCCTTCTCGTCGGCGAGCACGTTCTGGCCAAAACTGGCGCCAAGACCGGCCAGCGTTTCATTGATGCCGGCCAGCTCTTCCTGCTTGTCCTTGGCCAGTTTCGCGCCGGATTTCACGAAACCCTTCCAGTGCCGCTCAAGCACCCGCATCTGCTCCAGGCTCAGGCCGAGCGTCTCCTTCGCATTCCAGAGCGTGTCGATGCGCGCAAACAGCGCAGCATTCATGCCGATCTTCGAATAGTGACGGGAAAGCTTCGGCGCGATCTTGCGCTCCAGTTCCTGGATCACCGGATTGGTGTTGGCGCCGGCCCGGTTCCAGAACAGCGACGAGACCCGGGACAATTCATCTCCGGCAATTTCCAGGGCGTCGATGGTGTTGGCGAAGGTTGCCGGTTCCGCATTGTCGGCGATCGCCGCGATCTCGGCATCGTGCAGGGCGAGCGCGGCATCGAAGGCGGCCTCGAAGCCCGTGTCGTCAATCGCCTCGAAGCGCGGCAGACCGTTCGGTCCGCTCCAGTCGATGAATTCGGGGCTGACGACGGGTGCTGCCTGCATGGAAAATTCCCTCCGGAATTTGAGTTCTGGCGATAGGATCTATGCCGTTTCAGATATGATTGCCTCATGCATAGGGGAAGCCCACAGAGGAAACAATCGGCGGCGGCAACGCAAAAAGCGGAATTCGACGTCACAATTTGAAGCACCCGCGGAAATTAAACGGCACAGGGGCCGATAATTGTGGCAAGGTTATACAAGCGTGCCGTCTCGCCCGCGATCGGCGGCGATCGATCAACCGGTTGACGGCCATTGCAAAACTCACGAGAAAATAATAATAAGTGAGACTTACAAAATGAGGAATGCAAAATGCCCATGAAGGCTGATCCCAACTCGGTTGGGTTCCTGATCAACGATGTCGCCCGGATCATCCGGTCGGCGTTTGAAAAACGCATCAATGAAGCCGGATTGGGCATCACGCCGGGCGAAGCGCGAGCCTTGCTGCACGCCGCGACCTGCGGCGGCTTTCGCCAGACGGCGATTGCGGAAAGGATGGGCATCGAGCCGATGACGCTCTGCGCCTATCTCGACCGCCTGGAAAAGCTGGACCTCATCAGCCGCACCCCCGACGAAACGGACCGCCGCGCGAAGCTGATCTACGCGACAGACGACGCCGCCGCGATGGTCAGCAAGGTCCGCTATCTCGCAAAGGACGTGGTCGACAAGCTGCAGCAGGGCGTGGACCCAGAGTCCCGGGAGCTTGTCCGGCAGGCGCTGATCAAGATGCGCGACAACCAGTCGCTGGTCTTCGGCGACGAGCCGGCAGCACAGGAAGAAAAAGAAAAGGCATAATGAGGCTTTCCGTCCCTGGCCGCATGAGCGAAAGCCGGACCAGCATGATCGGCGCATTGCTGATCACCATCGGACCGATGTCCATGTCGCTCTACACGCCGGCCATGCCAGTGCTGGTTGATGCGTTTGACACCTCCCCCGCCGCAATCAAGCTGACGCTGTCGCTCTACTTTGCCGGCTTTGCCTTGACGCAGCTGGTCTGCGGCCCCGTCTCCGATGCGCTCGGCCGCCGCCGTTCGGCGATCCTGTTCCTCTCCATCTACTTCCTCGGCAGCGTCATGTCGGCATTGGCGCCGACCGTCGGCATGCTGCTGGTGGGTCGCCTCGTCCAGGGCATCGGCGCATCGATCGGCCTGACAACGTCACGCGCCATCGTCCGCGACCAGTTCACCGGCGCACAATCGTCGCGCATCATGAACATGATCAACATCATGCTGGCGATCGGACCGGCCATGGCGCCCACCATCGGCGGGGTTCTGCTCGAGATTTCCGGGTGGCAGGCGATCTTCTACGTGATGGTCGGTTTCGGACTGACAGCGGTCGGTGTCGTCTATTTCCTGATGCAGGAAACGGCGGTTCCTGACCTCACAAGGCTGAAGCCCGGTCCTCTGATGAGAACATACCGGCGCATCTTCACAGACATCCAGTTCATATCGGCGGCCCTGACGCTCTCCTTCGCCGTCGGCGCGCTCTACACGCTGGCGACCATCCTGCCCTTCGTTCTCGTCAAGGATGTCGGCCTGACGGAATTCCAGTTCGGCATTGGCATGCTGATGCAAACGGGCATGTATTTCTTCGGCTCTGTCCTCTTCCGCCAGCTCTTGCGCAAATGGAGCGCCGAACAGCTGGTCATCCCGGGTCTGCTGTTCGTTTTCGCCGGCGGGCTGGCGGCGTTCCTGTCCGCCCGTTTCCTGCCGCCGTCCTATCTCTCCATCATGATGCCTGTCGGCCTCTACGCTTTCGGCATTTCCTTCGTCATGCCGCACATGACGACCGCCGCTCTTGTGCCATTCCATCAGACAGCGGGTTCGGCGTCGGCGGTGATGGGCTTCCTGCAGATGGGGACCGGCTTTGCCTGCGGACTGGTGGCGGCGATCATCGGCCTGCCCTTGCTGGCCTTCATGACCGTAATACCGGCCATGAGCCTGATCTGCCTCGCAAGCTATCTCGTCTATACGCGTTTCGTGCGCAGGGGCGTTACCCTCACGCCGCAACGGGACGCAAACCTTCCCGCCGAATGAAAACGGGGGCCGAAGCCCCCGTCCATCGAACCATTCTGAGGACCGGACTTACCGGTCGCGCTTGGCAAGCGTGCGCAGGCGCAGCGCGTTGAGCTTGATGAAGCCAGCGGCGTCCTTCTGGTCATAGGCGCCCTGATCGTCCTCGAAGGTGACAAGCTTGTCGGAGTAGAGTGACTTCTCGCTCTCGCGGCCGGTGACCATGACGTTGCCCTTGTAGAGCTTCAGCGTCACTTCACCTTCGACATGCTCCTGGCTGCGGTCGATCGCCGCCTGCAGCATCTCGCGTTCCGGCGAGAACCAGAAGCCGTAATAGATCAGCTCTGCGTAACGCGGCATCAGCTCGTCCTTGAGGTGAGCGGCGCCACGGTCCAGCGTGATCGATTCCATGGCCCGGTGGGCGGCGAGCAAGATGGTGCCGCCGGGGGTCTCGTAGACGCCGCGCGACTTCATGCCGACGAAGCGGTTCTCGACGAGATCGAGGCGACCGATACCGTTGTCACGGCCGTAATCGTTGAGCGTCTTAAGGAGCGTCGCCGGCGACATGGCGACGCCGTTGATCGAAACAGCATCACCCTTCTTGAAGCCGACCTTGATGACCGTTGCCTTGTCCGGAGCGGCTTCCGGCGAAATGGTGCGCATGTGGACGTATTCGGGCGCTTCCTGTGCCGGGTCTTCCAGAACCTTGCCCTCGGAGGAGGAGTGCAGCAGGTTGGCGTCGACGGAGAACGGCGCTTCGCCCTTCTTGTCCTTGGCAACCGGGATCTGGTGCTTTTCGGCAAAGTCGAGAAGATCCGTACGGCTCTTGAACGACCAGTCGCGCCACGGTGCGATGATCTTGATGTCGGGGTTCAGGGCATAGGCCGAAAGCTCGAAGCGGACCTGGTCGTTGCCCTTGCCGGTCGCGCCATGGGCGATCGCATCGGCGCCGGTCTTCTTGGCGATTTCGATCAGGTGCTTGGAGATCAGCGGGCGGGCGATCGACGTGCCGAGCAGGTAGACGCCTTCGTAGACGGCATTGGCGCGGAACATCGGGAAGACGAAGTCACGGACGAATTCCTCGCGGACGTCCTCGATGAAGATCTCCTTGATGCCGAGCATCTCGGCCTTCTTGCGCGCCGGCTCGAGTTCTTCGCCCTGGCCGAGATCGGCGGTGAAGGTTACGACTTCCGCGCCGAGTTCGGTCTGAAGCCATTTCAGGATGATCGAGGTGTCGAGACCGCCGGAATAGGCGAGGACGACTTTCTTCACGTCTTTATGCGATGCCATGTGACTGATCCACTTCGAACGCGGGCGGGACCGCCCTTCTGTTGAATTTGGCGCACTTTTAGCGAGTTTGTCGGCATGTGCAAGGGAGATCGGCAGCTTATCCGGCGACGCGCCGGAGCGGATGCCCGGGCGGGACTTTCTGCCGTCGATCATTTTCTATAAGCTCGTCGGGACGAGAGAAATGCATGGGGAGCCGATGTCCGGCAGAATGAGCGGGAGGAAGTTGCGTCGCCGGTTCCGGGCCATCCGGTTCGGCCTGCTCGTCGGCATCGTCATTTTGTCGCTCGGCGCCATCACGGTGGCATCCGACTACTGGCGCGACCGGGCGATCGTGACCATCCGCCAGCAGGCGACGGAAACGCTCTCGGTGCAGACGGAAGTTCTGGCCGGCATGTTCGAGAAGTATCGGGTCCTGCCGCCCTTGCTTGCGCGGCAGAACGACATTGCCTCCCTGTTCCGCGCCGGAGGCCACCCGGCGCTTGCGGCCTTCAAGGCCGAGGAAGCCGCCGGCCTGTCCGGCGCCCGCGACGTTGCCTTCTTCTGGCCGGACGGCCGGCTGCTGGCCTCGGCGCGCCACATCTTCGATCACAGCGACGCCGGCCTGAACCAGCTCTTCGGCGCAGCGCTGCAGGGTCGCCTCGGCCGCACCGTTATTTCGCCGGACAACAACACCCGCGCCTATGCCTTTGCCGCCGCCGTCCGCCGCGGCGGAGAGACGCTCGGCCTCGTGACCGTCTACGTCGATTTCGAGCGCATCGAAGCCACATGGTCTCTGCTGACCAGCCCGATCTATATCAGCGACAGAAACGGCACGATCCTGATCGCCAACCGTCCGGAATGGCGCCTGAAGCCGGTCGAGGCGGTTGCGAACGAAACCTCCGGCACGATGATCTACCGGCTGGGACGCGAGGCGGTTTCGCATCTCGACATGGTCCGCGACCTGCCGCTCCTCGACTGGCGTCTGCACGTGCTCGGCGACATGCGTCCGGTGGAAGCCGCGGGACTCTGGGGCGCGGCGCTCGCCGCCATGGCCTGCCTGGTCTGCGCCATGATGATCTTCTTCTGGATCATGCGCCGGGAGCGCACGATCCTGCAATTGCGTCGCGACCGCGCGACTGCGCTTCGGCTGGAACGCACCGTCCGCGATCGCACCAGAGCGCTCAGCGTCACCAACATCGAGCTTTCCCGCGAGATCGACGAACGGCGCGCGACCGAGGACAAGCTGAAAAAGACTCAGGCCGAGCTCGTCCAGACCGGCAAACTCGCAGTCATCGGTCAGATGTCCGCGGCGCTGAGCCATGAGCTGAACCAGCCGCTGGCGGCGCTGAAGACCTATGCCGACAACACCCACCGCATGATCGCCGCCGGCAAGCTCGAGCAGGCGACCGCCAATCTCGGCCGCATCGGCGCGATGGTCGACCGCATGGCCGAGCTCTCCTCGACGCTTCTCTCCTTCTCCCGCAAACCCGGCACGACGATCAGCGCGGTCAATCTCGGCTCGGTGGTCGACGAGGCTCTGATCCTCGTCAAGCCGCGGGCGCGCAAGGCCGGCGTGATCCTGACTGTCGACCCGAAGCTGCGCGACCACACGGTCATGGGCGGCCGGGTGAGGCTGTCCCAGGTCATCGTCAACCTGATTTCCAATTCGATCGACGCGCTGTCCGGCACGAAGGACGGACGCATCAGCGTGACCGCCCAAGCCGAGGACGGCTACGCCACCGTCATCGTCGCCGACAACGGTCCCGGCATTCCCGAAGACCTCCGCGCCTCCGTCTTCGATCCGTTCTTCACCACCAAGCAGGCCGGCGAAGGGGTCGGAATGGGGCTTTCCATCGCCTACAATATCGTCCATGACTTCGGCGGCCGCATCGAGCTGCAGGAGCCGGAAAGCGGCGGCTGCGCCTTTGCTGTCCATCTCGTCGCCGCCGACCAACAGCAAAAAGCAGCCGAATAGAGCATGACGCAATCGGGAACGCCCACAGTCCACCTCGTCGACGACGACGACGACCTGCGCGATGCGCTCGCGCAGGGCCTCGAGCTCGAGGGTCTGCCGGTCGCCGTCCACGATACGGCGGAATCGCTTCTGTCGGCGATTGCCCACGACGCCTATTGCGTGATTGTCAGCGATATCCGCATGCCCGACGTCGACGGTCTTGAGCTCTTGAAGGCGGCGCTTGCCATCGATCCGACCATGCCGGTCATCCTGATCACCGGACACGGCGACGTGCAGATGGCCGTCGATGCGATGCGCGCCGGCGCCTATGATTTCATCGAGAAGCCCTTCCAGGTCTCGCGCCTCTACACCGTCATCGAACGCGCATTGGAAAAACGCCGCCTGGTTCTTGAAAACCGCACGCTACGCTCCGAACTCAACGAGCGCGACGAGCTATCGGAACGGCTGGTCGGCCGCACGCCCGGCATCAAGCGCCTGCGCGAGCAGATCGTCATGCTGGCCGATACCGATGTCGATGTGCTGATCCTCGGCGAGACCGGCGCCGGCAAGGAAGTGGTCGCCCGTGCGCTGCACGACTTCTCGACCCGCAGCAAGGGCCATTTCGTCGCCATCAACTGCGCCGCCCTGCCCTCCGACATCATCGAGGCAGAACTGTTCGGCCATGAAGCCGGCGCCTTCACCGGCGCCCAGAAACAGCGCATCGGCAAGCTGGAGCACGCCCAGGGCGGCACGATCTTCCTCGACGAAATCGAATCCATGCCGCTCGACCTGCAGGCCAAGCTCCTGCGCGCCATCGAGACGCGGACCATCGAGCGGCTCGGATCGAACAAGCCGATCCCGCTGGACATTCGCTTCGTCGCGGCGACCAAGTCCGACCTCGGGCAGGCGAGCAATCAGGGCAATTTCCGCGCCGACCTCTATTTCCGCCTGAACGTCGTCACCCTTTCCATCCCGCCGCTGCGCAGCCGGCGCGAGGATATCCCCCTCCTCTTCTTTCATCTGGCTCGGCAGGCACGCGCCCGCTTCCGCCGCGAGATCCCGCACCTGGATGCGGCTCTCGAACTGCAGCTGATGACCTATGAATGGCCGGGTAACGTGCGTGAACTGCGCAACTATGCGGACCGTTTCGTTCTCGGCATGTGGCACGGCTTCTCGGGCGAGAGCGAAGAACCGGCTACGGCGTCCAGCGCATCGGAAGGATCGCTAGCAGACCTGCTGGAGAGCTACGAGCGTACGGTCATCGAGGCAGAACTCGCCCGCAACAACGGCGCCATGAAGCCGACCTACGAGGCACTGCAGATTTCCCGCAAGGGTCTCTACGACAAGATGAAGCGGCTTGGCATCAGCGTCACCGAGGGAAGCGGCGAAAGCGTCCATGGGTAGGACGCGACACAGCCCCTCCTCGCGGACGTGTAGCAGGCTACCCATTTCATCGGCGCCCTCCATGACAGCCGAAAAACGATACTCGATAAGTATCTGATTTTAAATAATCCTCCGTCGAAAAATCAGACTGGCACGCCTATTGCTAAGGTATGTGTGCCGCAAACATTGGGAGGATGTTTCGGCCATCGCGTCCGTGAAAGCGGACCCTGCGGCCCTGTTTCCTTCCACTGTCATCTTGGCATCCGGCATGAGCCGGATCATTCCGATTTCATGGGCCGTGGGGGCCCAAAGTGGAGGACTTATAGAATGAAGAAGCTGCTTCTCGCAGGCGTTTGCCTTTTCACGCTGGCCGCCGGCGCCAACACCGCGCTTGCCGATGATTGCGATCCGGGAGAGATCGTCATCAAGTTCAGCCATGACGTCGCGGAAACGCACCCGAAGGGCGTTGCCGCCAAGATGCTGGCCGAGCGCGTGAACAAGGAAATGAACGGCAAGGCCTGCATGGAGGTCTTCCCGAACTCGACGCTGTTCGACGACGACAAGGTCAAGGAAGCCATGCTGCTCGGCGACGTCCAGCTCGCCGCGCCGTCGCTCTCCAAGTTCGAGGCCTATACCAAGAAGTACCGCCTGTTCGACCTGCCTTTCCTGTTCAACGATCTGGCTGCCGTCAACAACTTCTACCACTCCGATGCCGCCAACCAGCTGCTGCACGCGGTTGACGATGTCGGCTTCACCGGCCTTCACTTCTGGGCGTCCGGCATCAAGCAGTTCTCTGCCAAGAAGCCGTTGCTCGTACCGTCCGACGCCAAGGGTCTGAAGTTCCGCATCCAGCCGTCCGACGTGGCCCAGGCGATGATCGAGGCGATGGGCGCTTCCGCCCAGAAGCTCGCCTTCAAGGAAGTCTACGGCGCCCTGCAGACCGGCGTCGTCGACGGACAGGAAAACTCCTGGTGCAACATCTACACCCAGAAGTTCTACGAAGTACAGGACGGTGTCACCGAGACCAACCACGGCCTTCTCGGCTATCTGGTCGTCACCTCCAAGGATTGGCTCGACGGTCTGGAGCCGGACGTTCGCGACCAGTTCATGAAGATCCTCGACGAAGTCACCGACGAGTTCAACAACTCGATCGCCGGCAAGGAACAGACCTGCAAGGAAGACCTGATCAAGGCCGGCGGCACCGTCCGCGAGCTGACGCCTGAGCAGCGCCAGGAATGGGTAACCACCATGAAGCCCGTCTGGGATCAGTTCGAAGGCGATGTCGGCAAGGACATGATCGAAGCGGCCGTCGCTTCCAACAAGTAATCCGCGCGACTGACGCGATGCTTACAGCCCGGCCGCCCCTGTAGCGGCCGGGCTTTTCAAAACCGCACTGGAGGGGATCCAATGTCATTCCTGCCGTATGGGCCATGGGTGCTTCTTGTCGTCATGGTCGTCGTCTACTTCATTCTCGACCGTCGCTATCCCGAGGGGCTGGCACGGTTCGAGGAAAACACGCTTGCCCTTCTGCTGGCCGTCATCACGCTCGTCGCCTTTACCCAGGTGATTGCCCGCTACGGCTTCAATTCCGGCTGGAGCGGCGCGCTTGAATTCCAGCGCATCCTGTTTGCCTGGCTGATCCTCTTCGGCATGAGCTACGGTGTTCGCACGGGCACCCATCTTGGCGTCGACGCCTTCGTCCGCATGTTTCCGGCACCCTTGTTCCGCGCCGTCGCCATCTTCGGCGCCATCGCCTGCCTTCTCTACACGGCGATCCTTCTCGGCTCCGCCTGGCTGCAGGTCTTCGGCACCAACACCAAGGGCGGGGCGATGCTCTACTGGTCGACCATCTATCGCACGGGCGCCGGCCTCGACGAAATGAAGTGGCCGCAGTTCATGGTCGAGGCGCTCGGCATCAAGGAGCGCCTGCCACGCTGGTCCGCCTATCTGATCATGCCGGTCGGCCTCGGCCTGTTCGGTCTGCGCTCCGCCCAGGCGCTGGTGCAGATCGCCCGCGGCGAGCGTGAACTGATGATCGCCGGCCACGAGGCGGAAGACCTCGTTGCCGAGCACAAAGACGTATTGAAGGACTGACGTCATGGAACCGCTGATCCTGTTTATTCTCGTCCTGACGCTTCTGTTCCTCGGCGTTCCCGTCGCGATCTCGCTGGGCCTCTCGTCGATCATCATCACGGCATTTTTCTCGCGCGATTCCATGTCGTCGGTCGCCGTACAGATGATGGACGCCTCGCAGAACTACACGCTGCTGGCGATCCCCTTCTTCATCCTCGCCTCCGCCTTCATGTCGACGGGTGGCGTGGCAAAGCGCATCATTCACTTCGCCATCGCCAGCGTCGGGCATTTCCGCGGCGGCCTTGCGATTGCCTCGGTGCTGGCCTGCATGCTGTTTGCCGCGCTGTCCGGCTCGTCGCCGGCAACCGTTGTCGCCATCGGCACCATCGCCATCGCCGGCATGCGCCAGGTCGGCTACTCGAAGGAGTTTGCCGCAGGCATCATCGCCAATGCGGGCACGCTCGGCATTCTCATCCCGCCGTCGATCGTCATGGTCGTTTATGCCGCCGCGACAAACGTCTCCGTCGGCCGCCTCTTCCTCGCGGGCGTGGTACCGGGCATCGTTGCCGGCCTCATGCTGATGGGTGCGATCTACATCGTCGCCCGCCGCAAGGGACTTCCGGCCGGTGAGTGGCGCGGCTTCGGCGAAATCCTGCAGGGCGGCAAGGAAGCCGGCTTCGGCCTGTTCCTGATCGTCATCATCATCGGCGGCATTTATGGCGGCGTCTTCACGCCGACCGAAGCCGCCGCCGTCGCATCGGTCTACTCGTTTTTCGTCGCCATCTTCATCTACCGCGACATGGGCCCGATGAAGGACATTGCCTGGCTCCGTGAAACCGACAGCCGCAAGGCCATCCTCGGCTTCAAGGCGCTGGTCTATGCGATCTCCTTCCTCTTCGTGTGGATGGTTCTGTCCTACTTCGCAACCGCGGACTGGCCGGACATCTCTGCCGGAGACCGGCTGGTGGTCGGCGCCGTCATCTCGCTTGCCATCCTGATCGCCTACACGATCTGGCGTGACCCGGGCAGCAATCCGGCGCACATTCCGAGCTACCTCGTCGCCAGCCTGCCGATCTGGGGCCGCAATCTCGGCGCCATGGCGAGACTGGCCGTGCCGGCCATCTTCCACCAGGAAACCCGCAAGGTGCTGGTCGATGCATCGCGCACCACGGTGATGCTGATGTTCATCATCGTCAACGCATTGCTCTTCGCCCATGTGCTGACGGCGGAACGCATTCCCGATACGCTGACCCAGCTGATGCTCGGCTACGGCTTCAACTGGTTCACCTTCCTGATTGCGATCAACCTGCTGCTGCTGCTCGGCGGCCAGTTCATGGAACCCTCCGGTCTGCTGCTCATCGTGGCGCCGGTGGTGTTCCCGATCGCGACCCAGCTCGGCGTCGATCCGATCCATCTCGGCATCATCATGGTGGTGAACATGGAAATCGGCATGATTACCCCGCCGATCGGGCTCAACCTGTTCGTGACATCCGGCATCACCGGCATGAGCCTCGTTCAGGTTGTCAAGGCGGCCATGCCTTTCGTCGGCGTGCTGCTGCTCTTCCTGGTTCTGGTCACCTATGTCCCGGCGCTCTCCACCTGGCTTCCCTACAGTCTGATGGGGCCGGAGATCGTCAACCAGTAGCGGTCAACCGGTCAGCAAATACGGGCGGCGGAGGCATCTGCCGCCCGTTTTCCATTTGGACAATTTATCCTTGATTCCACCCATGGGGGCGTGCATTGTCCGACTGTGCGCACGGGAAACAGGCTTTCCCACGGGGAAAGCCGGTCAAACGGGCAGTTGCGCAGGGGGAACGACTTGATCAAGGGCGAGAAAATCCTGCCGGTGCACGCACGGGATCAACACGGGCGAATTTCCGCCCGGACATACAAGAACAATTCTGGACATCAAAAAGGGTGAACCTATGAAACGGATGTTTGCGGTCCTCGCAGCAACGACAATGCTGGCATTGCCGGCCAAGGCCGAAGATATCAAGCTCGGCGTCCTGATGGGCTTTACCGGCCCGCTGGAATCGCTTGCGCCTGACATTGCCGCCGGCGCAGAACTGGCCATGAAGGAAGTCTCCGACAGCGGCGCGCTGCTGAACGGCTCCAAGGTGACCCCGGTCCGCGGCGATTCCACCTGCGTTGACGCCGGTGCGGCAACGGCTGCAGCCGAACGCCTCGTCACCTCAGACAAGGTCAACGCCATCGTCGGCGCCATGTGCTCCGGTGCGACGACCGCCGTTCTCCAGAACGTCGCGCTCGCCAACGGTGTCGTCATGATTTCGCCGTCCGCGACCTCGCCGGCGCTGTCCTCCGTCGAAGACAACGGCCTGTTCTTCCGCACCGCGCCGTCCGACGCCCGCCAGGGTGAAATCCTCGCCGACATTCTCTCCGACCATGGCGTGAAGTCCGCAGCACTCACCTACACCAACAACGACTACGGCAAGGGTCTCGCCGACGCCATCAAGTCGAGCTTCGAAGCCAAGGGCGGCAAGATCACCATCTCCGCTCCGCATGACGACGGAAAGGGCGATTACTCGGCCGAAGTCGGCGCGCTGGCCTCTGCCGGCGGCGACGTGCTGGTCGTGGTTGGCTATCTCGACCAGGGCGGCAAGGGCATCATCCAGGGCGCTCTCGACGCCGGTGCCTTCGACACCTTCGTCCTGCCCGACGGCATGATCGGCGACAGCCTGCCGGCGGCTATCGGCCCGGCTCTCGACGGCTCCTACGGCGAACGTCCCGGCACGGATTCGAACGGCGCTGAGCTCTACGCCAAGGCAATCGAAGCCGCAGGCGGCAAGGTCGGTCCGTATGGCGCCGAAGCCTATGACGCAGCTGCCCTGATCATGCTCGCCATGCAGGCCGCCGGTTCCTCCGACAGCGCCAAGCTGAAGGAAAAGGTCATGGACGTCGCCAATGCACCGGGCGAGAAGATTCTCCCCGGCGAACTCGCCAAGGGCCTCAAAATCCTTGCTGACGGTGGCGACATCGACTATGTCGGCGCATCCGACGTCGAGCTGATCGGCGGCGGCGAAAGCGCCGGCAAGTTCCGCGAGATCAAGATCGAGGGCGGAAAGATCGTCACTGTCGGCTATCGCTGATTTTATGACTGAGGGGGCCGCCCGGACATTCCGGGCGGTTTCCGTTGAAGGACTTTTGTTTGCATGATCGTCGTTGAACAGATCGAAAAGCGTTTCGGCGGATTGCTTGCCGTCAACAAGGTCTCACTCACCATCAAGACGGGATCCATTACCGGCCTGATCGGACCGAACGGGGCTGGCAAGACCACCCTGTTCAACGTGATCGCCGGTCTGCACAAGCCGACCTCCGGTCGCGTGCTGCTCGATGGCGAGGACATTACCGGCCTCGAGCCTCACGAGCTTTTCGGCAAGGGGCTGCTGAGAACCTTCCAGATCGCCCATGAATTTTCCTCGCTGAGCGTGCGCGAAAACCTGATGATGGTTCCGCCCGGACGGCCCGGCGAGAAGCTGATGAATGTCTGGTTCCGCCCCGGCGCCGTCAAGGCCGCCGACCGCGAAGTCCGCGAGAAGGCGGACGAAGTCATCGAATTCCTGAAGCTGAGCCATGTCGCCGACGAGCGCGCAGGCAATCTCTCCGGCGGCCAGAAGAAGCTGCTCGAGCTCGGCCGCACGATGATGGTCGACCCGAAGATCGTCTTCCTCGACGAGGTGGGCGCCGGCGTCAACCGCACGCTGCTCTACGAGATCGGCGACGCGATCCTCAGGCTCAACCGCGAGCGCGGCTACACCTTCTGCATGATCGAACACGACATGGATTTCATCTCGCGTCTCTGCGATCCGGTGATCGTGATGGCTGAAGGTGCGGTATTGGCAACCGGCTCGCCGGACGAAATCAAATCCAACGAAGACGTCATCGAGGCCTACCTTGGCACAGGCCTGAAGAACAAACCAAAAGAAAAAATATGAGCTTTTTGATCGGGGAAAGCATGACCGGCGGTTACGGCGGTGCAGACATCCTGCACAACTGTACCATCGGCGTGGAAAAGGGCGAAATCGCCGTCATCGTCGGGCCGAACGGCGCCGGCAAGTCGACCGCCATGAAGGCAGTCTTCGGCATGCTGAAGCTGAGGACCGGCAAGGTCATGTTCGACGGCGAGGACGTCACCAATCTCGCGCCACAGGCGCGCGTCGCCAAGGGCATGAGCTTCGTGCCGCAGGTGAGAAACATCTTCACTTCCATGACGGTGGAAGAGAACCTCGAAATGGGCGGCTTCATCCGTGAGGACGACATTTCCACGACGATGGAGCAGATCTACGACCTCTTCCCGATCCTGAAGGAAAAGCGCCGTCAGCTTGCCGGCGAACTCTCGGGCGGACAGCGCCAGCAGGTCGCCGTCGGCCGCGCTCTGATGACCAACCCGAAGGTCCTGATGCTCGACGAACCGACGGCGGGCGTGTCGCCCATCGTCATGGACGAACTCTTCGACCGCATCATCGAGATCGCCAAGACCGGCATCGCCATCCTGATGGTCGAGCAGAACGCCAAGCAGGCACTCGAAATCGCCGACAAGGGCTATGTCCTCGTCCAGGGTGAAAACCGCTTCACGGATACCGGCCCGGCGTTGATCGCCGACGACGAAGTCCGCAAGACATTCCTCGGGGGCTGATCATGGAAAACGTTCTGAACGCCCTCGTCGTCCTGACCAACTACATCATCGTGCCGGCCACCGCCTATGGCTGCCAGCTGGCGCTCGGCGCGCTCGGTGCGACGCTGGTCTTCGCCATCCTGCGCTTCTCGAACTTCGCGCATGGCGAACTGATGTCCTTCGGCGCCATGCTCACTGTGCTCGTCACCTGGGCGCTGCAGTCGGCCGGCATCAGCATCGCGCCGCTGGCGACCGCCCTCCTCGCCTTGCCGATCGGCATCATCGGTGCCGCCGCCATGACGCTCGCGACCGACCGGCTGGTCTACCGCTATTACCGCCGGCAGCGCTCGCACAACGTCATCTTCATGATCGTCTCGATCGGCGTCATGTTCTTCATGGCCGGCCTGATCCGCTTCATCATCGGACCGGATGACCAGAATTTCGCCGACGGCGCACGCTTCCTCATCACCGCCGGCGAATTCAAGGCCTGGACCGGTCTGCAGGAAGGCCTGGCGATCCGCGCCTCGCAGGTCATCACGCTGGTAACCGCGATCATCTGCGTCATCCTGCTCTTCTGGTTCCTGGAGCGCACCCGCACCGGCAAGTCGATGCGCGCCTTCTCCGACAATGAAGACCTGGCGCTGCTCTCCGGCATCAATCCCGAGCGCGTCGTGACCTTTGCCTGGATTATCGCGGCCGCGCTGGCGACGATCGCCGGCACGCTTTACGGCCTCGACAAGAGCTACAAGCCCTTCGTCTTCCAGCAATTGCTGCTGCCCATCTTCGCCGCGGCCATCGTCGGCGGCTTCGGCAATCCGCTGGGCGCCATCGCCGGCGGCTTCATCGTCGCCTTTTCGGAAGTGGCCGTCACCTACTCCTACAAGAAGGTGCTGACCTATCTCGTGCCGGAAAGCTGGGCGCCCGACGGGCTCGTGCAGCTCCTGTCGACGGAATACAAGTTCGCCGTTTCCTTCATCATTCTCGTGCTGGTGCTGCTGATCAAGCCGTCCGGTATTTTCGGCGGGAGGTCGTCATGAGTTCCGCACTGCGCAACGTCGCGCTCTTTGCCCTCATGTTCCTGCTGCTGGCGGGTGACGCCTACCTGCACAGCTGGAATTCGGCGCTTTACATCCTCAACCTCTGCCTCATCTCGGCGATCATGTCGCTGGGCGTCAACATACAGTGGGGCTATGCCGGCCTCATCAACTTCGGCGTCATGGGCTTTGCAGCCCTCGGCGGCGTCGCCGCGGTGTTCGTCGCCTCCAGCCCGGTGATGGAAGCCTGGACGGCCGGCGGAACAGGCATTCTCTTCGCCGGCGTCGCACTCCTTGCGACAATCGCCGCGACGGTCTATGTCCGCAAGGCGATCGGCCGTGACAACCCCCGCTTCCGCGCCTTCGCGACCGCACTCGTCATCGCCATCGGCTATTTCGGCTCGCGTTATTTCTACGACCCTGCAGTCAGCGCCATCGAGGCCGTGAACCCGTCGGCGACGGGCTATCTCGGTGGTCTCGGCATGCCGATCCTGTTCTCGTGGATCGGCGGCGCGCTGCTGGCGGCGGGTGCTGCCTGGGTCATCGGCAAGGTGGCGCTCGGTCTGCGCGAGGACTATCTGGCGATCGCCACCCTCGGCATTTCCGAAATCCTCGTCACCATCATGCGCAACGAAGACTGGCTGACCCGCGGCGTGAAGAATGTCGTCGGTCTCCCGCGTCCGGTGCCCTATGAAGTGGATCTGCGCGGCGCGCAGTGGTTTGTCGACCTCGCGGCCCGCGTCAACATGCCGGTTGCCGACTTCGCCTCGATCTTCGTCAAGCTCTGCTATGGCGGCCTGTTCCTCGTGGTAATCGCCGTCCTGCTGCTGCTTGCCGAAACAGCCCTGAAGTCGCCTTGGGGCCGTACCATGCGGGCCGTGCGCGACAACGAGGTCGCCGCCGAAGCCATGGGCAAGGACGTCAAGCGCATTCACCTCAAGGTCTTCATCCTCGGCTCCGCGGTCATCGGCCTTGCCGGCGCGATGCTGACGACGATGGACGGCCAGTTCACGCCCGGCGCCTATCAGCCGCTCCGCTTCACCTTCCTCATATGGGTAATGGTGATTGCCGGCGGGTCCGGCAACAATTGGGGCTCCGTCCTCGGCGGCTTCCTCATCCTGTTCTTCTGGATGGAGGCCGAACCCTTCGGCGTCTGGCTGCTCGAACACCTGACCGCGCATCTCGGCCCTGACAGCCCCCTGCGCCAGCACCTAACGGACAATGCCCAGCAGATGCGCCTGGTGATGATGGGTCTGCTTCTGCTGCTCGTCATGCGCTTCCGCCCGAACGGGCTGATCCCCGAACGGCGATAACGCAACTTGGCAGCCGGTTCGCGCCGGCTGCGCTTCCAGCACCGTCAGTCGGCGGCCCGCAGCCGCACATCGACGTCCGGCAACTCTGCGGCGGCCTCGCGGTCGAGGAACCACCGCACATTGTCGTGGCCGTTCAGCGCCGAAGCCGGGCAGTCGGCGTCCGGAGCGGCATAAAGGGCGCGCGCCACGGCATCCGCCTTGGCCGGGCCGGTCGCCATGACGGCAATCTCGCGGGCGTCCAGAATGGTGGCGATCCCCATGGTCAGCGCCCGTTCCGGCACGCTTCGATCTGAAAAGAAGCCGGCATTGGCTTTCAATGTCTCCTCTTCCAGAACGACAAGCCGCGTCCTTGAGGAAAATGCAGAGCCGGGCTCGTTGAAGCCGATATGGCCGTTGCGCCCGATACCCAGCAGCTGCAGATCGATACCGCCCGCCTCGGCGATCAGTCGTTCGTAGCGTTCGCCCTCATGCTCGGGATCATGCGTCATTCCATCCGGCAGATGCGTCTTCGCCTTGTCGATGTCGACGTGATCGAACAGCAGGCGGTCCATGGTCGCCCTGTAGGAACCGGAATGGCGCGGCGAAAGGCCCTCGTATTCGTCGAGGTTGAAGCTCGTGACACCGGCGAAGCTCACGCGACCGGCCTTGTGCGCCTCGATCAACGCGGCATAGACCGGTTCCATCGTCGCGCCGGTCGCAAGACCCAGCACTATGGATGGCTTTTCATTGATGCGGGAAACGATCAGATCCGCCAGCGCCTCGGCGGCATCCTCGCTGCTTTCGAAAATCTTGTACATGGCCCTCTGTGCTCGGGGTCTTTCCGGTTCGCGAATGTAACGGCAGCGGACGCGCTCCCAACCGTCGGTCCGGTCAAATAACCGTTCGAATACAATATTAGTTCGTCAAGATGACGAATATATGAGGTGGCAAAATCTTTCGCAATAGGCGGCGAAGCCCTTTGCAACAATTATCCGCGCGGCGGAGCGGGAAGATTGATGTCGGTCGGCAGGGAATGGGGCGAGAACAAGAGGTTGTGCGTCTGCTGCAGGGCAATGGCCATCGCGCCCATGAGGATGGCCCGTTCACCAAGCCGGCTGGCCTCGATCAACGGCTTGCGCGCCGTGATCTTTTTCAGGCTCTCGCGGATCAGCGGCAACAGGATCGGCTGACGACCGATCGGCCCGCCGACGACGATCTTGCCGGGATCGGCGAAAGCCGACACCGCGACGATTGTCAGCGCCGCCAGATCGGCGACCTGGCCGACGATCGAGACCGCGGCCTTCTGACCGGCACGTGCCTGCTCGAAAAGGTTGGCGACGGTTGCGAAGGGAGAGCCGCCCTCCCGCACATAGGCCTCCAGAATGGCCTTGGTACCGAGCGCGCTTTCTAGCGTACCGCGCTTCAGGCTCTCGGGCGCGGTGGGATCTGCGCCGAACGGCAGAAAGCCGATTTCGCCGGCAGCACCGCTGGATCCGCGCATAAGCTTGCCATTGACCAGCAGACCGAGGCCGACACCGGCGCCAAGCGAGACGAAGGCAAACGTCCCGCCGCGATCGGCCTCGCCGAGCCAGGCTTCGCCGAGCGCGCCGGCATTGATGTCGTTTTCGACGGCTACGTCGCAGCCAAGCCGCTCGGACAGTGCTCCGGCTATGTCGAAGCCGCTCATGTCTTCCAGGTTCGGCGCAAGCGCCAGACGCCCGCTTTCCGGATCGATGACGCCCGGCATGGCAACGGCCGCGAACAACAGTTTCTCCGGCGCGAGCTCCGCCTTGCGGATCAAGCCCTGCAGCATGAGGTGCAGTTGTGACAGCGGTTCTTCCGGCGGGCGGGGCGTCGCCTGTTCCGCGACCTCGACAAGAACCCGTCCCGAGAGGTCGGCCAGCACCGCCCGAAGCGAAGACACGCCGAAGTCGATGCCGGCGACGTAGCCCGCATCCGGATCGATCTCATAGGTGACGGCCCGACGCCCGACGTGACCGCCGGTCTTGCCACGCTCCCTCACCCAGCCGCCCTCTTCGAGCGCCCGGATGACCTCGGACATGGTCTGCTTTGAAAGGCCGGTGATCTTGGCGAGGTCGGCGCGGGAGGTCGGCCCCTGATGCAAAAGCACGTCGATGACGGCGCGGACGGAAAACTGGCGGAGGACAGGCGGCTGACTGTCACTGATCCTCATAGTCTGCCCGCTCCTTCAGCCACGTGATCACCCCGCTCATATATCCCTTGCTGAATCTTTTATGGACGGAAATCCAAGGACGCAAGCCCGCCCCTCAGCCAATGGCGGCGTCGACGGCATCGCCGAGACGCGTGACGACGGCATCGACGGTTTCCGCGTCGATGATGAAGGGCGGCGCCAGCAGGACGTGATCGCCATTTACACCATCGATCGTCCCGCCCATCGGATACACCATCAGCCCTCTCGCCATCGCCTCGCGCTTGATGCGGCCGTTGAGCTTTAAATCCGGATCGAAGGGCGCCCCGCTGTCGCGATCCTGAACGAGTTCGATGGCCTGGAAAAGACCGCGGCCACGGATATCGCCGACATGCGGGTGCTGCCCGAAGCGCTCCTGCAATCCTGCCTGCAGATGCGCACCCATCTGCACGACATTGTCGAGCAGACGATCCCGCTGGATGACCTGCTGCACGGCGAGCGCTGCCGCCGCCGCCATCGGGTGGCCCATATAGGTGTGCCCGTGCTGGAAGAAGCCGGAGCCATGCGCGAAAGCATCGAAGATGGCGCCGCTCAGCAGGATCGCGCCGATCGGCTGATATCCGCCGCCAAGCCCCTTGGCGATCGTCATCAGGTCGGGTGAAATGCCCTCCTGCTCGCAGGCATGCAGCGTTCCCGTCCGCCCCATGCCACACATGACCTCGTCGAGGATGAGGAGCACGCCGTAGCGGTCGCAGATTTCACGAATCCGCCGGAAGTATCCTGGCATTGGCGTAACGGCGCCGGCCGTTGCGCCGACCACCGTCTCGGCGATGAAGGCGATCACCGAGCCTTCGCCCAGCTCCCGGATCTTGTCTTCGAGCTCCTGGGCCGCACGTTGACCATAGGCCTCGTCGTTTTCGCCCTCGCGCCGGTGACGATAGGCATAGCAAGGGGCAATGTGATGCGTCTCGATCAGGAGCGGGCTGAACTGCGCCCGTCGCCACGCATTGCCGCCGGCGGCAAGTGCGCCGAGCGTGTTGCCGTGATAACTCTGCCGCCGGGAGATCACATGGCGGCGCTGCGGTTCACCCTTCTCTACAAAATACTGGCGCGCCATCTTCAGCGCAGCCTCCACGGCCTCCGACCCGCCGCTGACGAGATAGACGCGATCAAGTCCTTCCGGCGCATGGGCGATCAGATGATCCGCAAGCGCTTCCGCCGGCTCGGAGGTGAAAAAGCCGGTATGCGCGTAGGCGAGCCGGTCGAGCTGGTCATGCAGGGCGGCAATCACGTCCGCGTGGCCATGGCCCAGACAGGATACCGCCGCGCCGCCGGAGGCGTCGATATAGGATTTGCCGTCGCGATCGAAGATCTCCACGCCACGCCCGCCCGTGGCGACCGGCATGACGGCATTGGCGGAGCGGTGCAGAAGATGGGTCACGACGGAAATTCCCGGTTGCACGATAGGAGATTGTGACTACGACTGTGCGGGCATCAACCGGAACTTGGCAAGGTCGGAAATGACAGAGAGCCCGCGAAATCGCACCACGATCGCCGTCGCCCCCAATGGCGGGCGCAAGACGAAGGCGGATCATCCGGCCCTGCCGCTATCCGCTGCGGAACTGGCACGCGCCGCAGCCGAATGCCTGGAGGCAGGCGCTGCGATGATCCATGTCCATGTGCGCGCTGCGGACGGTTCGCACCTGCTGGACGCCGATGCCTATCGCGAGGCGACGACGGCCATCAGGGTGGAGACCCGCGACCGCATGATCGTCCAGATCACCTCCGAGGCGTTCGGACAATATGGCCCGGCGGCTCAGCGCGCCGTCGTGCGCGAGGTCAGGCCGCAATCCGCGTCGCTGGCGCTTCGCGAACTGGTGCCGGACGACAGCGAGGAGAAGGCCTTCGCAGAGCTTCTGTCCTGGATGAAGGCCGAGCACGTCGTTCCCCAGATCATTCTCTACACGCCCGAGGAAGCCGCCCGATTGTCGGATATGATGCACAGGGGCCTTGTCCCCGGAGACGATATCCCGGTCCTCTACGTGCTCGGCCGCTATACCGAAAAGCAGATGTCGGAGCCCGCGGATCTTCTGCCCTTCCTCGCGCCCGGCTTGCCGGCGTTCGCGCACTGGAGCGTCTGCGCCTTCGGGGCGCGCGAAACCGCCTGCGTGACGGCCGCCGCCCTCCTGGGTGGCCATATGCGGGTCGGATTTGAAAACAATCTCTGGCTTCCGGATAGCTCCATGGCCGCATCGAATGCCGAGATCGTTGCGGCAACGGCAGCGGCGGTCACTGCAACTGGGCTGCAGCCTGGCGATACCACGGCCTGGCTGCCGAACGGCTGGTAGCAGACAACAAAAAAGCGCCAATCCGGCGCTTCTTCATTCACAATACGTTTTACCGGCCTTCGCCAGCCATGGAAAATCGGTCGCACCTTCCCGCCCCAGACAGGATGCCCGGGCTCAGGACGTTCTTGCGCCTCAATGCTTGAGTGCGTCTTCCGCCTCGCGAAGCGCTTCCTCGTGATACCAGCTTCCGCCGAACGCCGCATCGCATACGGCCGGCGACGGCTGCATCGCTGCCGTTTCCGTTACAGCTTCGAATTCCTTGTATCCGCCGGCCGGCTTGCGGCCGTTGCGGGGAAACTCGATGATCTTCGCCGTGTCTCTATGTGTACCTGTAGCCATCGTATCGCCTTTCTCATTGATCCAGCGCACTAGTTTTGGAGCCACACACAAATAGATTGCACAATTTTTGTTCCATTTGCAAAAAAAATAATCACAAATTGGAGTCTGAAAGAGCGAAATTAGCCCGCTTCTCGGTCATCGGCCTCAATTGGCGCCATATTTTCACCCAGTGGGATCATCCGACGCGTGGCTGGATCAGGGCTGACGGTCACGGAAACGCACGAATCCCGTAAAAAGATCCCATCTAACCACGCCAAAATGTCGCAGCGATGACGAATCAGGACCCGTCCGCAGGGCGGAAATCGGACTTGGCACGCATTATGCTTCTCTCACTGTACCCACCGGCTGCGCCCGCGCGCCAGCTGGAGGCCCGTCACACTTCGGGGTTTGCTGAAACGCAACGAGAACCTAAAGAGAGATTCGCAATGACAAAGTATAAGCTCGAGTACATCTGGCTCGACGGGTACAAGCCGGTACCGAACCTTCGCGGCAAGACGCAGATCAAGGAATTCGACACGTTCCCGTCGCTGGGCGAACTGCCGCTCTGGGGCTTCGACGGCTCCTCGACGGAACAGGCCGAAGGCCGAAGCTCCGACTGCGTGCTGAAGCCGGTCGCCGTCTACCCCGATCCGGCCCGCACCAACGGTGTGCTCGTGATGTGCGAAGTCATGATGCCCGATGGCGTCACCCCGCATCCGTCCAACTCCCGCGCTTCGATCCTCGACGACGAAGATGCATGGTTCGGCTTCGAGCAGGAATACTTCTTCTACGAAAACGGCCGTCCGCTCGGCTTCCCGGAACAGGGCTACCCCGCTCCGCAGGGTCCGTACTACACCGGCGTTGGCTACAAGAACGTCGGCTCGATCGCCCGCGAAATCGTTGAAGAGCACCTCGACCTGTGCCTCGCCGCCGGCATCAACCACGAAGGCATCAACGCCGAAGTGGCAAAGGGCCAGTGGGAATTCCAGGTATTCGGCAAGGGCTCCAAGAAGGCTGCCGACCAGATCTGGATGGCTCGCTACCTCCTGCTCCGTCTGTGCGAAAAGTACGGCATCGACATCGAATGGCACTGCAAGCCGCTCGGCGACACCGACTGGAACGGCTCGGGCATGCACTGCAACTTCTCGACCAAGTACATGCGCGAAGTTGGCGGCAAGGAATATTTCGAAGCCCTCATGGCACAGTTCGAAAAGAACCTCGACGACCACATCGCCGTCTACGGTCCGGACAACCACATGCGCCTGACCGGCAAGCACGAAACGGCTCCGTGGAACAAGTTCTCCTACGGCGTTGCCGACCGTGGCGCCTCGATCCGCGTTCCGCACTCCTTCGTCAACAACGGCTACAAGGGTTACCTTGAAGACCGTCGTCCGAACTCCCAGGGCGACCCCTATGCGATCGCTTCGCAGGTTCTGAAGACGATCTCGGAAGTTCCGCTGTCGGCATCGGCTGCAGCCTGATCGGCTGAAACGCCAAGCATTCGAACGGCGCCGGCAAATTGCCGGCGCCGTTTTAGTTTGTCGGCCATTTATCGGCTATTGCAGGCGGGACCAGCTGACCGACTTGCAGAGCAGCTTGCCAAGGACGCATCCGCGCGTGGTCATGCTGCTGGCACCGGCCGTAATGGTGATGTTGTATGTCAGGCCCCGCTTCGGGTCCGATGCCCGGCCTTCGTAGCGGCCGTCGGCCACCGGCTCGACATCCATGACCAGACGGTCACCCACCGCCTCGCCACTGGTGCCGGGCTTGATCCAGACATTGACCGCGCAGATGTCGCTGCCGCATTTCCCGATCTTCACGCGCGCCTTGCCGTCGCCTCGGGCCCAGAGGCCGTTGATGTCGCCTTCCCCGGCGTGTGCGGCGAGCGCCGGAACGAAAAGCAGCAATGCCGTGGCGGATATCATGCGCATGAAGGCCTCCTTCATATGACAACTATCCATGTCTACGCAGAAAAATGCCGCCCGGATCATTTGCGCTGCACCGCCATGAAATCCGTCCCGCCCCTTCCTGCGTATTGGTCAGTACCCGATACGAAGGAGTGCCAAGCCCATGACGCCTGTCCTGCTGATCACGATCGCGATTGGCCTTTGCGCAGCCATGACATTCGCCTGGGCCGTCCAGCGGCGAACCGGCAACAGCGGCTGGGTCGACACCATCTGGTCGGCCTCCGTCGGCTTGGCGGCACTTGCGGCCCTGGCGTTCGCCACGACGGGCGAGGCAGGACGGCAGTGGACCGCAGCCGTCCTCGTTCTTCTCTGGGCCGCCAGGCTGGCCACGCATATCGGCGGCCGCAGTGCCGGCGCCGGCGAGGATCCGCGCTACGAAGCGCTGATTAAGGAATGGGGCGACAAGGCCTCGTCCCGCCTGTTCTGGTTCCTGCAGGTGCAGGCCGCAGCCGCCTTCATCCTCGTCCTTTCCGCCCTTGCTGCAGCGACCGGCGAAGCCGCATTCCCCTCCATCGCCGATGGTCTTGCGGTCGTCGTCGCCCTGGTGGCGCTCGCCGGCGAGGCGATCTCCGACAAGCAACTTGCGCAGTTCCGCAAGGAGAATGCCGGCCGCAAGGCGATCTGCGATGTCGGACTGTGGCGCTGGTCCCGGCATCCCAATTATTTCTTCGAATGGCTTTTCTGGTGCGCATGGCCGGTCATGGCCCTCGGCAGCCACGCAGCCATTGGCCTGCCGCTGCTGCTCGCTCTTCTCGCGCCGATGCAGATGTACTGGCTGCTCGTGCATGTCTCCGGCATCCCGCCGCTCGAAGCCCATATGCTGGCATCGCGCGGTGAGCGCTTCCGCATCTATCAGTCGAAGGTCAACGCCTTCTTTCCCGGCCCCCGCCGCCACGCCACCTCCGAGGAGATCGCACAGTGACGATCATTGCCAATGCCATCAATGCCGTTGAACGCATCAATGTCCCCGACTGGCTGACAGCGGCCGGTGTCGACTTCCTCGTTGGCCGGACCAAGCGACGATTGTCGCGCACGGACGCCATCAGCGAGCAGGAGTTCGCCGATGGGATGAAGCAGTTTCCGATCGCCGTCCACACCGAAGAGGCCAACGAGCAGCACTACGAACTGCCGGCAGCCTTCTTCGCGGAGGCGCTCGGCGCCCGCAAGAAATACTCTTGCTGCTTCTATCCGACGGAAGAGACGACGCTGGACGAGGCCGAAATCGTGGCCCTCGAGGAAACGATGGCCCATGCCGACCTGCATGACGGCCAGCACATTCTCGAACTCGGCTGCGGCTGGGGGTCGCTCTCCCTCTATATGGCCGAGAGGCTGCCGAACGCCCGGATCACCTCGGTATCCAATTCGGCATCCCAGCGTGAGTTCATCGAGACGGAAGCGAGACGCCTCGGCCTGACAAACCTGACGGTCAGGACGGCCAACATGACCGAGTTCGACGCCGGCGACCGCTTCGATCGCATCGTCTCGGTGGAAATGTTCGAGCACATGTCGAACTGGCGGGCGCTCCTTGAGAAGACGCGCACCTGGCTGAAGCCGGACGGCAAGCTCTTCATCCACGTCTTCACGCACAAGGATCGCTCTTACCGTTTTGACCACACCGACAAGGCCGATTGGATCGCGCAATACTTCTTCACCGGCGGCATCATGCCGGCCCATGACCTGATCAGGCGCTTTCCCGACCTCTATTCCGTTCAGAAGGAATGGCGCTGGTCCGGGCGCAACTATGAAAAGACGGCACTGCACTGGCTGGAAAACTATGACCGCAATGACGACGCCATCCGCGCGATCCTTGCCGAGACCTACGGCAAGGATGCCGATCTCTGGCAGCGTCGCTGGCGCTTGTTCTTCCTGGCGACCGCCGGCCTCTTCGGCCATGACGAAGGCAGGACCTGGGGTGTCTCCCACTATCTGCTGACGCCGGCATGAGCGGCACAGCGAAGACCGGGCTGGATGAACTCACCGCCGCCAGCCGGTCGGTCGCCATTGTCATAGCTCTCAACAAGCCGGTCTATCCCCTCTATGTCTGGTGGCTCGCGGAGGACGCCTTCAAGGCATCGCTGGTCACGGCCGCGTCATTGCCGCTCTACGCCGCCGTCATCTATCTCTACCGGAAAAGCCCATTCGCCGGCCGCATAGGCATGGTCCTTGCCGGCACACTCGACACGCTGGCGATCACCAAGTTCTTCGGCGAGGCGAGCGGTGCATGGCTGTTCCTCGCCCCCTGCCTTCTCTTAGGATTCCTGTCGTTCTACGCGCATGAAAAATGGACCGCCCGCGCCTTGATCGGAGCCGTTTTCCTCGCCTTTGCGGTCTTCTTCGGTCGCTACGGCGCGCCGGTTTTCCCGCTGTCGACGAGCGACAGCGACACGCTCTATACCCTGAACATCTTCGGGGCGTTTTCGCTTCTTGCCTTCATCGGCCTCCGCTTCCCGATGCGGGAAGCGAAAGCCTGAGCATTATGCCTTTTCCAGCTTGAACTGCAGCACATTGATGCTGCCGACCTGAAAACCGGCCGCGCAGTAATGCAGGTAATAGCGCCACATCCGCTTGAAGCGCTCGTCGAAGCCCATCGGCCGGATCCGCTCCCACTGCGCGATGAAATCCTGCTCCCAGGTCAGAAGCGTGCGGGCATAATGCTTGCCGAAGCCGAGCCAGTCCTTGACCGCAAGCCCGGCATTGCCGGCGGCGCTCCGGAAGGTGGCAAGCGATGGCAGCATGCCGCCCGGAAAGATGTAGGTCTGGATGTAGTCGGCATTGCGCCGGTAATCGTCGAAGCGCTCGTCGTCGATGGTGATGGTCTGGATCATCGCCTTGCCGCCCGGTTTCAGCCGGTCGCGAACAGCCGAGAAATAGACTGGCCAGTTCTCCTCGCCGACGGCCTCGAACATCTCGATCGATACGATCTTGTCGAACTCGCCACCGCAGTCGCGGTAATCCTCGATGCGAATGTCGCTCTTGTCGCCAAGCCCGGCGCGGTCGAGGCGATCCGAGGCGAACGCCGCCTGCTCCTTCGAAAGCGTCAGCCCCGTCACGCGGCAACCGGTCTGGCGGATCGCATATTCGGCGAACCCGCCCCAGCCGCAGCCGATCTCCAGCACATGGTCATCCGGCCCGATCTCAAGCTCGCGCACGATACGGGCGTATTTCGCCGTTTGCGCCTCGGAAAGCGTCAGATGCGGCTCCTCGAAAAGCGCCGACGAATAGGTCATAGTCTCGTCCAGCCACAGCTTGTAGAAGTCGTTGCCGAGATCGTAGTGGTAGGCGATGTTGCGGCGGCTGCCGCGCTTCGAATTGCGCCGCAGACGGTGGCGCAGCAGCGCGATTTTGCCCCAAATGGCCGAAGCGGCGATGACCGAGCGCAGCGCCTGCTCGTTGAGCAACGCAAAATTCAAGAGCGCGCTGATGTCCGGACTGTCCCAGTCGCCGTCAATGTAGGATTTCGCGAAACCGAGATCACCCGATGTCATCAGGCGGATGATCGGCCGCGGGTTCTTCAGATACAGCGTTGCCGCCGGTCCCGGCTCCGCGCCCGTCACGGTATGGCTGCGACCGCCCGGGAACTCCAGCCTGATGCTGCCGACCCGAATCCGGTCCACCATCCGGCACATGATTTTCTGCCATAGAGAGAGCTTGCCCGCCGGCAGAGAACCGGCAGCAGCTCCGCCATCATGCGTAGCTTTGCTCATGCAATTCACCCCGCTCCTTGGTGTCCACCAGCGAGCTTGCCACGGCTTCATCCGCCGGCTTGTGCCGGAACACGCGGATGCCTTTCGACCAGAGCCGCAGCGCCTCCCAGTGGATCGCAGCGGTGATCTTCACGGTCATCAACGGATAGGTCAAGAGTGCTTTCATAAGCGCAGCATCGGAAAGTTCAGATCTCCTGCCCTCGAATGCTGCAAAGAGCAGCTTGCCCTCAGCATCGGTCTCAAGAATTCGGACCGCCACACCATCCTCGGGCGGCTCGATGGTAAAATGATATCGGCAATCCATCGGCATGAACGGCGAGACATAGAGCGCCTTGTCGCAGCTTTGGCGAATGGCCCCATCCCGCCCTTCGGCTGGAATGACATAGGTATGCCGCTCATTAAACGTGTTGCAGACCTCGTAGAGGATCGCCACCAGCGAACCATCCTTGCGATAGCAGAAGAACACCGTCAGCGGATTGAAGACGTAACCGAAGATGCGCGGATAGCAGAGCACCCGCACGCTCAGCCCATCATCCTCGATGCCGAGTGCCCGCACATGCCCGACCGCCCAGTCCTTGAGACTGCGGTCGGATTGCAGCGAACCGTGATCCTTGTCCCAGAAACTGAAGAGCGCGCGTCGATTGTGCCCGAAGAAGCGAAGCGATCGATTGAGCACATCGAGTTCGTCGAGATCCAGAAGCAGCGAAAAGACCCGGTATCGCAGGCTGTGCTTCTTCGGCCGCATCCTCGAATGCACCACATGGCCGGCATAGAGAGCGGAAACACCGGTCATTGGGCCGCCATCATCGGCTCGGGCAGGAATATGCGGCTCGATTCGCCCTTGACCTGCCACGGGCGCTTCACGCCGCCTATCGCCTCGGCAACGGCCAGGCCGGACTGCAAACCGTCTTCATGGAAGCCGCTGCCGAAATGCGCGCCGCAGAACCATACGCCGCCAGCACCCTGTATATCCCAGAGCGCCTTCTGCGCCGCGAGCGCGGCATTGTCGAACAGCGGATGGGTATAGTCGAAGGCGGCGTGAATGTTGTCTTCCGAAATCTCGCTGTTCGGATTGAGTGTCACGAACAGGTCGGTCCGGGTCTTCAGGTTCTGAAGCCTGTTCATCCAGTAGGTCACGCAAAGCTGTGCGTCCGGGCCATCGTTGCGATTGCCGATATAGTTCCAGCTCGACCAGACCCGCCGGCGCTTGGGCATCAGGCGGACGTCGCTGTGCAGCACCGCACGATTATGGGTATATTTGAAGGCGCCCAGCAGCGCCCGCTCCTGGGGTGCCGCGTCTTCCAGCATCGAAAGTGCCTGATCCCCATGGGTGGCGATCACCACATGATCGAAGAGCTCGGCCTCGGAGCCTTGCGACACCACCTCGACGCCGGCGCGCACGCGGCGCACCTGGTGGATCGGCCAGCGCACACGCACCGTTCCGCCGAAATCGGCGAGAATGCGCTTCACGTATTCCTTGGATCCGCCCTTGACGGTTCGCCAGACCGGACGATTGGAAAGTGACAGGAGCCCGTGGCTTTCGAAGAAACGGATGAAGGCGACCAGCGGGTATGAGCGCATTTCCTTCGCTGTCGTCGACCAGATCGCCGCACCCATCGGCAGGATGTGGTTGTCGACGAAACTCTTGGAATAGCCCTCGGCGTCCAGGAATTCTCCAAGCGTCATGTCCGCCGCCATCGCCTGCTTGGCATAAAGCGGCGCGCGCTTGTAGAAGCGCAGGATGTCGCTGATCATCTGCCAGAAGCGGAATCGGATGATGTTGGACTTCTGGCCCAGCATGGCGGCGAAGCTGGTACCGGAATATTCAAATGCGCCGCTGTCGAGCGATGCGGAAAACGACATGTCGGAGGCTTCGTTCGGCACGTTCAATGTCGAGAAGAGCTCCACCAGGTTGGGATAGTTCCAATCGTTGTAGACGATGAACCCGGTGTCGACCGGCACGACGCCGTCGTCGCACATGACGTCGACCGTGTTTGAATGCCCGCCGATCCGGCCGTCGGCTTCGAACAGGGTCACGTCCATGCTCTTGCTCAGCAGCCAGGCGGCACTCAGGCCGGAAATGCCTGAGCCTATGACGGCAACCCGGCATCGGCGTGAAAAATCTCGATCATTGGTGAGCTTGAGCATTGATATGTTTCCTTGCGACTGCACATCACTACGGGGTCGTTGAGCAAATGGATTGAAAAGAAGAGAAAATTCTTAAATGCTGTGATCCGCCTCACCCTGGCTGCCGTAACGGCTGACATGCAAACGATCGTTTCCGCCAGGGCAACTGATAACCGGAAGATGCCGCTCCTCTCGCTGGAGAGAGGAACGGTATTGAAAAAACGGAAGGCGCAACGCGTCACAATGAATGAAGCCCTGGGAGAAGCGGAAGGACAGGACCTCAAGGCCTGCCTCGCCGCAGTCGGAAGAGACCGCAACGTGGACGCCTTTGAGGTCCTGTTCCGGCACTTTGGACCGAAAATTCGCGCTTACATGATGAAGCGCGGCGGCAACAGGCAGCTGGCAGAAGAATTGATGCAAGAAACGATGATGATGATCTGGAAGAAGGCCGAACAGTTCGATCCGGCCCGCGGATCGGTGTCGAGCTGGATCTTCACGATTGCGCGCAATGTGCGCATCGATACGTTCCGCAAGACCAACCGGCCCGAATTCGACCCCAACGACCCGGCGTTCGTGCCGGACGACATTCCGCCGGCCGACGCAATCGTCGAGGCCGGGGACGAGGCCGACCGCCTGCACGACGCGATGAAGAAACTGCCTGCCGAGCAGGTGGAGCTCCTTCGCCTGTCGTTTTTTGAGGAGGCCTCTCACAGCGCAATCGCCGAACGCCTGAACCTGCCGCTCGGTACCGTCAAATCCCGTATCCGCCTGGCCTTTGCAAGGCTGCGCGATCTGCTGGGAGAAGGGCGATGAACACGATCAATCATCACATCAGTGACGAGCTTCTCGTCGAATATGCAAATGGCTCTCTCGAGGAGGGCTGGAGCATTGCCGTCGCCACGCATCTGGCGCTCTGCCCCGCCTGTCGCAAACGCCTGCAGGCGATCGAGGCGACCGCCGGCGAACTTCTGGAAGGGATCGAAACCGAGCCTTCGGAAAGCGATGACAAATCCTGGGCGGCGCTGCGGGCAAAGCTGGCGGCTGCGCCGAGGGTGACGGAGGCGGCTCCGCCGCGAAAAGCGGCCGCCCCCTCGCCCCGCCGTTTGCCGGAACCGCTGAACTCCTATCTCGGCGGCGATCTTGACAGCCTGAAATGGCGCGCCCTCGGGCTCGGCGCCTATCACTATCCGATCCCGACCAAGGACAGGCAGATCTCCGTGCGACTGCTGCGCATTCCGGCCGGAAAGCCTGTTCCCGAGCACACCCATGGCGGGCGCGAACTGACCCTCGTCCTGAAGGGCGCGTTTCGCGACGGTGACGACCGCTTCGGTCCCGGCGACTTCGAGGAGACGGACGAAAGCGTCAACCACCAGCCGATCGCCGAGAAGGGCGACGACTGCATCTGCCTGGCCGTGACCGACGCGCCGCTGAAGTTCAGCAGCCGGATCGTCCGGCTTATCCAGCCGCTGCTGGGAATCTGATCAAGGCATTCACGAAGGAGTATGACGATGCGCATCTATGCAACGGCTTTTGCCGCGACGGCCTTCGTCTTCCTTGTGCTCGATTCCATCTGGCTCGGCGTCGTCGCGATCGGTTTCTATCGCGACACGATCGGTCATCTTCTGGCCGCCGAGCCGGATTTCCTGGCGGCAGCGTGTTTCTATGCGCTTTATCTGCTCGGTGTCCTCTATTTTGCCGTAGCCCCGGCCGTGACGCGCGGAAACCTCACCAGTGCGACGCTCTCCGGAGCCTTTCTCGGCGTCGTCGCCTACGCCACATATGATCTGACCAACATGGCGACGATGCGGGACTGGCCGTTGTCGGTGACCGTCGTCGATCTCCTGTGGGGAGCGTTCGTGACCGGCGCGGCGTCGGCCGCCGGCTATCTCGCCGGCCGGCGCCTGTCGGTCTGAATTCGGAGTTCAGCTTCGAACCTAGCCCAGGTCGGCGGGCGATCTCGCCTGCCGCAAACGCTTGCGGGTACCGCTCGGGCTCTCCCCGAAATGCGCGCGGTAGCTGCGCGAGAAGGCCGAGACGGAATTGAAACCGCAAGCGACCGCAATCTCGGTGAAGGCCTGCCGCGTCTCGACAGCCTTCCGTCGCGCAGCATTCAGTCGTAGCGCTAGGTAATGGACATGCGGGAGAACGCCGATCTGCTCCTTGAAGAGCGATTGCAGATGTCTGGCACTGACACCGACCCGGCGGGCGATTCGGCTCACCGCCAATGGCTGCTCGATATGCTTTTCCATCATTCTGATTGCTGCAACGACGCGTTCATCGGTGATCTGCTGGCTTGGCGCCAGCGGCAGGGAGGGTGCCGCCGCCACCGTTCCGCCGGGCTCGTAGATGAACAGCCGTGAAACCTCGAGCGCCAGCGAATATCCGTGCCGGCGGCGGATGAGCTCCAGCATCAGGTCGAGCGTCGGGAGCGCCCCCCCGGCGGTCACGCGCTTTCCGTCGACGACATACCGGCCTCTGACCGCGCTGATTTGCGGATAGGCAGAAGCAAAATCGTCGAAATCCTCCCAGTGCACAGTGGCCGAATATCCGTCGAGCAGGCTCGCTTCCGCCATCAGCCATGTGCCGGATTCGATGCCGGCGATATAAGGCCGCGCCCGGGCGCTGCGCGACAGCATCATCTTGACCTGGGCGGTCGCGTGGCGCTGCCAGTAATAGGCGGACAGCACGAAGAGCGGCGCGGTTTCCTCGCTTGGCGGGAAAGCCCCGTCGACCGGCACCGGGATGCCGCTGGTCGTGACGACCGGCTTGCCGTCGGGCGAGAGAATGCGCCAGCGATAGAGTTGCCGGCCGGAAATCCGGTTCGCACCGCGCATCGGCTCTATGACGGAGGCAAGCAGGATCAGGTTGATGTCCGGCAATACCAGAAGATCGACGGTCGTGGTTTCAGCCATTTGACGTTCGGACGCCCATTCTTCGCACTCAATTTCCGATACTGTATAAAATCGATCCGATAATGCAAAGCATGGCACCGCATTATGCCGCCTAATCCCTGCAACGATAGGGAGAGCCAAAAGACATGCCGCTTGCCATGAACCGCGAGGTCTTCATCACCTGTGCCGTCACCGGCTCAGGCGACACCACCGCAAAGTCCGCCCATGTGCCGATCACTCCGGCCGAAATCGCCGCCTCCGCCATCGATGCCGCCAAGGCCGGAGCCGCCGTGGTCCACTGCCACGTCCGCGATCCCGAGACCGGCAAGCCGAGCCGCCGCAACGATCTTTACCGCGAGGTCACCGAGCGCATCCGTGATGCGGAGATCGACGTGGTCTTGAACCTGACGGCGGGCATGGGCGGCGACGTCGTGTTCGGTGGCGTCGAAACCCCGCTGCCGCTGAACTCGGCCGGCACTGACATCGTCGGCGCCACCGAGCGGGTCAGCCATGTCGCCGAATGCCGGCCGGAAATCTGCACGCTCGATTGCGGCACCATGAATTTCAGTCTCGGCGACTACGTCATGACCAACACGCCCGGCACGCTGCGCGCCATGGCGAAGATGATGACCGATCTCGGCGTTCGCCCGGAAATCGAAGCCTTCGACACCGGCCACCTCTGGTTTGCCAAGCAACTGGTCGAAGAAGGCCTGATCGAGGATCCGGTCCTCATCCAGCTTTGCATGGGCATTCCGTGGGGTGCGCCGGACGATCTCAACACCTTCATGGCGATGGTCAACAACGTGCCGTCGACATGGACCTTCTCCGCCTTCTCCATCGGCCGCAACGCGCTCGCCTATCCGGCGGCCTCCGTTCTCGCCGGCGGCAATGTCCGCGTCGGGCTGGAAGACAACCTCTACATCGGCAAGGGCCAGCTCGCGACCAACGCCCAGCTCGTCGAGAAAGCCGTAACGGTGATCGAGGGCATGGGCGCAAAGATCATCGGACCGGAAGCGGTCCGTGCGAAACTGAAACTCCAGAAGCGGGCTCCGGTGAAGTCATGACGAAGATCAGCAAGGCCGCCTGTGTCGGCGGTGGCGTTATCGGTGGTGGCTGGATTGCCCGCTTCCTGCTCTCCGGCATCGATGTGGCGGTCTACGACCCGCATCCGGAAGCCCAGCGCATCGTCGGCGAAGTGATCGCCAACGCCGAGCGCGCCTATGGCATGCTCACCGCGGCACCGCTGCCTCCACGCGGCAGGCTGACCTTCGTCAAGACACTGGAGGAGGCCGTTGCCGACGCGGACTTCGTCCAGGAAAGCGTACCAGAACAGCTGGAATTGAAACGCCGGGTGCTCACCGCAATCGACGCCGCCGCCAGACCGGACGCGCTGATCGGTTCCTCGACCTCCGGCCTGCTGCCGACGGATTTGCAGGCGCACATGAAGCATCCCGAACGCTTCTTCGTCTCGCATCCCTATAACCCGGTCTACCTGCTTCCGCTTTCCGAACTCGTCGGCGGCGAAAAAACCGCGCCGGATACCATCACCCGCGCCGCAGCCGTGCTGGAATCGATCGGCATGAAGGGCGTCCATATCGCCCGCGAGATCGAGGCCTTCGTCGGCGACCGCCTGCTCGAAGCCCTCTGGCGCGAGGCCCTTTGGCTGATCAAGGACGACATCTGCACGGTCGAGACCCTGGACGACGTCATCCGCTATTCCTTCGGCCTGCGCTGGGCGCAGATGGGCCTTTTCCAGACCTACCGCATCGCCGGCGGCGAAGCGGGCATGCGCCACTTCCTCGCGCAGTTCGGCCCGTGCCTGCAATGGCCATGGACGAAGCTCACCGATGTCGTCGACCTCGACGAGGCGCTGGTGGAAAAGATCGGCGCGCAATCCGACGAGCAGGCCGACGGTCTGTCGATCCGCGAACTCGAACGCATCCGCGACGAGAACCTCGTCGGCATACTGCATGCTCTGAAGGGCTCGCGCGGCGGCGACGGCTGGGGCGCCGGCAAGCTTCTGAAGGAATTCGAGACATCACTGTGGAGCAAGGCGCCGAAGGTCGACATGGCAACGTCTGCAGGCGGTCCGTTGCGGCTCGTCGAGACCAAGGTCAACCCGTCCTGGGCGGACTATAACGGCCACATGACCGAGCATCGCTACCTGCAGGTCTTCGGCGACACGTCAGACGCCCTCCTCCGCCTGATCGGCGTCGATCTCGCCTATGTCGAGGCAGGCCATTCCTACTACACGGTGGAGACGCATATCCGCCATCTCGGCGAAGCCAAGGTCGGCCAGGCCCTGTATTCGACCTGCCAGATCCTTGCGGTCGATGCCAAGCGCCTGCATGTCTTCCACCACATCCATGATGCAGTGAGCGACGCGGTGCTGGCGACCGCCGAGCAGATGCTGCTGCATGTCGACAGCGTGGCCGGGAAAGCGGTCGATGCTCCGGACTGGATCCTCGAGAGGCTCAACGCCATCTCGGCCGATCACGCTGCTCTGACGTGGCCGGACGGCGCAGGCCGTCATGTCGGGCAAAAGAAGGCCAGGGAGGCCGCGGAATGATAGAGACCGGGGCCAGGATGGGATGATGCCGACACCAACCGTTCGCGGCAGATCCGCGACGGAAAACCAGGCGACGAAGGCCCGCCCGAGCCGGCAGCATGTCCGGCGCGGCGCGGGTCTGTCTGCTTGCTCGGCAAGGTGTGCCGCCCATGGCGGCAAAACCAACGGGATTGGCCTGCCGGCGGCACCATATGTCGCACAAGCGACCTCATCACCATCGCAACCTGTTAACAATTCCGGGAAAAGAGAAGCGGTCGAAGGAAATCGCATAAAAGGGTTTTCTTCTCGAACGTGTGGGGACACGTCCATGAACCGAGCCGGCATCGAACATGCAGGACAGACCGCGCTCGGCGAAGCCGCTGCGGCGCCGATCATGATGATTCCCGACACTTTTCGCGCCGTTTCATTCCGTTACGTGACGTTTTCCACAGCAATAGCAGACGCCGAACCCGTCGCCGCCGGTGCGACGCGCGGAAAGCCCTGCATTGACTGGCTTTCAAGAGGATGGATGCCTTCGGCGAAGTCGAATAGGCTGGCTTCAGGAAAGGAGAACTGACCGTCGAAGGGTCGATGGATGGAGGATAAGGGGTTCAAGCATGGCCGCAAAGGCTTATAGTCCCGCCGGAATTCAGCGGAATATATCAAAACAATCAAAAACTTCCGCCTGCAACGAATAAAAGTAACCAGAGAAGGAACCAGGGAATGAGTGACTATACCAAATTTCTCGCAGGCCGCGTGACGTCTGGCGGCATGAACCGACGTGAATTCATGGGCCGTGCCATGGCGGCAGGCCTGACGCTGGCCGCAGCCAGCAGCCTCTATGCATCGTCCGCCTCGGCGCAGGAACCCAAGCGGGGCGGTCATCTGAAACTCGGCCTCGAAGGCGGTTCGGCAACCGACAGCCTCGACCCGGCCAAGGCGCTGTCGCAGGTGCTCTTCTGCGTCAACCGCAACTGGGGCGACCTGCTGGTCGAATCCCACCCGACCACCGGTGAACCGGTCGCCTCGCTTGCCGAATCCTGGGAGCCGTCGGCGGACGCCTCGCAGTGGACCTTCAAGATCCGCAAGGGCGTGCAGTTCCACAACGGCAAGGAAATGACCATCGACGACGTCGTCAAGACGCTCGAGCGCCACACCGACGAGAAGTCGGAATCCGGCGCGCTCGGCGTGATGAAGTCGATCACCAAGATCGAGGCCAAGGGCGACGACCTGGTCTTGACGCTGACGGAAGGCAATGCCGACCTGCCGCTGCTCCTCTCCGACTACCACCTGATCATCCAGCCGGGCGGCGGATATGACGAACCGACGGCTGCCGTTGGTACCGGTCCCTACAAGCTGACCGGCTGGGAGGCCGGCGTGCGCGCCACCTTCGAGCGCAACGAAAATGACTGGCGCTCCGACCGCGGTTACGTCGACAGCATCGAAGTCATCACCATGAACGATGCGACGGCCCGTATTGCGGCTCTGTCGTCCGGACAGGTGCACTTCATCAACCGCGTCGACCCGAAGACGGTCAGCCTCCTCAAGCGCGCGCCGACCGTTGAAATCCTCAACACCTCGGGCCGCGGCCACTACGTCTTCATCATGCACTGCGACACGGCGCCGTTCGACAACAACGATCTTCGCCTTGCGCTGAAATATGCCATGGACCGCGAAACCATGGTCGACAAGATCCTCGGCGGTTACGGCAAGGTCGGCAATGACTTCCCGATCAACGAGACCTACGCCCTGTTCCCGGAAGGGATCGAGCAGCGCGCCTACGATCCCGACAAGGCCGCCTTCCACTACAAGAAGTCCGGTCATGACGGCACCGTTCTCCTGCGCACCTCCGAAGTCGCCTTCCCCGGCGCCGTCGATGCGGCGGTTCTTTATCAGGAAAGCGCCAAGAAGGCCGGCATCAACATCGAGGTCAAGCGCGAGCCCGGCGACGGCTACTGGTCGAACGTCTGGAACGTGCAGCCCTTCTGCACCTCCTACTGGGGCGGTCGTCCGACCCAGGACCAGATGTATTCGACGGCCTATCTCTCGACGGCCGACTGGAACGACACCCGCTTCAAGCGACCGGACTTCGACAAGAAGCTGCTCGAAGCGCGTTCAGAACTCGACAAGGACAAGCGCAAGGAGATGTATCGCGATATGGCGATGATGGTCCGCGACGAAGGCGGCCTCATCCTGCCGATGTTCAACGACTTCGTGAACGCCTCCACCAAGCAGGTAAAGGGTTATGTCCACGACATCGGCAACGACATGTCGAACGGCTATGTCGCGACCCGCGTCTGGCTGGAAAGCTAGTCTCTGAAAGCATACCGGCAGGCGGGTCCGCCCGTCTGCCGGCGCATGCATGATCCATGGGGCAGAAAGCCCCGTGGCGGTGCCCCAACCGTTTCAGAGGAGAGCTCAACATGGCCACATCCGTCGACGACGGCGAACCGGCCCTGCTTGGATTTGCGAAGCGTTTTCCGCTTCTCGTCCTGATCGCCCAGCGTCTTGGCCTGAGCGTTGTGCTGCTGTTTGCCGTATCCGTCCTGATCTTCGCCGGCGTGGAAGCGCTGCCGGGGGATTTTGCCACCACCTATCTCGGCCAGTCCGCGACCCCGCAGGCCGTTGCCAACATCCGCAAGGATCTCGGTCTCGACCAGCCTGTGGTGACGCGCTATGTCGAATGGCTCGGCGGCGCCATCCATGGCGACTTCGGCAATTCCTGGGCGTCCAGGCAGTCCGTCAGCGAACAGATCGGCAAACGGCTGGGCAACTCCCTGTTCCTGGCCTTTTTCGCGGCGATCATCTCGGTGCCGCTCGCAGTCGGCCTCGGCATGCTCGCCGTCCATTTCCGAAACCGCTTTCCGGACCGGCTGATCAACGTCATATCGCTGGCGGCGATCTCGCTGCCGGAGTTCTTCGTCGGCTACCTGCTGATCCTGTTCTTCGCCGTCAAGTTCGGCGTCGCCACCTTTCCGGCGACGGTCTATGACGACATGGACCTGCTCGACCGGCTGAAGGCGATCGCGCTGCCGACCGCCACCCTCGTGCTCGTCGTGCTCGCCCATATGATGCGCATGACGCGGGCGGCAATCCTCTCCGTCATGTCGTCCGCCTATATGGAGACGGCGGAACTGAAGGGACTGTCCGCCTTCCGCGCCATCGTCAAGCATGCAGCACCCAATGCCATCGCGCCGATCATCAACGTCGTGGCCCTCAATCTCGCCTATCTTGTCGTCGGCGTCGTCGTCGTCGAGGTGGTCTTCGTCTATCCCGGCATGGGCCAGTACATGGTCGACGCCGTGACGGTTCGCGACATGCCCGTCGTGCAGGCCTGCGGCCTAATCTTCGCCGCCTTCTACATCCTGCTCAACATGCTGGCCGACATCATCGCGATTGCCGCCAACCCGAGACTGAGGCACCCGCGATGAGAGCAAAAGACATCCCCATCAGCGCCTGGATCGGTATCTTCGGCATCCTGCTGGCCTTCTTCCTGGCGATCTTCGCGCCGGTCATCGCACCCTATGGCGAGCGCGATGTCGTCGCCGGCATCTGGGAACCGATGAGCGGCCAGTACTGGCTGGGCACGGACAATCTCGGCCGCGATCTTTTAAGCCGGATGATCTACGGCGCCCGCACCACGCTGTTCGTCGCACTGGCGGCCAGCATCCTGTCGTTTTCGATCGGCATTTTCCTGAGCTTCACCGCCGCCGTCTCGCGCGGCGTGATCGATCAGGTCCTGTCGCGCTTCAACGACCTGATGATGTCGATCCCGACGCTGATCTTCGCACTCGTCGTTCTGGCGGTCCTGCCACAGAACATCTGGATCCTGATCACCGTCATGGCCGTGCTCGACAGTACACGCGTCTTCCGCCTCGGCCGCGCCGTCGCACTCGACGTCGCGGTGATGGAGTTCGTGGAAGCGGCCAGACTGCGCGGCGAAGGCAAGATGTGGATCATCTTCCGGGAGATCCTGCCCAACACGCTGTCGCCGTTGCTCGCCGAATTCGGCCTGCGCTTCGCCTTCTCGATCCTGTTCCTCTCCACCCTCTCCTTCCTCGGCCTCGGCATCCAGCCGCCGGCCGCAGACTGGGGCGGCATGGTCAAGGACAACAAGGACGGCATCATCTTCGGCATCCCCGCCGCCCTCATTCCGGGCGGAGCGATCTCGGCGCTCGCCGTCTGCGTCAATCTTGTGGTCGACTGGCTTCTCAAACGCACCTCGAGCCTGAAAGGAGGACGCGGCGATGCCTAATCTTCTCTCTGTAAGGAACCTGAAGATCGGCGCGACCATCTATCCGCCGGGCGAAGACCCGCAGGACATAGAAATCGTCCACGGCGTTTCCTTCGATCTCGAAAAGGGCAAGGTGCTCGGCCTGATCGGCGAATCCGGTGCCGGCAAGTCGACCATCGGCCTTGCAGCGCTCGCCTACGGTCGCGGCGGTGTGCGGATCATCGGCGGCGAGGTCCTACTCGACGGCGAGAACATCCTCGCCTTCTCGAAGGGCAAGATCCGCACCGTGCGCGGCGCCCGCGTCTGTTACGTGGCGCAGTCGGCGGCCGCGGCCTTCAACCCGGCCCACAAGCTTGGGGACCAGGTCATCGAAGCCTCCGTCCGCCACGGACTGATGTCCTCCGAGGAGGCAAGGAAGCGGGCGCTCTACCTGTTCCGCGTTCTGGGTCTCCCCGATCCGGACAATTTCGGTGACCGCTATCCGCACCAGGTCTCCGGCGGCCAGCTGCAGCGCGCCATGACGGCGATGGCGCTCTGCCCCAATCCGGAGCTGATCATCTTCGACGAGCCGACCACCGCTCTCGACGTCACCACCCAGATCGACGTTCTTGCGGCGATCAAGCATGCGATCGAGGAGACGCACACGGCGGCCCTCTACATCACCCACGACCTCGCCGTCGTCGCGCAGATTTCCGACGACATCATGGTGCTGCGCCACGGCAACATGGTCGAGTACGGCACCGCCAAACAGATCATTGAGGAGCCGCGCGAGGAGTATACCCGCGCGCTCGTCAATGTCCGCGAAATGGGCAAGCCGGAGGCCGAGGACCAGTCCGACGCCGTGCTGAAGGTCGAGAATGTATCGGCAAGCTACGGCAACGGCTTCAAGGTGCTGCACGATGTCAGCCTGCATGTCCCGCGCGGGCAGACGCTGGCGATCGTTGGCGAATCCGGTTCGGGCAAGTCGACGCTTGCGCGCGTCATCACCGGCCTGCTGCCGGCGTCGGAGGGCAAGATCACCTTTGACGGCGAGGTCCTGCCGCCGGCCCTCAAGCAGCGTTCGCGCGATCAGCTGCGCCGCATCCAGCTCATCTACCAGATGGCCGACACCGCCATGAACCCGCGCCAGACCGTGGGCGACATCATCGGCCGGCCGGTGACCTTCTACGAGGGGCTGACCGGCGCCAAGCGCCGGGCGCGCGTCAACGAGCTGCTCGAGGCCATCGAGATGGGCAAGGGCTTCTTCGAGCGCTATCCGGCCGAGCTTTCCGGCGGCCAGAAGCAGCGCGTGGCGATCGCCCGGGCGCTGGCGGCCAAGCCGGAACTCATCCTTTGCGACGAGCCGACCTCCGCCCTCGATCCGCTTGTGGCCGAAGGCATCCTGAAGCTGTTGATGAAGCTGCAGAAGGAGACCAACGTCTCCTACGTCTTCATCACCCACGACATCGCCATCGTCCGCGCCATCGCCGACAGCATCGCCGTCATGCTGCAAGGCAGGCTCCAGCGCTTCGGTCCGAAGTCGAAGGTGCTTTCGCCGCCCTTCGACGACTACACCGACCTGCTGCTGAAGTCCGTCCCGGAAATGGAAATCGGCTGGCTGGAAAAAGTGCTGGCAACCCGACGAATGGAAAGCGCCGGCAATTGACGATCACATCAGGTGCCGCCCTCCCGGGGGCGGCATTTTCTTTTTGTGACGGGAGGATGACATGCAGCTTCGTGACGTGCCGGACTGGGCTTACCTCCTGCAGGAATTCGACTCGCTCTATCGCCAGAGTTCCTCGGGCGGCAGCAAGGCGATCCGCAGCCACCGCAAACGGGTTCGCGAAGCCCTTTCCGCCGTCATCGACGGCAACCCCGAACTGATCGACCGGCAACCTCAAGTGAAGCCGGTCACGGCCCATCTTGGCCGCGCCTTCGAGATCGCCGCCCGCGCCGGCGTCTCGCGGCTCAGCCGTACGCTGGAGCGCGTGTCACATCTGCTGACCTGGGAGTATGGCTACCAGTCGGTGCCGAAGGCGCTCGCCCAGAAATATGCCTATTGCGAAATCCTCGGCTCCATCGGCCCGATCCGCTCCGAACGGCTGATCCTCGGTTTCGTGCTGTTTGCGCCGAACACCGTCTATCCCCGCCACAGCCATCACGAAATCGAGGAAAGCTACATCTCGGTCGCCGGCGCCTGGTCGGAAAACGAAATGGCGGTCTACGCGCCGGGCTCCATGGTCCTCAACATGCCCGGCCACGAGCACCGCATCACGACCGGCGAACACGACCCTTGTCTGCTGGCCTATGCCTGGATCGGCCCCGATGAACGCCTTGCCCAGCCCGGCATGAAGTTCTCGAAGGTGCGCAAACGCCTGGAACAGGGCATCTGACCGTCCGGACCGCTGCGGCACATCCGGAAATGACAGCCATCAAAAATCTGTCATGCATGCGTGGAATAAGCTCAAGGGTACCGAAGCAGATTTCTGACAGACGGAGCGCCCCGTGAACACACCCTTTTCCGCCGGTCCCGGCGCCGATTGGCTCGAAGCCGAGCTCGCCGATACGCTGGATGAGGACTATGAGCTGGAATTGTCCGAGCCGGCGCTGTCGGAAGAGATCAGCCGCATCTACAAGAAGAACCATCCGCCATCGATCCCGCGCATGGACTATTTCCGTGCGCTGCTGACCCTGCAGTCGGAACTGATCAAGCTGCAGGACTGGGTGTCCTACCACAAGGAAAAGGTCGTGGTGATCTTCGAGGGCCGCGATTCCGCCGGCAAGGGCGGCGTCATCAAGCGCATCACCCAGCGGCTCAATCCGCGCGTCGTCCGCGTCGTCGCGCTGCCCGCCCCGTCCGACCGCGAGAAGACGCAGTGGTATTTCCAGCGCTACGTGCCGCACCTTCCGGCTGGCGGTGAAATCGTCCTTTTCGACCGCTCCTGGTACAACCGTTCAGGTGTCGAACGGGTGATGGGCTTTGCATCCGAGGACCAGGTCGAACAGTTCTTCGACGACGTTCCGGAATTCGAACGCATGCTGGTGCGCTCCGGCATCCGCCTCGTCAAATACTGGTTCTCGATCACCGACGAGGAGCAGCAGATGCGGTTCCTGATGCGCATCCACGATCCGCTGAAACAGTGGAAGCTCTCGCCGATGGACCTGCAATCGCGCGTGCGTTGGGAGGCCTACACCAAGGCCAAGGAAGAGACCTTCGCCCGCACCAACATCCCGGAAGCCCCGTGGTACATCGTCGAGGGCAACGACAAGAAGCGCGCCCGCCTCAACTGCATCGACCACCTCCTGTCGACGATCCCCTATGAGGACGTTCCGCATGAGGAGGTCTGCCTGCCCGAACGCGTCTTCAATCCCGACTACGAACGCAAGGTGCTGCCGCCCGAGCTCTATGTGCCGTCGAAATATTGACGCGGGCCATTGACGGTAAATGATCGGCAATCCACATTATGACCACAGTAGTCATAATGTGGATTTTGCCATGAAGGAAATCCAGCTGAAGGATGCCAAGGCACAGCTCTCCTCGGTCGTCGATGATGCGGTCAATGGAAACGGCGCAATCATAACCCGACACGGCAAGCGCGATGCGGTACTCATCTCCTTCGAAGAGTTCCAGCGCCTGACGAAGCAGCTGCCTACCTTTGGATGGCTGCTGTCACAAGCCCCCCTGGAGGATGCGGATCTTCCCACCCGCAAAAGCGCCCGCACGTTGGATGAAGACGCCGTCTGATGTATCTGCTCGATACAAATGTCATTTCGACACTTTCACCGTCTACTCCTGAAGGGTCTGCCGAGACTGACCCATTGAGGCGCTGGCTGTCGACAACGGATGCAGAGCTGTATCTATCTGTTGTCACGGTCGCAGAAATCCAGGCCGGGCAGGCCAAGGCGGAACGGATCGGCGCCACCCGGAAAGCTAGAGCCATTGCGGCGTGGCTCGAGGCGATCATCGGCTTTTATGGCAACCGGATACTGGCTTTGGATTCCGTCGCAGCCAGGGCCACCGGACGCCTGCTAGACAAAGCCATCGGAGCGGGAGGCGATCCGGGGTTCGAAGATGCGGCGGTAGCCGCGATTGCACAGCAAAACGGGTTGATCGTTCTGACCCGGAATGTACGACACTTCCGGCATTTCGATGTCGCATTTGCCAATCCCTTCGAGAACCTGCCACCCTTATGATCTGATTCGAACTCACTCCCGTTTCCTGAAGGCTCCCCCATGACGTCCCGCCCCTTTTCCGTCATCGAAAACCAATGGATCACGCTCGCCGACGGCACGCGGCTTGCGGCCCGCATCTGGATGCCGGACGGTGCCGAGGCCGAACCGGTGCCGGCCGTCTTCGAATTCCTGCCCTACAGAAAGCGCGACGGAACGAGCCCACGCGATGAATCCACCTACCCGGTCTTCGCCGCCGCCGGCATCGCAGGCGTGCGGGTCGACATTCGCGGCTCCGGTGAATCCGACGGCGTCATCGACGGCGAATATACCGAACTCGAACTCGCCAATGCCTGCGAGCTGATCGCCTGGATCGCCGCCCAGCCTTGGTCGAACGGTTCCGTCGGCGTGATGGGCATCTCCTGGGGCGGCTTCAACTGCCTGCAGGTCGCAGCCCTCCGCCCGCCGGCGCTGAAGGCGGTGATTTCCATCGCCTCCACCGTCGACCGCTACAATGACGACATCCACTACAAGAACGGCTGCCATCTCGCCGCCCAGCTCGGCTGGGCATCCAATATGCTCGCCTACCAGTCGCGCTCGCCCGACCCGGCGATCGTCGGCGACCGCTGGCGCGACATGTGGCTGGAACGGCTGGAAAACGAGCCCTATTTCCTGGAGGAATGGCTTGCCCACCAGCGCCGCGACGCCTTCTGGAAACACGGCTCGATCTGCGAGGATTTCAACGACGTCGAGATCCCCGCACTGGTGATTGCCGGCTGGGCCGATGGCTACCGCAACACGCCGCTGCGCGCCGTTGAAGGCCTCGGCGAAAAGGCCAAGGCGCTCCTCGGCCCATGGATCCACAAATATCCGCATTTCGCCTGGCCGAAGCCGCGTCAGGATTTCCACGGAGAGGCGATCCGCTGGTGGAACCGCTGGCTCCGCGGCGAAGAAAACGGCGCGGAAAACCTGCCACAGGTCCGCGCCTACATCATGGAAGCCATCCGCCCTGCCCCGCGTCGCAATTTCGATCCGGGCTTCTGGATTGCCAAGAATGCCTGGACCGCACCGGAAAGCCTCGACGTCTCCGTCTCAGGCACCGGAAAGTTGGTCTTCGGTGCTCCGAGCGCCGCCTCCGGCACCGGCGACATCTACCATCGCTCGCCGCTCGACACCGGAACCTCCTCGGGGGAATATTTCACCCTGAAGCCCGACGCCGAAATGGCCGTCGACCAGCGCGGCGACGATGCCGGCTCGCTGGTCTTCGAAACCGCCCCGCTTGAAGCAGATATCGACATTCTCGGACGCCCCGCACTGACGGTCGAGGTCGCTTGCGATGAAGACTGGGCCAATCTCTGCGCCCGCCTCGTCGACATCCATCCGGACGGCACGGCCTACCGCGTCGCTTTCGGCGTCCTCAATCTCGCCCACCGGAATTCCTACGAATTCCCGGAAGCCATGCCGAAGGGCGAAAAGGTCAGGATCAAGCTGACGCTCGATGCCTGCGGCTATTCCTTCAAGAAGGGCCACAAGCTGCGGCTCGCGCTTTCGACTGCCTACTGGCCGATGATCCTGCCGGCGCCTTCCGATCCGGGTCTCACCTTCGACACCGCGACGCTGGGTCTTGCCCTGCCGCTTCTTGGTGAATACGAAAAGATCTCCGTCAAGGAACCGGACAATCCGGATCCACTGCCGAAATACATCGAGCACAAGCCGGGCGAGACGAAACGCAAGGTCGTGCGCGATCTGCAGGCCGGCGTCACGCGCTACAAGATCTATGAGGACACCGGTCTGAACGAGCATCCCGGCACCGGCCTCTCCACCCAGCAGATCCGCGACGAAACCTGGTCGATCGCGCTCGACGACCCGCTGTCGGTGACCGGAGAGACGACATGGACCTGCGACATGGCCCGCCCCGGCTGGTTTGTCCGCACCGTCTGCCGCACGAAGCTCGCCTGCACGAAAACAGACTGGCTGCTGAGCGCCAGCGTCGTGGCCTATGAAGGCGAGACGCAGGTGTTCGAAAAGACCTTCGAGAAGGTCATCCCGCGCGACTTCATGTGAGGAGCGCCTTGATCCCCTCGCACAGCGCCACAAAGCCGGCGCGTGCGCCGGGGCTCATGTGGCGGGCTCTGAGCCAGGCATGCACCATCTCCGGCTCGTCGCGGTAGGTGACCGCGACGCCTGCGGCTTCGAGCCGTTCGGCATAAAGCCGCGCATCGTCGCGCAGCGGATCGAAATGGGCTGAGGTGATATAGGCTGGCGGCAGACCGGAAAGATCATTGGCCTTCAGCGGAAAGGCGACCGGATCGTCCTCCGGCGCGCTGAGTATCTTCCGGTAATACGCCACGTCCGCCGTCGTCAGTCCCGGCGCGTTGGCCATCTCGGCATAGGAGCCGGAGACGAGGTCTCCTCCAAGCCCCGGATAGATGAGGACCTGCCCTATGAGACCGCCGGCGATGCCCTGTTGGCTGGCTCGAATCGTGACACCGGCCGCCAGGTTGCCGCCGGCGCTGTCACCGATCACGATCACCTTGTCGCCCCGGTCCAGGATAAGCCGCAGCACAGCATAGCAATCGTCCGCCGGAGCGGGATAGCGGTGTTCCGGCGCCAGACGATAGTCGACCGCCGTCAGCTCGGCGCCGACGGCATCGGCGATCTCGGCACAGATGCCATCATGGCTTTCGAGCGAACCGACGACGAAGCCGCCGCCGTGAAAATAGCAGAGCTGGGCATCGGTGGTGACGCGTTCCGGTCGATAACGGCGAACCGGCACACCTGCGACGACGCCATCCTGCTTCTCCATGCCGGCCGGTAGCGGTGGTGCGAATGCTGCACAGAGTGCGTCATACCATTGCCGCTGCTGCGCGATCGGCGCATCGACTGCGTCCGGCGGATAAAAGGCCTCGCACTGCCTCTGGAAGGCGAGAATTTCCTCTTCCTGCGGCATGACCTGCGTACCGTCCAACATTGCTCATCCTCCGGAGACCCCGGCGAGACTATCGCAGCAAGCGCCTGCAATCTGCAATGCCCTTCATCAGCGCCGTGACGGCAACAGCCCTGGACGGTTAATGGGCCTTCACCGGATATTCGTTGGCGTCGAAGACGTGGTGATGCACCCTGCCGGTGAACATCTCGAGAAGCCCCTTGGTCACTTCACGGCTTTCGAAGCGGACCGGGCTTTGCAGCGCGGCATTGCAGGTTTCCATGTCCGGATAGCGGATGGCGAGCGCCATGGCGTAGACCGGTGCACCCTCGTCACGCTCCATCCCATCGAGGACCCGCACCTCCGTCGCGCCCGGAAATTGCGTCCAGAGCGGCACCAGCCGGTCTTTGACATAGGCGCGGAAGGCCGCTTCCTTGCCAGCATGAATTTCACCCTCGAACAGGGCATAACGAATGATCATGGAAAGCACCTTGAAGGGAGAGATCATCAAAAAGGGCACGCCTTTCGACGTGCCCTTTCCGGGAGGTGGGCCGGTTACATCTTGCCCCAGATTTTCTTGTATTCGTCGCGGTAGCCGTTGTCGGGATCGAAGGTGTTCTTCGGTCCGCCGTCGAATTCGACGTTGGCGGAGGTCACGACATGCAGCGGCGAGACATAGCCGGACCACTGCTCACCCGCGAAGGCGCGGTTCAGCTCGTCGACCAGCTGCCAGCCCTGCAGGTTCAGCGGCTCCGCAACGGTGACCTGCTGATACTGCTTGGCGCGGATGCGCTGATAGGCGCTTTCCGAACCGTCGCCTGCGGCGACATTGACGGGATGGCCGTCACCGGGAATGCCGGCAGCGGAGAGCGACGGACCCATGAAGTCGAAATAGAGGTCGTTGATCGCCAGCGAATGCGTCCACTGGTCGCCGTATTTCTGCAGGAGCGACGTGGTGAGCTGCGGCATGCGCTGCGAGGTTTCGGCAATCGGAGTGTCGACATATTCGAGCACCTTGCCGCCGAGATCCTCGATCTCTTTCTTCATCCGGTCGGCCTTGGCGATCGCGATCTGGTAGGTCGAGTCGGTGAAGATGATGACGCCCGGCTTGCCCTTGGCATCGACATAGGCCCAGTCGGCCGCGGCCTTGGAAACTTCCATCGCGTCCGTGGTGACGTTGGCGAAGACGCCGACATCCGGAACCGGGCCGACGGCAGGCGCCGCATGCCAGGAGACCATCGGAATGTTGGCGGCCTTGGCCTGCTCCATCGCCGGTCCCTGTTCGACGGCGTCGAAGCCGTTGATGATGATGCCGTCCGGCTTCAACGCCATGGCCTGTCCGAAGGCGGCCGTACGGCCGGAAATCGAGCCGGCGCCATCGAGCACGGTCACCTTCCAGCCGGCGGCGTCGGCCGCTTCCTGGATGCCGTTGACGACGCCGAGAATGCCGCCGTTTTTCATGTCGCCGGCGAGAACGACGATGCTCTTGCCGTCGGCCGCCTTCGGACCGGTCGTCGGACCGTCCCACTTGTCCACCTTCGACGCGTACTTGTCGACGACGGCCTGTGCGTCCGCCATGGCATCGGCAAAGGCCGGTGCGGAGATCATCATCGCCACGATGGCGACGGTCGCTTTCATCATTGTCCTGCGTTTCATGCTCATTCCTCCCTTTGAGTATTCCGGCAAGCCCTCTGGAACTTGGCCTTATTGCCGTGGAGCGGCCTTCTTCACCGCCCCGCGTTTGCGTTGCGCGTATCCCGCGATGCCGATGGCCACCAGCAGGGTCACGCCGTTGAAGAGCGGCTCGACGAAGAACGAACCGCCGAATTGCTGAATGCCCGATATGCCGACCGCCAGGATCACGACACCAACGATGGTGCCCCAGACGTTGACGCGGCCGGGCTTGATCGTGGTCGAGCCGAGGAAGGCTCCGACCAGCGCCGGCAGAAGGTATTCAAGGCCGACGCTTGCCTGGCCGATCCTGAGCTTGGAGGCGAGCAGCACGCCCGTCATCGCCGACAGGAAGCCGGACGAAATGAAGGCGCCCATGACGAACTTGCGCACAGGAATGCCGTTCAGCGCCGCGGCCTTGGGGTTGGCGCCAATCGCATAGAGGTACCGGCCGATCGGCAGATATTCGAGCGCGATCCACATGACGACGGCGACGATCATGACGTAGAAGCCGGTGATCGGCAGGCCGAAGAGCATGGTGCCGTTGAGCGCGTAAAAACCGTCCGGCAGAACGCCGACGACCTGCCGGCCGCCCGTATGCCAGAGCGCCAGCGCGTAGAGCACCGTGCCGGTGCCGAGCGTGGCGATAAAGGAGTCGATCTTGGCGACCTCCACCAAGAGGCCGTTCAACAGGCCCGTGAAGGCCCCGAGCGCGAGCACGATCAGCACCGCCACCGGCCAGGGCAGGCCGAACATGGTCTGCAGGCTGATCGCCAGGATGTGCCAGAGCACGATTCCGTAGCCGATGGTCAGGTCGATGCGGCCCGCCGCCATCGGGATCATCGCCGCCAGCGACAGGAGCGCGATGATCGCTTTGTCGGAAATGATCGAGCGCAGGTTCAGGAGCGTCGGAAAGGTCCGCGGCAGCATGATCGAGAAGAGAATGATCAGCGCGGCCGTTAGGATGACAAGGCCGTAGACCGGCAGCAGCCGGGCAATCCGCTGGCCCACCGTCAGCCCTTTCATTTCCGCCTTGGTCGGCTCAAGCGCCGTGGATTCGATCGACTGCATGCTGTTCTCCCGTTCAAGCCGCTTCGGAGGCGGAGGCCGCGGTTATCAACGCGGGCGTCGTCAACGCCTCTCCGGCAAGTTCACTGACGATATGGCCGCGCGAGAAGACCAGCGCGCGGTGGCAGATATGGGCGATTTCCTCGAAATCGGTGGACACCACGACGACCGCCAGACCGGCTTCGAGCGCACGGGCGATCAGCCGGTAGATGTCCGCCTTGGCGCCGACATCGACGCCGGCGGTCGGGTCCTCGGCAATCAGGAGCTTGCGGCCGGTCGCCAGCCAGCGCCCAACGACGACCTTCTGCTGGTTGCCGCCCGAAAGCGCTTCGACCGGCAGGTCCGGATCGTTCGGCCTGAGACCGACTGACTGGCCGATGAACTCCGCATGCGCCGCTTCGCTGCGCGGCGTGAGGAAGGAAAACAGGCTGCGCTTGCCGGCAGCCGGATTGAGAAAGGTGTTTTCGCGCACCGACAGCGACAGCGCGACCGATTCTTCCGTTCGGTCGCGGGCGATCAGGCCGATGCCGCAGCGCATGGCCGCAAGCGGGCTCGAGAGATCGGGCGCCTCGCCGTTCAGCAGGATCTTGCCGTCGAAGTCCTCAGCCCCGAAAAGCGCCCGGCCGATGAGTTCCTGGCCTGCGCCGCGAAGACCGACGAGACCGAGCAATTCGCCCTTGCGAATGTCGAAGGAGATCGGAGCCGTACCGGCGCACTGCAGGTCTCGCACTTCGACGACGGCCTTGCCCGGGTTGGCCGCGGCCTTGACGAAGAGTTCATCGGTGGAACGGCCGACGATCATCTGCACCAGTTCGGCCGGCGTCGTATCGGCGACCTCTTTCTGGCCGACGAGCTTGCCGTCGCGCAGCACCGCGACACGGTCGGCAATGCGGAAGATTTCATCCAGACGGTGGGATACGTAGATCATGCCGACGCCGCGTTCTTTCAGCGGCCGGATCGCGGCAAACAGCCGCTCGACCTCGTCGGCCGGAAGGCTCGCCGTCGGCTCGTCGAGAACGAGCACGTCCGCCTCGACCGCCAAAGCGCGGGCGATCGCAACGAGCGACTTTTCCGTCCGTGTCAGGCTGGAGACCCGTGTCGAGGGATCGAAATCGCAACCGACCAGCTTCAACGCTTCCGCCGCGCGCCTCTCCGTTCCCGACCAGTCGATCAGGCCGGAGCGCATGGAAAAGCCCTGCGCCAGCCCAACGTTTTCTCCGACCGTCATCCATTCGATGAGGCCGAGATCCTGATGGATGAAGGCGACCGGCTGGCGTTCATTGGGTTTCGGGGGACGATGGGCGTAGGCTTCGCCACGGAAGCGGATTTCACCGCCATCGGGCTTGTGGATGCCGGCCAGCGTCTTGATGAGCGTCGATTTTCCCGCCCCGTTCTCGCCGAGAAGAGCCAGTATTTCGCCGGCCTTCAGATCGATCGACACGTCGGAAAGCGCACGGGTTCCCCCGAACTCCTTCGTGATCGATCGAAATTCCAGAAGCTGGCTCTCTCCCACTAGACGCTCCTCCCAAAGCCTCTTGATGAAGTTATGTTATCGATAACAATTGCGAACCGTCAAGCCCAAAAGCGGATAGTCATCGCAATTTTGGAATGCCTGACCGTGGCCTTCAGCCGAGGTCGCCGTCGAGCAGCCGCATCATCTCAGCGGAATCCTTCGGACCAAGCCCGGCGGCGCAGAGCAGACGGTGGATTTCGACGACCGGACCGGTCATCGGCAATGGTGTCTTCGTCTTCAGGGCGAAGGCCTGGAGACTGTCGAGATCCTTCAGCATGTTGTCGATCCGCCCCGTCGGCGTGTAGTCGCGCGCGGCGAACTTGCCCATGAATTCCTGCAGGATGGCGCTGTCGGCCCGTCCGCCCTTCAGCGCGGCGGGAATCCGGGCGGCATCGACGCCGCCCGCCTCGGCAAGCTTCACCGCCTCGGCGACCGCCTGGAACGCGACCGCGCAGAACAGCTGGTTGATGAGCTTGACCGTCTGGCCGGCACCATTCGGCCCCATCAGCGTATAGTTGGCAGCGAGATGCTGCATGACCGCGCGGGCCCGCTCGAAATCGGCTTCGTCGCCGCCGGCCATGATCGTCAGCCGCCCGCCAAGTGCGCCCGGCGCACCGCCCGACAACGGGCAATCGACCCACTTCATCCCGGTCTCGGAGGCCAGCTTCCTGGCCATGTCGGCGGTATCCTTCGGATCGATCGAAGACATGTCGATCAGCAGTTTGTCGGCCGTCGCGGCCTTGGCTACACCCGTCTCGCCAAACACCACGGCCCGCACGATATCGGCATGGTTGAGGCTGAGGATCACGAAATCGGAGGCGCCGACAGCGGCGGCGACCGTCTCGGCCGACTGGGCGCCCTTGCGCGTCAGCGCCGCGACCTTTTCGGCATCGAGATCGAAGGTGGTGACCGTCTGGCCGGTTTCGAGAAGACGGGTGGCGATCGCCGATCCCATGATGCCGGCCCCGATCACCGCAATTTTCAGCGCATCCCTGTCTGCCATCCTCCGGCCTCCCGTTTTGTTCAGTTTCCGATCAGTGCCGCAACGCGAGCGACGGCCGTCTCCAGCGGTTCCGCGCAATCGACCGGTATCGCGTTTTCATCTGCCCCTGGCACTTCCAGCGTCGCCAGCTGGCTGTCGAGCAGCGAGGCCGGCATGAAGTGGCCGGGACGGTGCGTCATGCGTTCGAGAAGCAGTTCCCGCGACCCGTGCAGATGGACGAAGATGAGGTCATTGCCCGCCTTGCGCCGCAGGACATCGCGATAGACCCGCTTCAGCGAGGAGCATGATGCAATCCCGCCACCGTCCGCGCGCATCGCCGCCAGCGTCTCGCCGACCTTCTCCAGCCAGGGCCAGCGGTCTTCGTCGGTCAGCGGAATGCCCTTCGACATCTTTTCGACATTGGCCGCCGGATGCAGGGCGTCACCCTCCACGAACGGCAAGCCGAGCCTGTCGGCCAACGCCGCCCCCATGGAGGACTTGCCGCAACCGCTCACCCCCATCACCACGATCAACGTCATGTCTTCTCCTCAAAGGCAGGCGGTAATGCCGCCATCGACATGCAGCGTTTCGCCGTTGATGAAGGAGGACGCCTTCGACGACAGGAAGACGGCGGCGCCGATCAGTTCCTCGACATCGCCCCAACGTCCGGCCGGCGTGCGCTTTTCCAGCCAGGAGGTGAATTCCGGATTGTCGATCAGGGCCTGGTTGAGCGGCGTCTTGAAATAGCCGGGCGCGATCGCGTTGATCTGAAGCCCGTATTTCGCCCAGTCCGTGCACATACCCTTGGTCAGGTTTTTGACCGCGCCCTTCGTCGCCGTATAGGGCGCGATCGACGGACGGGCGAGTTCGCTCTGCACGGAGGCGATGTTGATGATCTTGCCGCGCCCGCGGGCGATCATGTGGCGCGCCACCGCCTGCCCGACCAGGAAGACACTCGTCACGTTCGTCTTGAACAAAAGCTCGAACTTGTCGGCCGGATAATCCTCAAGCTGGGTGCGAAACTGCATGCCGGCATTGTTGACGAGAATGTCGATCGCGCCGATCTCCGCTTCGATCTTGGCGATGCCCGCATCTACCTCGGCCTTGTCCGTCACATCGAAGATGGCTGCGTGGCTCGTGTAGCCCTTGGCGGAGAGTTCCTTGCGCGCCTCTTCCACCTTATCCGCATTGCGGCCGTTGATGATGACCTCGGCCCCGTGCGCCGCAAGCCCATGGGCGAGCGCGAGGCCGATGCCCTGGCTGGAGCCGGTGATCAGCGCGCGGCTGCCCGAAAGATCGAACAATGGAAACATGACTTTCCTCCCGAAATTCTTGTTTGCGTATCAAGCGGCCAGACTGGCAGACCCGGCCCGGCCGCTCAATGCGGCATTGCGTACTCGATATATGTTATCGATAACATTTTCAATCTGAAACTCTGCCGATCACGCGGATCGTCGAAATTTCAGACCTCGATCGGATCCGCGCCGATGGCGGCAAGCGCTGCCTGCGCCACGGCAACATCCTCCTCACCCTTTCCCGAGCCAACGCCGATGGCGCCGGCGAGAAGACCGGAGAAGCGGATCGGCAGACCGCCCTTCAGATGCGTCACCCGCCCCTGCGAGGCGATGCCCGCCGCCGTGCCGAATTCCGGCGGCATGTTGCCGGTGGCGGCGTTGATCGAGGCGGCCGTGATGGCCTTTGCCGATGCCGTGTGCATCGAGGTGAACTTGGCGCCGTCCATGCGGAATTTCGCCAGCGTCTCGCCGCTCTGGTCGACAATGACGATATCCTGCGGGACACCCATCTCCTCGGCCTTGGCGATGGCAGCGGTCAAGGCGGCCATGACACCCTTGTGGGTCAGCGCGGTGGCGGGGCGGGTATAAGACATGATGAGGGCCTTTCGGTATGGATCATTGAAAAGTGGAGTGGAAAGGGATCAGGCACTTTCGCGCAGGATCACCTTGTACGGGGTGAGGATCAGTTCGTCGCCGCTGACTGCTTCGCCGGAAATCGCCTGAAGCAGCCTCTGCGCGGCGAGCCGGCCGATATCGTAGCATCCGACATTCACGGTCGAAATGCGGGGGTGGCAGAAAGCCGAAATTTCGTAGTCGCCAAACCCGGCGATGGCGATGTCGCCCGGCACCTTCATGCCGCGCCGCTGACATTCCATCAGCGCGCCGAAGGCCGAAAGGTCGGAAACACAGAGCACGACTTCCGTGTCCGGCCAGCGCTCCAGCATGGAGACGACGGCCTGCGCGCCCTGCTCGATGGAAATCGGCGGCACCCCGAAGGAAATCAGCCGCCCCGGCTCCAGCCCGAGTTCCTCGACCGCCTTCAAGAAGCCGGCGCGGCGCAGGCTGCCGCGCGTGTCGCGGGCCGACGTGCCGCCGATATAGCCGAATTTCCGGTACCCCTTGGCGGCCAGCGCCCGGACAAGATCGGCCATCACCTCACTGTTGGAAAAACCGACGACGTGGCCAATGGGCTCTTCGGGGATTTCCCAGGTCTCGACCACGGGGATCCCGGAATTCTGCAGCATCCGCCGGGCCTGGGGCGTATGCGATCCACCCGTGAGGATAATGCCCTCCGGCCGCCGCTGCAGCATCGATTGGATCAGCTTCTCCTCCTTCTCCGTCGAATAATCCGTGTAGCCGAGCAGAAGCTGGAGCCCCGATTGTTCGAGCGCGTCGGTGATGCCGCGTGCCGTATCGGAAAAGTTGGAGTTGTTGATCGAGGGAACGAGCGCCGCGACGAAGCCCGTGCGCCGCGAGGAGAGAGAACCGGCAGCCTGGTCGAGCACGTAGCCGAGCTGATCGACGGCTTCGAGGATGCGCTTGCGGGTCTCCTCGGAAACGCGGCCGTCCTTCTTCAAAGCGCGCGACACGGTCATGGTCGAAACGCCGGCATAATCCGCCACATCCGCCATCGTCGGTTTGCCGCCGATGCTGGAAGGCAACGGCCCGCCCTTGCTCATCCCCTTCTTCGCCAAACCTGTCCTCCCGCCATTCTCTACCAGCGATCATAAAGTTATCGCTATCACCCAGCAATAACCCGACCGCGTTTTTCCATAAGCCTCGCTAGAAGCGACATTCGGCATTCGAATCAATGCAATAACGACGGATGCGACCACCGGCTCAATCTTCGAACCTCACATTCCATCTTGAAAATGATATCGATAACAGAGATAGAAACGGACTGGATCGGGCAATCGTCGATGCTATGATCCGCGCCAATTCGGGAGGAAGACTGATGTTTGGAGAGTTGGAAGGAACGGGTTTCGAGGTCGTCGATCCGCGGTTCGAAGCCTGTTTTGTCGGGCATGCCAAGGTCGAGCGCCTTTGGACGGGCGGCCGCTGGCTGGAAGGCCCGGCATGGTTTGCGCCGGGGCGCTATCTGGTTTTCTCCGACATCCCCAACAACCGGATGATGCGCTACGACGAGGCCGGCGGAACCACGGCGGTCTTCCGCCAGCCGTCCAACAATTGCAACGGCAACACCGTCGACAATCAGGGCCGGCTCGTGACCTGCGAGCACCTCGCCCGCCGCGTCACCCGCACGGAAGTCGACGGTTCCATCACCGTCATCGCCGACAATTTCGAGGGTAAGCGCTTCAACTCACCAAACGACGTCGTGGTCAAATCCGACGACACGATCTGGTTTACCGACCCCTCCTACGGCATCATGCATGACTATGAGGGCGATTACGGCAAGGAAGAGATCGGCGGCTGCCACGTCTACCGCCACGATCCGTCCACGGGCAAGACCGTCCGCGTCGCCGATGATTTCGTCAAGCCGAATGGCCTTGCCTTCTCGCCGGACGAAAGCCTGCTCTATATCGTCGACACCGGTGGCACGCACCAACAAGGCGGCCCGCACCACATCCGCAAGTTCGCGGTCAATGCCGACAACAGCCTCAGCGACCTCGGCCTCTTTGCCGACTGCACCGCCGGTTTCTTCGACGGCTTCCGGCTCGACCGCACCGGCCGTATCTGGACCAGCGCCGGCGACGGCGTGCACTGCTACGATCCCGACGGCACGCTGATCGGCAAGATCCGGATCCCCGAAATCGTCTCCAACGTCACCTTCGGCGGGCCCAAGCGCAACCGGCTGTTCATCACCGCCACCACCTCGCTCTACGCGGTCTACCTCACCGCCAACGGCTGCAAGCTCGGCTGACAGCAAGCGCGGATTGTCGAAGAACATGCCCTCGACAATCCGCCGCAATCCGATATGTTATCGATAACAATAATAGTTGCGCCGGGAGGCACCCTTGTCGAAAATCGAGATATTGCAGGTCGGTCCCTACCCGTCATGGGACGAAGAACGCCTGAACGAGAATTTTGTCATGCACCGCTATTTTGAGGCGGACGACAAGCCGGCCTTCCTCGCCGAAAACGTCGCCGGCATTCGCGGCATCGCCACCCGTGGCGAGCTTGGCGCCAGCCGGGCGTTGATCGAAGCCCTGCCCAACCTCGAGATCATCAGTGTCTACGGCGTTGGCTATGACGCGGTCGATCTTGCTGCTGCCCGCGAGCACGGCATTCGCGTCACCAATACGCCGGATGTCCTGACGAAGGATGTCGCCGATCTCGGCGTTGCGATGATGCTGGCGCTCTCGCGCGGCATGATCGGCGCCGAGCGTTGGGTCAGAAGCGGCGACTGGGCGGCAAAAGGCCTCTACCCGTTGCAGAGACGCGCTCACGGTAAGCGCGCCGGCATTCTCGGCCTCGGCCGCATCGGCTTCGAAGTGGCCAGAAGGCTTGCCGGCTTCGACATGGAGATCGCCTATTGCAACCGCAGCCCGAAGGCGGTGGCCGGCGACTGGAAATTCCTTGCCGACCCGGTCGAACTGGCCAAGCACTCGGACTTTCTCTTCGTCGCACTGGCCGCCACGCCAGACACCCGCCATATCGTCAACCGGCAGGTGATCGAGGCGCTCGGTCCCGAAGGCATGCTGATCAATATTTCCCGCGCAGCCAACATCGACGAGGACGCGCTGATCGAGGCCCTGCAGGATGGCAGGCTCGGCTCCGCGGCACTCGACGTCTTCGAAGGCGAACCGAAGCTCGATCCGCGCTTTCTGACCCTCGACAACGTGCTCCTGCAGCCGCACCATGCATCCGGTACCTATGAGACCCGCAAGGCGATGGGCAAACTCGTCTTCGACAATCTCGCCGCACATTTCGCAGGCCGCGACCTGCCGACACCCGTTCTCTGAAAGACACGTCCATGAAAGCCATCGTCATTCACGCCGCCCACGATCTCCGCATCGAGGACCGCACCGAAGTCCAGCCGGGCAAGGGCGAAGTGCAGATCCGTCTTGCCACCGGCGGCGTCTGCGGCTCCGACCTGCATTACTACAATCACGGCGGCTTCGGCGCGGTGCGCCTGAAAGAGCCGATGATTCTCGGCCACGAAGTCTCCGGCCACATCTCAGCTCTGGGCGAAGGCGTCTCGGGTCTCGCGATCGGCGATCTCGTGGCGGTCTCCCCGTCGCGTCCCTGCGGTACCTGCGAATACTGCCAGAAGGGCCTGCACAATCATTGCCTCAACATGCGCTTTTACGGCTCGGCCATGCCCTTTCCCCACATCCAGGGCGCGTTCCGGGAAGTGCTGGTGGCGGACGCCAGCCAATGCGTGAAGGCCGATGGGCTTACCGCCGGCGAAGCGGCGATGGCAGAACCGCTCTCCGTCACCCTGCACGCCACCCGCCGCGCCGGTGAAATGCTCGGCAAGCGCGTCCTCGTCACCGGCTGCGGCCCGATCGGCACGCTGGCGATCCTTGCCGCGCGACGCGCCGGCGCCGCCGAAATCGTCGCGACGGACCTGACCGCCCAGACGCTGAAATTTGCCGAAACCGTCGGCGCGGACCGGACCATCAATCTCTCCGACGATCCGGATGGGCTGAAGCCCTACACCGCCGGCAAGGGTTATTTCGACGTCCTCTACGAATGCTCCGGCGCGGCACCGGCCCTTGCCGGCGGCATTGCGGCCATGCGTCCGCGCGGCGTCATCCTGCAGCTTGGCCTCGGTGGCGACATGAGCGTGCCGATGATGGCCATCACCTCGAAGGAACTCGACCTGCGCGGCTCCTTCCGCTTCCACGAGGAATTCGCGACCGCCGTCAGGCTGATGCAGGCGGGACTGATCGACGTCAAACCGCTGATCACCCACACCATGCCGCTTGCCGAAGCCGAGCAGGCCTTCATTGCTGCGTCCGACCGGACACGCGCCATGAAGGCACAGATCAGCTTCAGCTGATAAATCGGGACGCCTCTCACAAGGATTGCCAAACACTTAGTTCGCCCTCCGAACTTATTCGCAAAGCTGTAACGTTACTGTCATCCCGCTGTCACTCGCCAGGATTAGCAGGGGCCCATTCCGGTCCCTGACAATCCATGGAGAGTGACATGAAGAGACGCGAATTTCTGGCCGCTTCGGCCGCAGCCGTTGCCGGCGCCGGCCTGATGCCGCGCTTTGCCTTTGCCGACGAGCACACGATCGAACTCTACAGCGGGTCCGATTCCAACATCATCGATCTCTGGAACAACGTCGTGCGTCCGGCCTTCGAAAAGGCCAACCCCGACCTGAAGCTCAAGGTCGTCGACGCCCAGGACAATAACGGCCTGCGCGCCATCGCCGATCGTGCGCTTGCCGCGTTGAAGACCAAGACCGATCCGAAGGCCGACATGTTCGAGCACTTCGATCCCCGCCTGCCGACCGACGGCATCAAGGAAGGCCTCTGGGTCAAGTTCTCGACCGAAAACACCCCGGACTATGCCAAGGTCAACCCGATGGCGATCGACAGCGACTACTCGCTGCCCTATCGCGGTTCGCAGGTGCTGCTCGCCTATGACAAGACCAAGCTCGACCCGAAGGACGCCCCGAAGACCTGGGATGCGCTGGTTGCCTGGATCAAGGCCAATCCCGGCCAGTTCATCTACAACCGTCCGGACAAGGGCGGCTCCGGCGGCAACTTCGTCCGCCGCGCCATCCACGAGGCCAATGGCCGCGATCCGTCGAAGTTCACCGTGGCGAACTACACCGAGGACTTCGCCGCCAAGGCTCTGCCGCCGGCCTGGAAGATCCTCAACGACATCGCCCCCTCGCTCTACGACAATGGCAGCTATACGGCCGGCAACAGCCAGTCGCTGCAGCTGCTCGCTCAGGGCGTCGTCACCATGACGCCGGTCTGGTCCGACCAGGTTCTCCAGGCGATCGCCCAGGGTGTCCTGCCGGAAGAAACCACCGGCCTCGTGCAGCTGACCGACCTCGCGCTCTGCGGCGGTTTCTCGCGCATGACCGTCTTCACCAACGGCGCCAACAAGGACGCCGCCATGAAGCTTGCCAACTACATGCTGTCTTCGGAGATGCAGGAAGCCATCATCACCAAGATCGGCGGCTTCCCGGGCGTTTCCTGGGAGAACATCTCTGACGACCTGCGCCAGAAATATGCCGACGTCATCCCGCAGACGATCCCGACCTTCCCGTCGGGCGATTGGGAAACCGCCGTCAATGACGGCTGGTACCGCAACGTGGCTCCGAACCTGAGCCGCAGCTAATGGCCGTCACCGGCATCGCGACAGCGCCGGTCGGCAATCTGGGACTGACGAGAAGGGGGCTCACCGGCCTTCTTCTCGTCGCCATTCCCGTCCTGCTGCTCTTCTGGCTGATCATCTATCCGATCTTTTCGGCGATTTACGACACGCTCTTCCTCGCCGACCAGACCGGAACACGTCATTTCTCCACCGAGTCCTACCGGTTCTTCTTTTCCGACGGCTACAGCCTCAACAATCTCTATCTGACGCTCTGGACGACGGCCGTCTGCGGCGTCCTGCTGATCGTCACCGCGCTGCCGATCGCGCTTTACCTGCGCTTTTCGACCAGCCGCCTTGCCGCCTATGTGCAGGGGCTGGCGATCTTTCCGATGTTCGTGCCGTCGATCATCCTCTCCTATGCGCTGATCCGCACCATCGGCCCGAACGGCGCCGTCGACATCATCCTCAACAGCGTCGGCCTGCCGAAGCTGCCCTCCCCCTATCTCTCCCCCTGGGGACCGGTGATCGGCCTCGTCTGGGACAACCTGCCGCTGACGGTTCTGATGCTCGTCGCCGGCCTGGGATCGATTTCCAACAACGCCATCGAAGCCGCCCGCGATGTCGGCGCCTCACCGTTCCGGGTGCTGGCCCATATCATTCTGCCGCGCATGGGCAATTCGCTGCTGGTCGCCGCCTCCTTCGCCGTGCTGGGCATCTTTTCTGCCTTCACCCTGCCCTATCTGCTCGGGCCAGCATCGCCGGAAATGATGGGGCCGTTCATGCAGCGGACCTTCAACGACCTCAACGATCCGCTGAACGCCACGACGCAGGCCGTCGTCACCTTCGGCTTCTGCCTGTTCTTCGGCATCTTCTACGTCTACTCGATCGCCAGAAACCGGGAGAAGAGCTGATGGCCATCCTCACTTCCTCCCCGCGCCGCATCGACTGGACCGGCTGGACGCTCGCCGTCCTGCTGACGCTCTTCATCGCCCTGCCGCTGCTCGTCGTCGGCACCTGGGCCTTCACCGAGGTCTGGCGTTATCCCTCCCTGCTGCCGCAGCAGTTCGGACTGCGCTTCTGGCACCAGACGCTGGCCCGTCAGGATGTCTGGGACGCGCTGTTCATGAGCCTGCGCCTGACATTCACCGTGACGATCCTTTCGGCAATCATCTGCCTGCCGGCGGCCTACGCCTTCGCCCGGCTGAAATTTCCCGGCCGCAACATCTTCTTCCTCTCCTTCCTCGCTTCGCACGCCTTCCCGAAATTCGGTCTCCTGGTGGCGATTGCGGCGATCTTCCTGAAGCTCGGGCTGATCAGCACCTTCTGGGGCGTCGTCCTCATCCAGCTCGTCGGCACGCTGATGCTGATGATCTGGATACCGGTTGCCGCCTTCCAGTCCGTCGACCGCCGGATGGAGGAAGCCGCGCGTGACGCCGGCGCCGGGCCTTTGCGCGTCTTCTGGTCGATCACCCTGCCGCAGGCCTTCCCGACCATTGCCGCAGCCCTGCTTCTGACCTTCGTCGCCACCTTCTACGAAACCGAAGGCGCATGGCTGATCGGCACGCCCGACATCCGCACCATGCCGGTCCTGATGATCACCTTCATCAACAACCAGATCGTCGTTCAGTACGGCGCCGTCCTCTCGGTGATGCTGTGGGTTCCCTCCTTCATTGCCCTCATGTTCGCCCGCCGCGTTGTCGGCGCCGGTGCCTTCGCCAAGGGATTCGGTGCATGAGACGGACAGGACTTCAATTCAGAAAGGCATTCCCATGGCCCGCTTGAGCATGAAGCAGGTATCGAAGAGCTTCGGCACCGCCCATGCCGTCCGCGATTTCTCGCTGGAGGTCGAAGACGGCGAACTCGTCTGCCTGCTCGGCCCCTCCGGCTCCGGCAAGTCGACATTGCTCCGGATGATCGGCGGCTTCGAGCAACCGACCGGGGGTGCAGTCGAGATCGACGGAGAGAACGTCACGCGCCTGCCGCCGGAACGCCGCCCGACCGGCATGGTCTTCCAGAGCCACGCCCTCTGGAGCCACATGAACGTGTTCTCCAACATCGCCTTCGGCCTGAAATTGAAGGGTATGCCGAAAGCCGATATCCGCAACCGCGTGGAGGAGGCGCTGACGCTGGTCGGCCTCTCCGGCTACGGCAAGCGCATGACCTGGCAGCTCTCCGGCGGCCAGCAGCAGCGCGTGGCGCTGGCCCGCTCGCTCGTGCTGGAGCCGAAGATCCTGCTGCTCGACGAACCCTTTGCGAGCCTCGACCAGCACTTACGCGAGCGGCTTCGCGAAGAGGTGCGCGACATCCAGCAGCGCCTCGGTATCACCACGCTGTTCGTCACCCACGGACAGGACGAAGCACTGGCGCTGGCAGACCGCATCGTCGTCATGCGCGACGGCGTCAGCGAACAGGCCGCCGCTCCCGATGCCATCTACCGCCGCCCGGAAACCGAATTTGTGGCCGGCTTCATCGGCTCGATGAACTTCGTCAAGGGCCAGGTCCGCTCGGGCTATTTCGACCATCCCCTTTTCCCGGTCGCAGTCCATGCGCCGGACGGTCCCGCGACACTCGCCGTGCGCCCGGAAGCGATCCGCGTCGACCCCGCCCGCAACGGAACGGCGGCATCGATCCACCGCGCGACCGATTTTGGTACCCACCTGATCGTCGACGTCGACCTGACCGACGGCACGCGGCTGAAGGCGATGACCTCGCCCGGCCGGCAAATGACGCAGGGCATGTTCGTCACGCCGACGATCAGCGCCTATAGCCTCTTCCGGGACAACCGGATAATCTTCCGATCCGACATCCCCGCCGAAACCCAAGCTCCGGAATTTCTCGCCCATGCCTGACGGTATCTTTCTTGAAAGAGACGGCCACAAGACGTGGCTGAAATGGCATCGCGGCCACAAGCAGGCCGGCGACATTTCGTTCACCTGGGAGAGGATCGCCGAGGGCATGCGCCTCGGCGCCAGCCTCGAGATCGACCTGCTCTGCCATGCCGGCGGCGGCTTCGTCGTCCTGCACGACAAGACGCTCGACCGAGCGACGACAGGAACCGGACCGGTGGCGACCGCCACGCCCGGGCAGCTTGCCGCCCTGAACCTGCGCGACGCATCAGGCAACCCGACCGACCATCCCGTGATGTTGTTCGACACGCTCTGCCAGCGCCTTGCCGGCCAGCAATCCGGCGAAGGCGCGCTCCTGCAACTCGACATGAAGGAGGGCGCGGCAGCGCTTGGCGATAGACAGGTTGCCGCCTTTGCGCAAGCGATCGCGCCGGTGAAGCACCTCGCCATTCTCTCCGGCGGCGATGCCGAGGCTGTCTCGCGCCTCTCCGCCGCCGTTCCGGGCATGCGGATCGGTTACGACCCGTGCCACTTCGGCGTCGCGGAAAAGACGGCACGCACCGGCGAATTCGAACGCTTTGTCGAAACGGCTCTCTCCGATTCCCCGAAAGCGGAAATGATCTATCTGGAATATGAGCTGGTTCTGACCGCCGAGCGCGCCGGCTTCGATCTGGTCGCGGCCTTTCATGCAGCCGGCCGCCGCATCGACGCCTACACGATCACCGGCGCCACGGCGGAAAATCACCCGGCGGTCGTAAGGCTCCTGGCCGCCAGGGTCGATCAGATCACCACCGACGACCCGGTCGGCCTCGAAGGACTGATGACCGGCTGATCAGCCGGCAAAGCCCTGAACCAGCCACGAATGCAGCGCCGGTGTCGCGGCGAGCACATCTCCGTTCACCCCGACCGGACCGCCCGTGAACCCGGTGACGATCCCGCCCGCCTCGCGCACGAGCAGGGCCGCCGCCCCGTAGTCATGCAGCGACAGTCCGTCCTCGAAAAATCCGTCGAGACGGCCGGCGGCGACATAGGCCGTCGACAATGCCGCCGAACCGAGGCGGCGCACGCCGGCTGTATTGTCCATCAGCCGCCGCAGTGCGGAATGATACCGGTCCACGCCGACCGACTTCACCTGTCCCGGCACGGGAAGCCCCGCACCCACGATCACGTTCTCGACGTTGCCTTCTTCGCCACAGACCAGCCGCTCGCCGTTGAGATAGGCGCCGCCATCCTTCTCGGCGCTGAAAAGCTCGTCGAGCATCGGATCGTAGACGGCACCGGCGATCAACTCGCCGCCCTCCTCGATCAGCACCGTCATGCCGAAATGCGGAAGACCCCAGGCGAAATTTGTCGTGCCGTCGATCGGGTCGATGTGGATCACCGGCGCGCCGTCACGGCCCGTCCGATCGCTCATCTGCTCCTCGCCATGGATCGTGTAGTCCGGAAAGGCTTCGGCGAGCCGCCCGGCAATCTCCGCTTCGACGGCGCGGTCGATTTCGGTCTGGTAATCGCGCGGCCCCTTGGACACCATCTGGCTCGAATACCGCCGCTTCAGCGAACCGCGCGCCAGAATGCCGGCCTGAAGCACGGTTTCGGCAAGGGTCACGAGGCGGGAGGAAGCCTGCGGCGAGAGGCGGGCGAGAACGGAACTGTCTGTCATGGGAAGAACTGCCGGATGAGCTGGAGAGATGGAACAGGCTGGACCTCTATGCCGGCCCGGCGTGATCCTTTTATGAAGAAGGGCGGCGCGAATGACACAGCGCCGCCCTCCGGGGGCCTTACTTGGATGCGCCGGCCGTCAGGCCTTCGATGAACTTGCGCTGGAAGATCAGGTAGACGACGACGATCGGCAGGATGACGAGCACCGCCCCGGCCGTCAGTACCGGCGTATTGACCGTGTAACGTCCCTGGAAGAACAGCATGCCGAGCGGCATCGTCCGGTAGACGTCGTCGTTGACGAGGATCAGCGGAATCAGGAACTCGTTCCAGGTCCAGATGAACAGGAACAGGCCGAGCGTCGAGACGGCAGGTTTCAGAAGCGGAATGACGACGCGCCGCAAGATCAGCGTCCTTGATGCCCCGTCGAGCATCGCCGCCTCGAGAATGTCCTTCGGCAACTGCTCCATGGCGCTCGCCATGAAGATCGTCGCGAACGGCACCGACATCGCGATCTGCGGTAGGATCATCGCCCAGTAGGAATTGATCAGTCCCAGATAGCGCATCTCGTAATAGAGCGGGATGATGAAGGCCTCCGTCGGCACCATCATCCCGATCGTCAGCACCACGAATGTCAGCTTCTTGAATGGGAAAGACAGGAAGGCGAAGGCGAAGCCCGTCAGGACGCCGAGCACGATGCTGACGGCCACCACCGGAATGACGACGATGATCGAGTTCCAGAAGTAGATGCCGAAATGCCCGTCCACCCAGGCGCTGACATAATTCTCGAAATGCGGATAGGCCGGCAGCACGAAGGCGCCCTTGAACAGGTCCTCCTTGCTCTTGATCGAGGTCAGCAGCAGCAGTCCGAACGGAAACACCGTCATCAGCGAGAACATCCACATGATGACGCGGAACGAAAACGTCTTGGCGGTGCTGTTTGGTGAGTAACCCGCCATCAGCGTGCCCTCCCGTCGGCAGGCCGAACGAAGCGGTGGACGATGTAGTTGACGACGAAGATCAGGATCGCGCCGATGATGGCGACAGACGCCGCATAGCCGAAGCGGTTCAGGTGGAAGCCCAGTTCATACATGTAGATGTTCGGGACCAGCGTCGCATTGGCCGGCCCCCCTCGGGTCATGGTGAAGATGAGGTCGAAGCTCTTGATCGAGGCGATGATCGTCAGAAGCAGAACGACACGAATTTCCGGCAGGAACAGCGGCAGGGTGATGCGGTAAAAGATGTACCACGGCTTGGCGCCGTCGACGCGGGCCGCTTCGAACAGCGACGGATCGATGCGCTGCAGGCCTGTCAGGAAGATCACCATGCAAAAACCGAAATAGTACCAGGCCGCGACCATGCCGACGGCCGGAAGCGCGAAGGTGAAATCACCGAGCCAGGGCAGCGCGATCGCGCCGAGCCCCATCAGCTTCAGACCCTGGTTGATCGGTCCGAAGGCCGGATTGTAGAGCCAGTGCCAGATGATGCCGAGCACGGCGGACGGCATGATGTAGGGCATGAACAGCAGCGTTCTGATCGCCAGCTGTTCCTTGGCGCGAATGGAGCTGACGATCGCAGCCAGCACGATGCCGATCGCAAGCGGCACGACGCAATAAAAGATCATCAGGACGGCGTTGTTGCGCAGCGAGATGAAGAAGCGGCTGTCACTGAACAGCTCGATGTAATTGCCGAAGCCGACGAAATCCGGCGCGCTGATACCGTTCCATTTCGTCAGGCTGAGATAGATCGCCGCCAGGATCGGCAGGAGCACGAACGCGGCATAGATGATCAGGCCCGGCAGGACGAAGATAAGGTTCTTGCGCACGGGAGCGTCAAGGACGGAGGCTTTCATTCTAACTCCTCGTGAGGGCGGCCGCACGAATGCGGCCGCGGGAATTTTCGATCCGCCGAAGCTTACTTCTTGCTCGCCAGATAGCCCTGGTAGTCCTTGTCGAGAGCCTCGACGAACTGCTCCGGCGTCTCGGTGTCGGCGAGAAGCAGCGGGGTGTTGTCGTCATAGGTCTTCAGCATGGTCGGGCTTGCCCAGTCCGGATAGTGACCGATGGCGTCGGCAGCGTTCAGCGTCTTCCACATGGAAATGCCTTCGCTGAGCAGCGGCGACATGTCGATGCTCGTGCCTTCCGGCAGTGCGGTCGACGGGAAGTAGCCGGCCTTGGCCCATTCGACGGCGGCTTCAGGCGAAACCATGTAGTCGATGTAGGCGCCGGCCGTGTCCTGCTCTTCCTTGGTCTTGGCGATGCTGGTGATTGCCCAGGCAAGGTCGACACCGCCGACGGTCAGCGGATGCTCGACGCCTTCCGGAGCCGGGATCGGCATGAAGTGAATGTCCGGATTGGCCTTCATGTCGCCGAAGTACCAGGTACCCGACACGAGGAAGGCGGACTGGCCGGCGATGAAGAGCTGCACGGCGTCGTCGCCGGAAATACCCTGGTAACCGTCCGTGAAATAGCCGTCCTTCGCCCAATGCTGGACGAGCTTGGCGGCTTCGAGGTTGCCGGGCGTGTTGAAGCTGCCGCCGCGGCCGTAGATCAGGTCGTCGAGTTCCTTGCGGTTCTTCGAGTCGATCTGCGCCTGGCTGATGGCGGCGATCAGGTGCAGGGCGAGGTGCTGCTTGGCGGTGCCCATGGTGATCGGCGTCGTGCCCTTGGCCTTGAGCTTGTCGAGGGCGGCTTCGAAGTCGGCGAAGTTCTTCAGCGGCAGTTCGACGCCGGCGTCCTTCAGAAGCTTCTCGTTGTAGAACAGGCCGACCATTTCGCCGAGGCCGGAGATGCCGTAGGTCTTGCCTTCGCCGAACTGTCCGGTGTCGGACCAGCGGTCACGTGCCAGAAGGCTGTCCGATTGGCGCTTGTCCCAGCCGTACTTGGAAATGTAGTCGTCAACCGGCTGCAGCAGGCCTTCCTTGACCATGGCGCCCATGTCGCCGGCGCCCTGGTTGACCTTGGTCACCATCGGGCCGTCACCGGCCGAAACGGCGAGCTTCAGGGTCAGCGCCAGATCGTCGAACGTGCGCTGGGTGCGAATGACCTTGACGTCCGGATGAGCCGCTTCGAAGTTCTTGTTCAGCGTTTCCATGACGGCGCTCTGGCCCTCATAGGTGTAGTCGTCCCATACCGGCAGGTCGGCTGCAACGGCAGCGTGCGACGCCGAGAGGATCATGACCGCAGCAGCCGTCGTGGTCGCCGTGGACATGCGTGAGCGTAGCTTCATGCGCATGAGGATTGTGTCAAACATTTCCTAGCCCTTCTGGATTTGAACCCTTGTTTGTCGTTACCGTTCACCCTGCGCAAACCTTCTGTTTGCGCAAGGCATTTTCCGCCCGGATGCGTGTCCGGCGAACTGTCCCCGCTTCAGCAGCGGATGAAAAATTTGCGATTTCGGCCCCTGTTCTTGGCCCCGGGTTTGATCTAGCTTCCCGCCAATCCGCCCGCCGCTTCGCCTCTCGCAAAACGCGAGCGTGCCGCCCGCCAGTCACAAGAGGATGACAGACATGACCGAGAAGACCTCCGCGCTTTCCATCCGCCGCGCGACGGAAGCAGACATGGACGCGCTGTACGAGATCTGCCTGAAAACCGCCGACAGTGGCTCGGATGCAAGCGCCCTTTACAGCAACCCCAAACTGCCAGGCTACATCTGGGCCGCGCCCTACGGCAAGTTCGAGCCGGATTTCACCTTCCTGCTCGACGACGGCGAAAAGGCGATCGGCTATGTGATCGGCACACCCGACACGGCGGCGTTCAGCGCCCGTCTTGCAGCCGAGTGGTGGCCTGACATCCGCAAGATCGTTGCCGGCATGCAGCCGTCCGCACCGCTCGACGCCGGTGCGCTGGAGCGCATCGCCAATCCGGATCGCCCGCTTGCCGACCTGCATGCAGAATATCCCGCGCATCTGCACATCAACATCCTGCCCGGCGCGCAGTCGTCCGGCTGGGGGCGACGTCTGATCGAGACGCAACTGGAGGCGCTGAAGGCGCATGGTGCGGCCGGTATCCATCTTGGCGTCAGCCCCACCAACGAAAAGGCGAAGGGCTTCTACCGCCACCTCGGCTTCGAAGACATCAGCCGTGACGGCCACGTCATCTTCGGCATGAAATTCAGGGCCTGACGCGACAACAGCAGCGGACCGTTCATACAGTCGCGGCGCCGTCGCGGGAAACGCATCATGCCTTTGGCAGATCAATCCTGGAACGGCGCGCGCTGCGGTCATGGTAAGACGCCTCCACCAGGGCAGCACCACGCCTGAAACCGGGATGCCAACGCCACCGGGCGGGCGCAAAACCCGCTTCCACGCGATGTCTCATCCGATCCCATCGTCAGCATATGCCGCTCTTTCCGTTCAAGGTTAGGCGAGCGTACAAACACCGATCATTATTTGTCAAGGAGGTAGACAAATGAATCGGAATTTGCCAATTGATTGGCAACGAGAGCGCTGAAATCGTCGTCCATCGGCATGAAGAGGCCGATTTTGACGATCTCGGGCCACAATTAGGACCGCGTCCCTGACGAACTGGAGTACCATGGTGCCAAACGCCGCTGATCGGCCCGTCGCCCGCAAGATTTCCATCAACGCGGTCATGCGCACCATCCTCCAGCAAGGTCCGCAGTCGAGGACGAGCATCGCCAAGATAACCGGGCTTTCGAAACAGACCATATCCGAAGTCGTCCGCGATCTCGAGAACGATGCATGGCTCGTCCCGGTCGGACATATCGAGGCCAAGGCCGGCCGCAATGCGCTGGGTTACGAGATCAACCATCGAGCAGCTTTCGCCGTCGGCATGGACATCGGCGGCACGAAAATCGCGGCGGCCGTGACGGATCTCGCCGGCAACATCCTCTCCGAAACGGTCGTGCCGACCGACAAGCGTGGCGGTGAACACCTCGTCGCACAGCTGGAGACCGTGGTTGCCGACCTCATGACGGAGGCCGGCGCACCGCGCTCAAAGCTCAGCATCGCCGTCCTCGGCACGCCGGGCTACCAGCAACCGGGAACCGGTCATATCGCGATCGCCCCGAATATTCCCGGTCTCGATTCCATCGATCTGCGTGGCCTTCTCTCCACAAGGCTAGGCGTGCCGGTCGAAATCGAGAACGACGTCAACCTTGCGGCCTGTGGCGAGCAGTGGCGGGGCCACGGCAAGGAGATCGACAACTTCGCCTTCGTGGCGTTCGGCACCGGCGTCGGAATGGGTCTGATCGCCAATGGCAAGCTGGTGCGCGGCGCGCGCGGCGGAGCGGGCGAGATCGCCTATTTGCCGATCGGCGCTGACCCTTACGATTCCCGCGGCTTCCTGCTCGGAACGCTGGAGAGCTCAATCGGCAGCGTTGCGATTTCCGAGCGCTATCAGGGCTTCGGCGGAAAGGCGGGAAGCACCGTTCGCGATATCTTCGCGGCACTCGAAACCGGCGATCAGGCGGCGGTCGCCGCGCTGGAGGAAACAGGGCGCATCGCCGCATCGGCACTTGCCGCCATCGCCGCGATCCTGGATCCCGAACTCGTCGTGCTCGGCGGCAGCATCGGCGCGCGGCAGGAACTGATGGACGTCATCTGCCGCCACCTGCCGCGCTGCACGCCACTGCCGCTGCGCCTGGAACTCAGCCAGTTCGGCAGCCGTGCGGCCTTGATGGGTGCCGTCGGCGTCGCCACCAATCGCATGCACGAGACCCTCTTCGGAGTGGAAATCCAGCTTCCCGGCTGACATAGTGGTTTCATCGCACATCTGAAGGACTGCGGTCGACCGTGGCAGCGTCTTCGGCCCCTGGATCGACAGGCCCGGCTCGCGGCGTGACATAATCGCTATCCGTACCATAATTTTGATTTCCTCGTATATTTTGCTATTTGCCATATACTCGGATTGCCATAGATGATGGATGCGAGCCGCGCCGGCCGAAAGCGACCACCCAATGTGATCTTGAGCGCGCGTCAAAGAGAGGAAATGGACCGATGAAGACTTCCATTGCAACCGTCTCGATCAGCGGCACACTGGGCGAAAAGCTGGAGGCGATTGCCGCCGCCGGTTTCGACGGTGTCGAGATCTTCGAAAACGACTTCCTCACCTTTGACGCCTCGCCGCGCGATGTCGGCAACATGGTCCGCGACGCCGGGCTTGAGATCACGCTGTTTCAGCCGTTCCGCGATTTCGAAGGCATGCCGGAGCCGCAGCGATCCCGCGCGTTCGACCGCGCCGAACGCAAGTTCGACATCATGCAGGAACTCGGCACCGACCTGATGCTCGTCTGCTCCAACATCTCCCCGATCTCGCTCGGCGGCATCGATCGCGCGGCCGACGATTTTCGTGAGCTCGGCGAGCGCGCGGCAAAGCGTGGACTGCGCGTCGGCTACGAGGCACTCGCCTGGGGCCGACACATCAATGACCACCGCGACGCCTGGGAAATCGTTCGCCGTGCCGACCACCCGAATATCGGCCTCATCCTCGACTCCTTCCATACGCTCTCCCGAAAGATCGACGTCAATTCGATCCGCTCCATCCCCGGCGACCGCATTTTCATCGTCCAGCTCGCCGACGCGCCGCTGATCGACATGGATCTGCTCTACTGGAGCCGGCATTTCCGCAACATGCCGGGCGAAGGCGATCTGCCGGTCGTCGCCTTCATGCGCGCCGTTGCAGCAACGGGCTATAACGGTCCCCTGTCCCTGGAAATCTTCAACGACCAGTTCCGCGGCGGCGCTCCGAAACTGGTTTCCAATGACGGCCACCGGTCTCTGATCCACCTGATGGACAGGGTCAGGAGGGAAGAGCCGGGAATTGCGATCGCGTCGAAGGCGATGCCGGACAGGGCGGAGGTGAGCGGGGTCGAGTTCATCGAATTCGCAACCAGCCAACGGGAAGCGCAGACGCTTTCGAAACTCCTGCGGATGATGGGCTTCCGTGCTTTCGCTCGCCACAAGTCCAAGGCCGTCACCCTGTTCCGCCAGGGCGCCATCAATCTCGTGGTCAACACCGAGCACGAGGGCTTTGCCCATTCCACCTTTGCCGTCCACGGCACATCGGCCTACGCGATGGGCCTGAAGGTGGGAGATGCTGCGGCCGCGCTGAAGCGCGCCCAGGCGCTCGATGCCGTCCCCTTTGAGCAGGCCGTCGGGCCCGGCGAGTTGAACATTCCGGCCATCCGCGGCACCGGCGAGGGACTGATCTACTTCATCGACGACAAGAGCGAACTCGCTCGGGTCTGGGACATCGAGTTCGAACCGATGCAGGACGAAAACCCGCCGGTCGACGCCGCCCTCACCCGCATCGACCATGTGGCGCAGACGATGCGCTCGGACGAACTGCCTTCGGCGTTGCTGTTCTACACGTCGATTTTCGACCTCGCCAAGACCCCGCAGGTCGACATACCCGACCCGAGTGGGCTGGTCCGCAGCCAGGTCGTCGAAAGCAGCGACGGCAGCCTGCGTATCACGCTCAACGGCGCCGAGAACCGCAAGACACTCGCCGGCCACTTCATGGCCGAAAGCTTCGGCTCCGCCATCCAGCATCTGGCCTTTGCAACGGACGATATTTTCGCGACGGCCGAGGCGCTGGCCGAAAACGGCCTGCAACCCCTGCAAATCCCGCGCAATTACTATGACGATGTCGAGGCCCGCTTCGGCCTGGAGCCGGCGCTTGCCGATCGTCTGCGCGCCCACAACATTCTCTATGATCAGGATGCGGACGGCGAGTATTTCCAGCTCTACAGCCCGGTGTTCGGCGAAGGCTTCTTCTTCGAGATCGTCGAGCGCCGAGGGAATTATCGCGGCTATGGTGCGCCGAACGCACCCTTCCGCATCGCCGCCCAGAAGCGGCACATGAAGCCGGAAGGCATTCCCACCCGCTGAAGCCGAGGGACAGGCCCTCTCCCTCAGCGCGGCAGGATGATCGAATTCGCGACTTCCATCAGCTGCGGAGCTATTTCCTTGTGAACCCGCTCAAGGGACCATTTGAGGCTGGAAACGGAGCACTGGACCGTGCCGCCCACCTCGCCGTTCTTGGTGAAGACAGGCGCTGCGATGCCGATCTCGTTGATGATGTTCTGGTTGACCGCGATCCCGTAACCGAGCGCGGCGGCTTCCTCGACCTCCCTGGCAATGATCGATCGGTCCGTGATGGTCTTCGGCGTGATCTGATCGATCGGCCAGGTCTCGAGCGCTTCCTTGCGCCGCGCCTCGTCAAAATGCGCCAGCATGATGCGACCCGATGACGAACTGAGCGCCTGCACGCGGCGGCCGACCACCATCGCCGAGAAGCTGGTGAGTTGCGTTGGAATGCGCACCACGTAAATGATGTCCGACCCCATCGGCCGGGCCGCGTTGATGCGCTCGCCGAGGCTGCGGCTGAGCTCGATCAGCTTCGGCATGGCCAACTGCACGAACGGATCTGACGACAGATAGCTGGCGGCCAGTTCCAGGAACTTCAGCGACGGCCTGAAACGACGGCTGTCCGCATCCTTTTCCAGATAGCCGATCTTGTGCAAGGTGTTGGCCAGCCGTTGGGCGGCACTCTTGTCGAGATCGGTCAGTTCGGCAAGCTCGGTCAGGCCGAGTTCGGCGTGATGCAGCCCGAACGCCGCCATGACGCGCATGCCCTTTTCGAGCGACCCGACAAACAGCGTGTCCTGCTTCTTCTTCTCCCCCTCAGACATTTTGCTCATTCCTTGTGCGCGCCCCCGATTTAAGCAACCGCTTGACAATCAGAGTTCGTAAAATACACTGAATGAATATACGGTTAAAAGTATCATATAATAATACAAAGAAGAGTCAACAGAGGGGCGGCGCAAGCCGTTGAAAACAGATGAAGCCATTCCTTTCCGTAAGTGCATTCACTCTGGCCGCTTTGCTTTCCTGCAGCCAGGCACACGCAAACAAGGCGGACGACACCCTGCATGTCGCCTTTACCAAGGAACTTGAGTCACTCGATTTCTACTATCAGTCGGCCCGCGAAGGCACGATCCTCAATCGTCAGATCTGGGACGGTCTGGTTTTCCGCGATCCCGCGACCGGCAAGTATGTCGGCGACCTCGCCACCTCATGGAAATGGATCGACGACACCACGCTGGAGTTCAAGCTGCGCGAAGGCGTGAAATTCCACAACGGCGAGGACTTCGACGCCGACGACGTCGTCTACACGGTGGCGACCGTCACCAATCCCGACAGCCATGTCGTCACGCCGAGCTATGTGAACTGGATGAAGAACGTTGAGAAGATCGACAAGTACACGATCCGGATCCACACCAACGGACCGTTCCCGGCTGCACTGGAATATCTCTCCGGCCTCGTGCCGATCTATCCGGACAAGTACTACGCCGAAGTCGGCGCCAAGGGTATGGGCCTGAAGCCGGTCGGCACCGGCCCCTACATGGTCGAGAGCGTCGAGCCGGGCAAGCATTACGTCCTGAAGAAATTCGACGGTTATGTCGGCGCCAAGCACAAGGCCGACATCGGCACCATCGACATCCGCACGATCCCCGACATCAACACCCAGCTCGCTGAACTGTTCTCCGGCGGCCTCGATCTCATCTGGGGCGTTCCCGCCGACCAGGCCGAGCAGATGGAAAGCATGGACCAGCTGACCGTCGCCAACGAGAGCACCATGCGCATCGGCTATATCGTGATGGATGCGGCCGCCCGCGGCGGCGACAGCCCGTTCACGAAGAAGGAAGTCCGCCAGGCCGTCGGCTACGCGATCGACCGCAAGGCGATCGTCGAAAACCTCTTGAAGGGCAGTTCGGAGGTCATCAACTCCGCCTGCTACCCGACCCAGTTCGGCTGCACGCAGGACGTTCCAAGCTACAGCTACGACCCGGCAAAGGCCAAGGAACTGCTCGCCAAGGCCGGCTATCCGGATGGCTTCACCACGAGCTTCTACGCTTACCGCGACCGTCCCTATGCCGAAGCGATGATGTCCTACCTGAATGCCGTCGGCATCAAGGCGGATCTGAAGTTCCTGCAGTATTCCGCGCTCCGCGACATGCAGAAGAAGGGCGATGCCGGATTCGGCTTCCTGACCTGGGGTTCGAACTCCATCAGCGACGTCTCCGCCATCACCAGCCTCTTCTTCGAGAAGGGGGATCAGGACTTCGCACGTGACGATCAGGTCGCCGAATGGCTGAAGGCCGGCGACACCACGGTCGACGAAGCCAAGCGCAAGGAAGACTACGCCAAGGCGCTGACGAAGATCGCCGAGGAAGCCTATTGGATCCCGCTGTTCTCGTACAACACCAACTATGTCTTCACCAAGGATATCGACTTCAAGCCGACGCCTGACGAAATCGTCCGCTTCTTCGACATGAGCTGGAAATAACAGCCTGCGGACCTGTCCGTCTCCTGGCGGGCAGGTCGTTCCTCTCTCCCGGCGCGTACCTCCCATCCTCCCCGCGCCGGGAGAGGTGACGCCGCCACGGCATGAACGCCGCGGCCGCCCCAAGGAGACGTCGTATGCTTGCATTCACATTGAAACGGCTGGCGCTTGCCATTCTGGTCACGCTCACCGTCTCGGTCATCAGCTTTTCACTTCTGCATCTTTCGGGCGATCCGGCGGCAGCGCTTGCCGGCGAGAACGCCAGCTCCACCGATCTTGAAGCCATTCGCCACCTCTACGGCTTCGATCGTCCGCTGACGACGCAATATACCGAATGGCTGTGGAACGCCCTGCACGGCGATTTCGGCCAGAGCTACTATTTCAAGCTGCCGGTCGCCGACCTGATTTCCGATCGGCTCTCCGTCACCATGCTGCTGGGCCTCTGCAGCATCACCTTCGCGCTTCTGGTCGCCGTACCGCTCGGCGTCGCCGCCGCGGTCAAGCCGAACTCGATCATCGACCGGCTCGCCCTCTTCCTGTCGGTGGCCGGCCAGGCGCTGCCGAGCTTCTGGTTCGGCCTTGTGCTCGTCGTCATCTTCTCCATCAAGCTCCGGCTCCTGCCGCCCTCCGGCTCCGAGACCTGGAAGCACTTCATCATGCCGACCATCGTGCTTGGCTATTACGCCATGCCGGCCATTATGCGACTGACGCGTGCCGGCATGCTGGAGGTGCTGAACGCCGATTACATCCGCACCGCGCGCGCCAAGGGTGCAGGCACCATGCGGGTCCTCTTCAAGCACGCACTGCGCAACGCCATCATTCCGGTCGTCTCGCTGTCTGCCGTGCAGATGGGCTTCATGCTCGGCGGTTCCGTGGTCGTGGAAGCGATCTTCGCGCTCCACGGCGCCGGCTACCTCGCATGGGAATCCATCTCCCGGCACGACCTGCCGACCGTGCAGGCGCTGATCCTGATCTTCTCCTGCTTCTACATCCTCTTCACGTTCCTCTCGGATCTGACCAATGCCTGGCTCGATCCGCGCATAAGGGTGGGCTGACATGAGCCAATCGACCGCTCCCGCTGCCGACGCCATTGTCGGCATGACACCGGCCGCCATGCTGCGGCGGCGCATCTTCGGCCATCTCGGCCTGATGATCGGCCTGACCATTCTCGCCGTCGTCGTCGCTGCTGCCATCTTCGCCCCGGTGCTGACCTCGCACGATCCCTATGCCCAGGATCTCTTTGCCCGCATGAAGCCGCCATTCTGGATGGCGGGCACCAACCCCGACCACGTCCTCGGCACCGACCAGCTCGGCCGCGACTACCTCGCCCGGCTGCTCTACGGCGCCCGGATATCGCTGCTGATCGGTCTCGTCACCGCGCTGATCTCCGGCACGATCGGCACGCTGATGGGCGTCGCTGCCGGCTATTTCGGCGGCAAGGTCGATCTGTTCGTCACCTTCCTGATCAACGTCCGCCTCGCCATGCCGGTCGTTCTCGTGGCTCTTGCCGTGGTCGCCCTGTTCGGCGGTTCGCTGGAGGTGGTCATCCTGGTGCTCGGACTGCTGCTCTGGGATCGTTTCGCGGTCGTGATGCGCTCTTCCGTCCTGCAGATCCGTGATCTCGAATACGTCAACGCGGCGCGCGCGATCGGCTGTTCCACCACCCGCATCGTTCTCTCCGAGATCATGCCGAACATCGCCAACAACCTGATCGTCGTGATGACGCTGGAAATGGCGCACGCCATCCTCCTCGAAGCCGCCCTCTCCTTCCTCGGTCTCGGCGTCCAGCCGCCGACCCCCTCCTGGGGTCTGATGATCTCGGAAGGAAAGCAGATGATGCTCTTCCAGCCCTGGCTGGTCACCATTCCCGGTATCGCGCTTTTCCTGCTGGTACTGGCGATCAACCTTCTGGGCGACGGACTGCGTGACGTCACCGCGCCGGAGTCGAAATGATGACTGAAACCAACGACACCATTCTCACGGTCGAGGGCCTGACGGTCGACATTCCGATCGGCGTTCACACGATCCATGCGGTGCGCGGCATCGACTTCGATCTGAAGCGCGGCGAGACGCTCTGTATCGTCGGCGAATCCGGCTCCGGCAAGTCGCTGACCTCGCTGGCGATCATGGGCCTGCTCGGCAAGAACATGAAGGTTGGCGCCAAGAAACTGGAGTTTGCCGGCCGCGACTTGCGGTCCGTTTCCAAGGCCGAGATGCAGACGCTGCGCGGCGACCGCATGGCGATGATCTTTCAGGAGCCGATGACCTCTCTGAACCCGGCCTACACGATCGGCGACCAGCTGAGCGAGGCGCTTCGCCTGCACCGCCCGATCTCGAAGGCTGACGCCATGAGGCGCGCCGCCGAGCTTCTCGGCAAGGTCGGCATCACCGCCGCCGAAAGCCGCCTGAAGCAGTATCCGCATCAGCTCTCCGGAGGCCTGCGCCAGCGCGTGATGATCGCCATGGCGCTGATGTGCGAGCCGGAACTGATCATCGCCGATGAGCCGACGACCGCACTCGACGTGACGATCCAGGCGCAGATCCTGCGGCTGCTGGCCGATCTGAAGCGCGAGCTGAACATGGCGCTGATCCTCGTCACCCACGATCTCGGCGTCGTCGCCCGCATCGCCGACAAGGTGGCGGTGATGTATGCCGGCGAGATCGTCGAGGCGGGAACCGCCGCGGAAATCTTCGACCGTCCGGCCCATCCCTATACCCGCGGCCTGCTGCGCTGCATTCCGGCGCCCGGCAAGACCAAGCCCGGCGAACCGCTCGGCTCCATCCCCGGCATCGTGCCCTCGCTGATCGGCGGCATCGAGGGATGCGCCTTCCGCGAGCGCTGCGAACTGGCGGAAGCTGCCTGTTCCAGGCCCGTCGCACCGCGCGAAGCGGGCGGCCAGCACTGGTACCGCTGCATTCAGGATATCGCTGCTATGGAGGTCGCCTCGTGACCGTCTCCAACACCTCGACACCCGTCCTCGAACTGACCGGCATCACCAAGACCTATCAGGTCAAGCAGGGCATGTTTTCGAAGCCCCGGCCGCTGCAGGCGCTGGGTGGCGTCTCGCTCAGGATCCGCAAGAAGGACGTCCTCGGCCTCGTTGGCGAATCCGGCTGCGGCAAGTCCACGCTTGCCAAGGTCTTGCTCGGTCTCGAACAGCCGACGACCGGCCAGGTTCTCGTCGACGGACGGGTGATCGGACCGGGCGACCGTCAGCTGCTCGCGCGCCGCATCCAGCCGATCTTCCAGGATCCCTACTCCTCCCTCAATCCGCGGAAGTCCATCGAGGACATCGTCTCCCTGCCGCTGGTCGTCCACAAGATCGGCGACAGCGCCTCGCGGCAGAAGGCGGTTGCGAAGATGCTCGACCTCGTCGGCCTTCCGCAGCGTGCCCGCAAGGGCTATCCCGGCCAGCTTTCCGGCGGCCAGCGCCAGCGCGTGGCAATCGCCCGCGCCCTGATCATCAATCCGGAAATCGTCATTTGCGACGAGCCGACCTCGGCCCTCGACGTCTCGATCCAGTCGCAGATCTTGAACCTTCTTGCAGAACTGCGCGAGGAACTGGGGCTGACCTATCTCTTCATCAGCCACAACCTCGCCGTCGTCGAGCATCTGGCGACCCGCGTCGCGGTCATGTATCTCGGCAGGATCGTCGAGGAAGCGCCCGCCGCCGAACTTTTCCAGGGACCAAAGCACCCCTATACCCGTGCGCTTCTGGACTCGGTCCTCACTCCGGACCCCTCCCTCTCCGTGCCCGATCTTCAACTCGGCGCCACCTTCCCCAATCCGATCTCCCCGCCCTCCGGCTGTCATTTCCATCCGCGTTGCGCCGTGGCAAAAGACATATGCAAGACGCAGGCACCGCCGCATGTGGTTGCCGGCGCCTCGCACGTCGACTGTCATCTCTTCCGCACAAGCGACGACCGAAAATCCATCCTTCCTGCCTGAACGGTGATCCATGAGCAATTTCTCGACGACCCAGACCGTCACCAAGCGCGTGACCCCGACCCGCGGCGGCATCGTCGCGGCCCAGCATCGCAAGGCGGCCGAAGTGGGCGCGGCAATCCTCGAAGCAGGCGGCGACGCCATCGACGCCGCGGTTGCCACCTCTTTTGCCATCGGCGTCGTCGAACCGTGGATGAGCGGACCGGCCGGCGGCGGCACGATGATGATCTGGCGTGAGGCCGAACAGAAGGCCTACACGCTGTTCTTCGGCATGCGCTCGCCGAAAGCGCTCGACCCGAAGGACTATCCGCTCGACGGCTCCGGCCGCTCCTCCGACCTTTTCCCCTGGCCGACCGTCAAGGACGACCGCAATGTCCAGGGCGCAACCGCCATCGCCGTGCCCGGTACGGTCGCCGGCATGGAACTCGCTCACCAGACCTTTGGCACGCTGTCGTGGAAGGAGCTTCTCGCCCCCGCCGTCGGCCTCGCGAAAGAGGGCATGCTGGTAGACTGGTTCGCGTCGCTGATGATCTCGTCGTCCACCCGCGACCTAGCAAAGGACGCGGATTCCGCCAGCCTGTTTCTCGAAGACGGCCAGTGGCCGAGAATTGCCGGCTGGACGGCGCTGTCCGATACGCGGCTCGACCAATCGCGGCTGGCTGCAACACTCGAAAGGCTGGCGGATGCCGGCGCGCGCGATTTCTATGAAGGCGAGATCGCCCGCGCCATGGTCGCCGACATCCAGGCAAAGGGCGGCTGCCTCGGACTGGACGACCTGAAGGCCTACAAGGCGGAACTGCGGGACACGATTGCCGTTCCCTATCGCGGCGGCACCATCCATGCATCGAAAGGACTGACGGCCGGCCCCAACCTCGCCGATTGCCTGGCCATGATGCAGGAGAGCTTCGAGCCCGGCACCGAGCCCGACGGCAAGAGCTATGCCGCCATGGCCGCAGCACTTACCGCCGCCTACGAAAAGCGCCTGAAGGGCATGGGCGATCTCGACGCACCGCATGCGCCCTCCTGCACCACGCATTTCTCGGTCGTCGACCGCCACGGCAACATGGTCGCCGTCACCCAGACGCTGCTGTCTATATTCGGATCCAAGGTGATTTCGCCTTCGACCGGCCTTCTTATGAACAACGGCATCATGTGGTTCGACCCCGAGCCCGGCAAGCCGAACTCGCTCGGCCCCGACAAGGGTTGCCTGATGAACGTCTGCCCGGCCATAGGCGAGAAGGACGGCAGGCGCTTTGCCATCGGCGCCTCCGGTGGCCGCAAGATCCTGCCGGCCGTGCTGAACCTCACCTCCTTCATGACCGATTTCGACATGGATCTCGGCGAGGCCTTTCACCAGCCCCGCATCGACAATACCGGCGGCGGCACCATCGTCGCTGACGAAGACCTGTCGCCGGGGATCATCGCGGCGCTCGACGCCGTCCTGCCGACCGCAACGGCCAAGCGGACGGTGTTCCCCTACGCCTTCGCCTGCCCCGCCGGCGTTGCCCGCGAGAACGGCCTGAACACCGGCTGCACCGAGATCATGTCGCCCTGGGGCGATGCGATCACCGAAAAGGAAAAGACGCACTGACATGACGGATCGCAATACCGCCCTCGACGCCATCGCCCGCTATGCCGATACCGGCGGCTTCACCGACGAACTCGCCGGCCTCGTCGCCATCGGTTCCGAAAGCCAGGACCCCGCCGGCCGCGCCGAGCTTGCCCGCTATCTCGACGAGGCGATGATCCCGATGCTGGAGACGATGGGCTTTGCCTGCCGCATCCTCGCAAATCCGCTGGACGCCGGCATTCCGTTTCTCTTTGCCGAACGCATCGAGAGCCCGGACCTCGAGACCATTCTCGTATATGGTCATGGCGACGTTATCCGTGCACAGACCGACCAGTGGCGCGACGGGCTGGCGCCGTTCAGCCTGGTGATCGAAGGCGACCGCGCCTATGGCCGCGGCACCGCCGACAACAAGGGTCAGCACCTGATCAATTTTGCAGCACTCCGCGAGATCATTGCCACCCGCGGCGCGCTCGGCTTCAACTGCAAGATCATTCTGGAAATGGGCGAGGAGTGCGGCTCGCCGGGCCTCAATGAACTCTTCGCCGCCAACCGCGGTCTCCTCAAGGCCGACGTCCTCATCGCCTCCGACGGTCCGCGCCTGCATCCCGAGCGTCCGACGATGTTCATGGGTTCGCGCGGTGCCGTCAACTTCGACCTGCGCGTGACACTGCGCGAAGGCGCGCATCACTCCGGCAACTGGGGCGGCCTCCTGAAGGACCCCGCCACCATCCTCGCCCACGCGATTGCCGCGATCGTCGACCGTCGCGGCCAGATCAAGGTGCCGGAATGGCGTCCCACCAGCCTGACGCCCGCGGTCCGCAAGGCGCTGGAGGATTGCCCCGTCGGCGGCTTCGACGGACCGACGATCGACACCGACTGGGGCGAGGAAAGCCTGACGCCGTCCGAACGCGTGTTCGGCTGGAATTCCTTCGCGGTGCTCGCCCAGAAGAGCGGCGTGCCGGAAGCGCCGGTCAACGCGATTTCCGGCATGGCCAACGCCCATTGCCAGCTGCGCTATGTCGTCGGCACCGACCCGGACGACATTCTGCCGGCGCTCCGCCGCCATCTCGACCGCGAAGGTTTTGACGATGTCGAGATCATCCCCGCCGAACGCGGCTTTTTCCATGCGACCCGGCTCGATCCCGACCATCCGTGGGTCAAGCGCGTCGCCGCGTCGGTCAGCGCAACGACGGGCAAGCGGCCGGCTATCCTGCCGAACCTTGCCGGCTCCATTCCGAATGAATGCTTCTCCGAAACGCTCGGCCTGCCGACCGTCTGGCTGCCGCATTCCTATCCCGGCTGCTCGCAGCATGCCCCCAACGAGCATATCCTGCTATCGTCCAGCCGCGAGGCGCTGCAGCTGATGACCGGCCTGTTCTGGGACATCGGCGCCGACGTTCAGGCACAGAAGGAAAGACAGCACGCATGACCACCGATCCGGCAGACCTTGGCGCCATCGAGGCCCGTCAACTCATCGCCCGGCGCAAGCTGTCGCCGGTCGAACTGACGGACGCCTGCATCGCCCGCACCGAAGCGATCAATCCGGCAATCAACGCCGTCGTCGCCACCGATTTCGACCGTATGCGCGCCGAAGCCCGCAAGGCCGAAGAGGCCGTCATGGCCGGAGGACCGCTCGGGCCGGTTCATGGCCTGCCCTTCGGTGTGAAGGACATGATCGACGTCACCGGCCTGCCGACGACGCTCGGCTCGGAAATCTACCGCGACAACATCGCCACGAAGGACGACGCCATCGTCGCCGCCATGCGTCAGGCGGGTGCGGTGGTGCTCGGCAAGACCAACAATCCGGAATTTTCCGCCGGCGGCAACACGGTGAACACCGTCTATGGCCCGACCGGCAATCCGCATGATCCGACGAAGAGCGCCGCCGGATCCTCCGGCGGGTCGGCGGCAGCGCTGGCGACCGGCATGGCGCCGCTCTGCACCGGTTCGGACACCGGCGGCAGCCTGCGCAATCCGGCCGCCTTCTGCGGCGTCGTCGGCTTCCGCCCGTCCCCCGGCGTCGTTCCCGGCGACACGCGCGGCATGGCGCTGATGCACCTGCCGACCTCCGGCCCGATGGCCCGCACGGTGGCCGACACGGCGCTGATGCTCTCCATCATCGCGAGACCGGATCGCCTCGACACCTTCACCGCGGTCATCGACGGGAAAACGCTTTGGAACCCGGCCGATTTCGCCCGCCTGCCGCGCCGCGATCTCTCCTCGCTGAAATTCGCTTTCACCGAGGACTACGGCTTCGCGATGACCGAAAAGGTCGTGCGCCGAGCCTTCTCGAGCCGCATGGACTGGCTCGCCCCGACTCTCGGCCGGGCGGAAGCGACCACGCCGGACTGCACAGATGCCGACCGCATCTTCGCCGTGCTGCGGGCGCTGATGTTCCTTGGCAACCATCATCCCGGGTATGCCAAGATGCCGGAGCGCTACGGTCCGAACATCATCGCCAATGTAGAGGAGGGCCTGTCCTATTCCGCCCTCGATGTCGCTGACGTGATGAACCGCCAGGGCGCCTATTACCGCAGATGGCTGAGCTTCTTCGACAGCCATGACTACCTGCTCTCGCCGGCCGTCACCATCAGCCCGCGCGACTGGCACGAGCTCTATCCGAAGGAGATCGACGGGGTCGCGACGCAGAGCTACTACCAGTGGCTGGCGATGGCCTATGCCTCGACGATTGCCGGTCACCCCTCGATCACCATTCCGGTCGGCCGCGACGAACTCGGCATGCCCTTCGGCCTGCAGATCGTCGGCCGCCGCAACGACGATCTCGGGGTGCTGGCGGTCGCCGCCGAACTGGAAGCCGTCTTCGCCGGCAGCAGTGAATTCGCACGCCCGCTGCCCGACATCGAAGCCCTGAAGAAGGCCCGGCCAATCCTCGCCGACGGGATCGCCGCGATCACATGAGCCCGGAAAGCAATATCCTTGCGACCAGACGCCGGCGCTCCTCGAACAGGGGCACCGGCGTTTCTATTTTGCCGCCATTCTGCACGGCAATCGGACGCCATTTTCATATGACGTTATCTTCCGATATTTTTCATTAATGTGGAAGCTATTTATCTGAATTTCGACATATAAGAATTATTCCGATAATTTATTGACTGAATAAGAGAGCACATTTCATCCGATTTTCTCTATGTTGGCGCCATATTCAGCCCAGTTCAGCAAGGAGCCAACTGATGTCCCTCTTGGAAAAATTCGAACGTTACCCCCTCACCTTCGGCCCCACCCCGATCGAACATCTGCCGCGCCTTTCGGAAGCACTCGGCGGCAAGGTCGAAATCTACGCCAAGCGTGACGACTGCAATTCCGGCCTCGCCATGGGCGGCAACAAGCTGCGCAAGCTCGAATACATCGTGCCGGACGCGATCGCCTCGGGCGCCGACACGCTGGTCTCGATCGGCGGCGTGCAGTCCAACCACACCCGCATGGTCGCCGCCACCGCCGCCAAGATCGGCATGAAATGCGTCGTCATCCAGGAGAAATGGGTGCCGCATTATGACGCCGTCTACGACCGCGTCGGCAACATCCTGATGACCCGCCTGATGGGCGCCGACAGCCGCCTCGTCGACGACGGCTTCGACATCGGCATCCGCAAGAGCTGGGAAGACGCGATCCAGTCGGTGAAGGACGCCGGCGGGACGCCCTACCCGATCCCGGCCGGCGCTTCGGTCCACAAGTACGGCGCGCTCGGCTATGTCGGCTTTGCCGAGGAAGTCGCAAAACAGGAAGAAGAGCTCGGCTTCAAGTTCGACTATATCGTCGTCTGCGTCGTCACCGGCTCCACCCAGGGCGGCATGATCGTCGGCTTCGCGGCTCAGGACCGCGCCGACCGCGTCATCGGCATCGACGCCTCCGGCACGGTCGAGCAGACCCGCGCCCAGGTCCGCCAGATCGTCGACAACACCGCCGAGCTCGTCGGCCTCGGCCGCGCCGTCACCGAAGACGAGATCGTCATCAACCCGGACTACGCCTACCCCGCCTACGGCGTGCCGTCGGAGGAAACCAACGAAGCGATCCGGCTTGCCGCCCGCACCGAAGCGATGATCACCGACCCGGTCTACGAAGGCAAATCCATGCAGGGCCTGATCGACCTCACGAAGAAGGGCTTCTTCCCGGAAGGCTCGAAGGTCCTCTACGCCCACCTCGGCGGCGCCCCGGCATTGAACGGCTACAGCTATTACTACAAGGAAGGCTGAGCCCTCACCCAACTTCCCGCCAAATGATAACGCATTGCGTCATATGACGTGATGCGTTATGCTTCTTCATGATCCAGAGTTTCGCCGATCCGGAAACCGAATGCATCTGGTCGGGTCGGCGAAGCCGGAAGCTTCCGCCGGACATTCAGCCGGTTGCCCTGCGCAAGCTGCGCCTTATCAACCAGGCCCGCACGCTGCAGGATCTGCGCGTCCCGCCCGGCAACAGGCTTGAAGCGCTGAAAGGCAACCGCACCGGCCAGCACAGCATCCGGATCAACAGCCAGTGGCGCATCTGCTTCATCTGGCAGGAAGGAGGACCGAGCCATGTCACAATCGCCGACTACCATGACTGATCTCTTGCCGAACCCGCATCCCGGCGAGATCCTGCTCGAAGAATTTCTCAAACCCATGGGCGTCAGCCAGAACGCGCTCGCCCGCGCCGTCCACGTCCCGCCGCGCCGCATCAACGAGATCGTGCTCGGCAAACGCGCCATGACTGCCGACACCGACCTGCGCCTCGCCCGCTATTTCGGCATGTCCGAAGGCTTCTTCCTGGGCCTGCAGACCGACTACGACCTCATGCAACGCCGTCGCCAAATCGAAGATGATCTGTCGACGATCGAGCCGAGGGCGGCATAGGCGGCTGGCGCGCCTCAAGCGTCGAGCCTGGTCTCCGGGAAAGCCCCTTCTAGTGCGCCGCCACAACTCATCCAGCATGATCCGGTCGTCGCAGTCATGATCCGCCGAACTCGTCGGCTCGTTGGACTGACATTACGTGGCGCACCGTCGGCCGATCCCGCACCGCAGCCGCGCTTCCCGAAAGGGTGACAGACCCGCCAGTGCTGCCGGTGCGATTCTCATGATGTCCCCTCTTTCTGTTCGCATCGCGGTCCGAAAGCTGAGGCCGGACTGAAGGGAGAATCGGGATTACAATTTTTCCGGAGGATTGCCGTAAGATTACGATCTCGGAAGTTGGCCGGCGCAGGCCAATTTCCACAAACGCTCAATATCTGACTTCTTACAACAACTTGCACATTTATTCATCCCTTGACCGACAGACGTCGGATCAGGTCTACTTTAACGTGCTGCCCAAAATGATGGCGACATCATAATCGAGGCGGAAATCGACTTAGCGAAACTCCCCATGCTGTTCAGACGAACCGAGCACATCAACTTCAAAATATAGACCAACTTATGCACCAAAATCGCCGCGTTAAGCCACTAGGATTAATTGAGCCAGACCGACTAAAATTGATGCCGAAGGATTGCCATGCCGCGCATGAGTTTTGCTTTCGGCTCCACGATCAAATGGTATCTTTGCTGATTGCCGGTGAAGAGAACGAAATCAATGTCATCAACATTAGATTTCAATCTCCAGAAGAGTTGAAGCGGTTTGAAAAATCTAGCGACCCATTCGATTATTTTTTTACGACCGGACAGGATCACATTCCCCGGAAGATCGTAATCAATCATCTGACGGTCGCACTATTTTCAGATTTACTTCACTTTATTCACGAAGCTCTCAAGGCACTCGAGAAACGTAAATTTACTGTTGCAATGGCACTTCTACGAAAGCCTTTGCGTGAAAACTTGATGTTCGCCACTTGGCTTAAAGCTGATCAAGACGATTTTTACACCCGTCTAAAAGAGTCCCCCGCAGACTTGATGGAAAACCGGCATCTCACACCGGCTCGTAAGATCAAACTGCTTGAGGAGGCGATTAGAACCTCAAAAGGTACAGATTTCGCGAGCGCAGAAAGGCTCTACGAAATCATCTTTGACAAAAAAAGCGCTTACGGTTTCGCCACGCTTTTTGACAAGGCCAATCATTTGGTCACCAGCCACCCGGCAATGAGAACAGAGGAGTTGAATTTAAACTTCATATTTAAAAACCCAAGCGACAACGATTTATACGAAACACTATACGTCGATTTGGCATATGTACTAATGTAAGCCAATGTATTGATGATATCTTTATATTCAGAAATGTCAGCGGTAGAAGAAAGATATCTCGATTACATTCTTCTGACGTCAATCGGCTCCTACGGCTCTTTATTTGGTGAGGGGCGGAATGAAATCGCGATAGAAATCAACAAAATGTTCAAGGAGTTTCTCAACTGCCCACATTGTGGCATGAAAGTGAGTATTCGAAAATCAAATGCGGCGCGTTTCTTTCTGATGGAAATGATGGACTGCGAACATTGCGGTGAAGACCATCATTTCCCGTTCCATTGGCTTCTTTCAAAGACAAAATTTCGGCTTAGGGAAAAGGAGAGCCACCCCCTAACAGAGACCCAGAATGACACCCCAGCCCATCCACGCACGGATTTCCCCGTGCCGACAGAAGATTGACATGTCGCGATCGGATCAGCCCCTGCGCCATGGCTTCGGGGCATTCTGCGCCTGAAATCGATCACTGGATCGATGTCTCCCGCCTTTGGCGGGACCGGCTGGAATGGTAGCGGAGGAGGGATTCGAACCCCCGACACAAGGATTATGATTTGGCCAAGGTGTCTGCGCGATTAGGCTCAGGTGTGAGCAGGTTGTTTTGGTAGATCGTTGAATTGGTTGAGCGCGGGCTTTCCGATCTGTTCGGTGTGTTTCCAAATGCGCTCATTCAAGCTCAGCGACTTTAGCTCCCCTGTGACACCCAAAAAAATACTGGATTTTCAATTCAAGTGCTTCCTAGAATTAAGGATCTTAATCAAGGAGCTTCGCATCGCATGATAGCGAGCATCATCATATTTCATGACCAGATGGTCTTGGATCTCGTGCTCTGAAAAATGTCTCCGAACCAAATCTCTAGTTACGCTGCCATCGTTAGAAAGAGCACGCCAAAACAAATCGACGCTTGCGAGAAAATAGCTTACATTGGTCTTTTTTTCCAAATAAGAGTTCAATTGTTTTCCAGCCTCAAAAAACACATTGTCAAAATTATTTGAAACGATAGATATCATACAAATATTGGCATTTACTCTCGAAAGAACCTTCTCCACACAATCATATACACGAGATAGATCATCTTTTTTACGTAATTCATAACTCGATTTACGTAACATTTCCGAAAGTTCTAAATAATCCCTACGAATACTTTCAAGCGCCACGACTTCGCTGCCATTATCACCATCATAGTGCTTCTGAAATATGTCCATGAGCTGAATTGCCAGTTCTTCAGCCTCGAAACGTTCCGGCACAGCGAGGAGGCTTGCCTCTTGAACAAGCTCCTTCTCATGTATTGCTTTTGCGCGATCGAGATAGCGATGGGCTTTCTCAATATCCCCTAAATGCCGGAAACAATAAGCTGCCAAATAACATGCTTCCCGGCCATGTCCGGTAGTGCCATGAGCCGGTTCAGGATATGTAGCTTTCTCAATAGCCCTCACTGACAAGATTGCGCCAACCCTCCAATCGCCTCGCGCAGCGAAAAGTGCGGCGTGTGCTATATAATAAGCATAAATATAATCTTCACCGGTTTCAGCACGAACAGTTTCTAATCCATTGTTATAAGTTTCAACTTCGATGTCCTCCACAGCTCTCCAGGCGCTTATAGTCTGCAGGAAGGATTCTGTTTCGGGCCAGCGGTCGAAACGCAAAGGAGGAACCAGTCTTGACGGATGATCAGAAAGCCCCCAACCGACAAATGTGCCAGTGCGAATGGCCGTCTTAAAACAAGCCTCCCAAGCTTGATGTTTCTCGTATTCTATTTGATCATCTAAGCTATCGCGAACCCGCTCCCAATCGGTCAAAGTTCGTAAAGCTTTTCCACCAATGTCTTGTTTGATACGTTCCAGAATTGAGTCTGGCGGCATGTATGACGAAGACAAACTATCAAGATAGTTCCTCCACTTATCTCGGAGGTCCAACCCTATCTTTTCATCCTTTTGGAAGGCTTGAACGGCAGCATTGAGCAAATTTTGGTTGATGTGAAAGCCTTCCGGGGCCCGCCCCAAAAAGTCTGGATCGAACTCACATTCAGAGAGAAATGTCAGGACCCAATCATAAAATTGACTCCTTCTTTCCCCGCCTGAAATCCCACTCTGAGAGCCAACTGCGACTACGTCTGGAGACGCCAAAAAATATCGGGGATGTCTGATATACTTTCGATAAAATCGAATATTTTCAATATATCTTTGATAAGCGGCACGAATTATATTAAGCGATCCGGTAATATATAATACCCTGATTTTATACGATTCTAAGTATTTATTCATCTGCTCCAGTCGAGCCAAAGCATAAGAATCAGACATTAGCTTTACACGACGAAGATTGCTAAATTTATTGCCACCATGTGCATCTTCTAAGAGATGAAGCCATTCGCTTGAAAGAACCGAATGCTCATACATTTCAGACATTCCGGATTCCTTTGAAAGGAATTCATAAATCGGTTGAGGAAAACCGTCATCCTTCCGGACAGAGTTTGCCGAAATAATTCTTCTCTGTTCCAACAAATAGGAAAGCCTGCGATACTCGGTTTGTGGGCTCTTGCCACGCAGCGAAATCAACTGAGAGAACCGTTCAAAAACTTCAAACGGCATGGTTTCACCGCTTTCCGATTGAAGTTGTTCCAATGATGCCTTTAGCCCAGCCTCATCTACGAAGGCTCTTTCAGGCTCTCTACCCAAACGGAGCGTCAGCGCCTGCAATATGGACGATATCTCTCTATCAATAGGTGGCAATACCAAAAGCGGATTATTCGCAGTCAACTTGAAGAAGATGAAATCGGCAAGTCGCTCCGCAAGCGACCTGCTGTGATGCGCGAAATCATCCGAAAATACTTGTGAATACCCAAGTCTCTGTTCTGTTCTTTGCGCCTTCGTTTCAGGCGAACCATAGAGCGTAAAAATATCAGCGTCGACAGCATAGACCGTCTGCCATTCAGAGGCATCATGATCACGATCATGTTCCCATGGATACATCAATCTTAGCTGCTCGACAGCATCCTCCACCCTCCTGACAAATGCCTTTTCGTCTTGAGAGTGATTTGTCATTTACCTACCCTTGAAACTCGAAACCAGCTCTATGAGCCAGCTCTGGGATGTAGCCTTCGTCTTCTTTTCTTTCCCTTATGTCCCTGGATTTCTCGATCGCAAACTCACTGTGAACTTGTTTAGCAACAGAAACAAAAGACTCCTCGGATGGAAGTGCGCTACCCCAGTCTCCCATATCTTGCCACCAATCAAAGCCAGATGCATCCGGTCGTCGAAACTTGGGCAAAATACCGGCTACGGCGAATACTCCGACTAGTTTGGGAGAACGAGCAAACGAAAAGACCTTCTCCCTCCATTTCCAACGCTGCGCTTCCAAGCTTTCCTCTCTACTTAGTGCCATCAAAGGATCAAAGCGCTCTCTAAACTCCGTCAGTGCTACCAGGGGATCAACACTCGAAACCACAATCGGTCGAATGAAGAGAGCGTCAATCAACTCACCAACTGATTTTGCGCCTGGCACTCTTATAGGCTCTCCATCTAGAGGCATTTTCCAACCGCGAGGTTCAATTGCCTCTGCCTTTACAATCAACTCCTCTGCCTCTGGATAACGCCTCTGTAGGTAAAGACGCCTGCAAGCAGCATGCAGAACAGCTTCGGCCGTTCCCACTCCTTGTTTGCGAATTATCAATCGCAGCCTAGGCAAGAAATCGAACGGTTGCACTTTGTTCGCATCGAGAAACTGTTGAACAAAACCAACGTAAGCGCCAGACGCTAGATTAGTAGAAGCTAAGTCCAGCCATAACAGGGGGTGAAGTGTTTGCAGGTGCTTTTCGGAGTTCAAAATATCAATATCCACCTTGGCACCGACAGATCTTGCCAGCATCAAAGCGTAAGCTCTGCAGCGTTGCGCCGCCTCGGATTGGCACGCTTGTGGCTCTGAGAACTTCCTATCATCTAAGAAGGACAAGACAGCCCTCCGAGCGCCCCTAGAAAATCTTCCAGCACCAACACCGTCCGCGAATTGTTCAGCGGAAACAAACAAACTCTGAAGATCAGACCAGTTCCACTTCCACTCATCAACAAGAGACAGAAAGGCATTACAGAAGGCGTGACCGACCTCGTCGCTAGAAAGGCCTCTTGCCTCGATTGCAAGAGGGGCAGTTTCATCACGGCTACGATCTCCATGCTTAGCCGCATCAAATAAGGCCGCCCGTAGGCGATCTTCAAAACTGACCTCTTGTATGTTTTCGACTGCCATTATGAAGATATCCAATTCCCAAGCTATAATACGTGGAACTTAGTTAAGCTCCGCTCAAGATTCATCGCAAAAAACTATATGATACTCTGAACTGACAGCGCCAACAACGGTCGGCGTGTCGACGACTTCATCCAGTCCTTCGAGGCCCGTGATCCAGGGCGACGTCTGCCCTCCAGGCCTCCAAAAGTCTAGGAACGAAAGTGCTCCACTGTCGGTAAATCGCGGCCTACGGGGATCATTGAGTTTGAGACGATCAATCTTAAACACAATATAGTCACGCCCCGATCCAACTGCTGCTGACGGTAAAGCCAATTTAAGCGCCAAATTCACGTCGACGTGCTTCATTGGGTTTGATGAGTCGTGCTGATCAAAAAAATACCAGGTCACTCTCCTTGGAAGGATAGGGAGTGGCAGACCGGGATCAAGCAGCGCTCGAAATTTCGACATGGACGCTCCATCTGCCCCCGAATTATCATAGGCATCCTTGAGTTGATCAACCACATCTCGAGCAATATCCGCATCCATGGGACTTGAGCCAAACCATCCCTCTACCAATCCACGGTGAAATGCATGAAGCGTCATCGCGCGGCCAAGTATAATTCCTCCGCTGGGAAGCGCTGGCCCTAAAAGGCTTTCCCCATCGCACATATCACCAAACAAGCGACCCAAATCTGGCGACGCCTCAAGATCGAATATCACCGCCACCCTGACTTGCCTATCAACGGTGCCGTCATCAAATATCGCCGAATGCGCCTTGTCCGAAAGTTTGTTAGAAGGCGGCGGATCGCCAGCCCTAGGTGCAGGTAGACTCAAATCCGCCCCCAATCCCCAGAAGTAATTCATTCCCCTCTCAAACCATACCCTGACAATCGGACGTTGCAATCTTATTTTGCGCGTCATGAAGAAGAAACTGACACCCAAGCTCATTGAGAATTTGCCGCCTGCTTCTGGCAAGCGCTACGAGATCCGCGATGAATTGCTGACCGGGCTGCTGCTGCGTGTGTCGGCCACTGGCGCAAAGGTCTGGTATCTGGCGACGCGCATTGACGGACGGTCCCGGCGTTTGAAGCTCGGGTCATGGCCGATCCTGTCGCTGAAGGATGCGCGCGAGAAGGCGCAAATGATCCTGCGCGATATTCAGTTGGGATTGTTTCGTGAGCGTGAGGATGAGCCAGCGCCGAGATCGTTGACGCTTGGCGATGTCATCCCTCAGTTCATCGAAAAGCACGCCAAACGGCACACCAAGGACTGGAAGGGAACCGAAAGCGTATTGCTGCGCATGAACAAGCTTCACGGGCTGAAGATCGACGCCATCAAACGCGCTGATGTCATTCGTGAGCTTGAACGCCTTATATCTGACATTGAGGATAATGGTGGAAGAGGCACACGGGCAAACCGTGGGCTGGCTGCAATCAAGAAACTGTATTCATGGTGCATTGATCAAGGCATTGTCGAAATATCGCCTGTGGCCGGTCTGAAACCGCTGATCAAGGAAGTCGCCCACGAACGGTGGCTATCCGATACCGAAATCAAATCCTTCCTGATGGGCTGCGAAGCTGAAGGCTATCCATTCGAGGAATTCGGCAAGCTTCTGCTTCTCACAGGCCAACGCCTTCGCGAAATCGCCGATATGCGCTGGTCCGAACTCGATCTCGACAAGGGGACACTAACGCTGAAAGCCGAGCGCACAAAAAACGCCACCCTGCATGTGGTCCCCTTACCCACTCAGGCTATCGAAATCCTGAAAACCATTCCACGTTTCTACGGCTCCGATTACGTGTTCACGACAACAAGCATCTCACCCATCTCAGGCTTTGGCCGTTTCAAGAAGCGCCTCGAAACCTTCGTGGGGCTTGATGCCGAGGACTGGCGCTTTCACGACCTGCGCCGCACGGCTGCAACCAACATGGCAATCCTCGGTGTTCAGCCGCACATCATCGAGGCCGTATTGAACCACAAAACGGGAGTGGTCTCTGGCGTTGCCGCCGTCTACAATCGCCACTTGTATTTCGATGAAAAGCGTGAGGCGCTGCAGATATGGGGCGATTATGTCGAAAGGCTCACCGCGCCCAAGGCTCAACCCATTCGTCAGGCATCCACAGGTGCTGATGCCGTCGCCTACCCGTGAGAGGAAAAACGTTCCATGTTTCCTTGCCATAAGGGGTAGGAAAGCTGGAAAGTCGACAAGCATTCAACAACATGCGCGTATCCGTGGGGCAAAAAAGTTTCCGACTTTCCCTATGTATATATGCAGGAAACTTGGAAACTTTTTCAATGCCCCCGAAATCCCTTCAGCCACAATTGCCGAGAGACGAACAAAAGCTGCGCTCGCGTGACCGTATGATTGATCTGCTTCTGTTGGGCATCATAGCTGCGAACCCGATAGAAAACGTGAAAACCAAAGACGTAACCCGTCTTGCCCGTGCAAGAGCAGCGCTGCTCGGCGACGAAAACAATCAGGGCCAGAAACCCACACACAATCCTGTTCTTCTCTTTCCCATTATTGCCGAGGCCCTGAAGGCCGACCGAGACCAGATGATGCGTTTGCTCAAGAGTGCGCAAAAACCAGAGATACAAGTTGAGTGGGACGCAAAGCTGGCTGAAGCCGAACCATCATTCCGTGGTCTCGCCAAGAAATACGCCCCTGACTTTGCCAAGATCATGACCGCAACGACCAGCACCGAAGACTGGATACGTAGGGCAATCGACGACATCTCAGTGACAGGGCAAGACATGGCTGATCTTGAGGGTCTGTTTCACGGCGACTCTCCGAAAGCCGAGCGCCTCCAGCGCATATTCGATGACTTGAATGGCCTTGGCATTGCCTGCAAAAATCCGATTGGGACCGAAACCACGGATATAACGCCCAAGCAGGACTGAATTTTATGGGATAAATAGATGGCCTCTGAAGAAAGGAGGTCCAAAATGAATGAACATGCTACGGCACGCAAAAGCGTGTCACATCATGCCAAGGTCTTGCTCTCACGTACCGATTTGAAAGCCCTTGGCATTACCGTCAGCAATTCCAGTCTTTTGCGCTGGGAGCTTGCTGGCCGTTTTCCCCGTCGCGTCCGTATGGCAGGCACCACGGTTGCGTGGCTGAAAGCTGAAGTCGATGACTGGCTCGAAGCGCGCGCCGATGAACGCCAGCGCCATGTATATGCCGAATTCTAATATGGGGGGCTTCGGCCCCTCAAAACTTTCCAAGTTTCCGTCATATATATGCATGGAAAGTTGGAAACTTTTTGCACCTCATGGGATCGAAAGGCTGGATATAACGCCCGATACGCCAGGGAAAATGCATAGTAGATGGGAGTCCTTTTGCGAAAGGACAGACCATGAAGAAACGCATAGCTAACCTCTCCCTTGCGTCCATAGACGACGTAGCTGAACGGCTGGAAAACGTCAGATGGAAAAGCGACGGCAGCCTGACCGCCCTTTGCCCTGCTCACGACGATCATCGCAACAGCCTGAGTGTCGGCGTTGGCGACAAGGGCCAGCCCATTTTCCATTGCCATTCTGGCTGCGAATACGAGGAAATCGTTGAGGCCCTGGGCGCAAGCAAACCGTCTACAAGCCCAAGGCGCAAGAAGCCTGACCGTGAGAAGAAAAAGGCCAGTGATGGCATGAAGCGCGTTGGCTTCGTTGGCCCGAATACGCCTGACTCCGATTTCAAGGAAATGCTGGGACGCAAACCCGACGACACCTATCGCTACGCCGATGCGCAGGATCGCACAGTGGGTTATGTCGTGCGCGTCGAAGGCAACAAGGGCAAGCGCTTTTGCCAGATCACGCCTTGGCGCGATGAGAAGGGCGCGATCCACTGGCTGATCGAGGATTTTGTCAAGCCGCGTCCCCTCTATGGCCTTGATGAACTGGCTGCTGCCGAAGCCGACGAGCCTGTGCTGATTGTCGAAGGCGAAAAGGCTGCCGATGCAGGGCAGGATATTTTTCCTTCTCACGTAGTCGTATCGTGGCACGGTGGAGCGAATGCCACGCGTCAGACCGATTGGTCGCCTTTATAGGGTTTCGATGTCACAATCTGGCCCGATGCCGACGATCCCGGTCTCGCTGCTGCTGACGATATCGCCAGAACGCTTCGTTCGATTGGAGTCAAATCCGTCAAGATCGTGGACCTGCCCGACATTTTGCCGAAGGGCTGGGACTTGGCCGATGATGTGCCGGAAGGCGTCGATATCGAAGCGCTCTTGCGTGACGCCAAGCCGTCAGAGGAAAACCTGACGAATTTCCTGATCTCCGCGAAGAAGCTCGCCGTCTTGGATATTCCGCCCCGAGAGATGATTGTCGATCCACTGATCGCCACGAACAGCGTCAACATGATGTTCGCCGAACGTGGAACGGGGAAGACATGGGTTGCGTTAGCAATGGCGAAGGCCGTGGCGACGGGCGAGGATTTCCTGGCTTATCATGTTCCCGAACCTCGCCCCGTCCTCTTAATTGATGGGGAAATGCCCTTGGCCGACTTGACGGAACGCATCCAGGCGATGAGAGCCGACGACATCGACAACCTGCAAATCCTATCCTCCGAGGTGATGCACCACGAGTTCCACGCCCTCAACATCGGTCGTGAGGATGACCAGCACCTTATCACCTCCATGCTCGACCAATTGGCCGATGAAGGACGCAAACCCTCACTGATTATTCTGGATAACCTGTCGTCGCTCAGGCGTGGTGTCGAGGAAAACGACAACTCGGCGCTTGACGGCCTCCTGCAATGGCTGATCGCTCTGCGTCACAAGGGCTATGCGACGCTTGTGGTTCACCATGCTGGCAAGCTGGGCAATCAGCGTGGAGCATCACGTCTTGAGGACCCGTTGGACACAACCATAAAGCTGACGCTGGCCGATGCGCCGAAAGGCGACGGTGCAGCCGTCAACATGGAGTTCACCAAGACCCGTAACGTCAAGCCGAACCCTGCCTATCTGACCATGGAATTGGTTGAGGGCGACGACGGCATTCTGGACTGGGATTATGGCGAAACTACCAAGGTCGTGCCGCAGGATCATACGTTGCGCATCATATACGGCGGTCCTGCTGGCGATGGCTCGAAGCGCTTCGCAAAACAGAAGGAGCTGGTGGATGCCGTGGGCCTGAAGCCGCCCGCGATCAGCAAGCACCTCTCCGCGCTGCGCCATGACGAACTGGTCGACAAGAAGGGCCTCACGGTCACGGAGAAGGGCAAGGAACGCCTTCGCGATGTGTTCCCCAAGGAGACCTTCGATTAATGCTTCTTTGGCGCGCTGCGAATGCTGGCGCGTCAAAAACTTTCCGACTTTCCTTCGTATATATGTCAGGAAACTTGGAAACTTTTTTTGCACGATCTTGCCAATCAACTTTCCCGTCCCGTTGTCCCAGCTAGCGCCCTATCGAATAGTTCCCGCGTACGTACAACCTCCTCGGGACTAGAGGCTCGGCCAGCCACAAGCTTCAAGGGCGAGTCACGATCCAAAGCCGAGACCGCGAGTTCCACCAGTCTCGGTATTTGCTCCTCCTGCTCCCATTTGATCACAGAATGCCGAGAGACATCTAGTGCATCGGCAAGTTCCTTTTGTGACTTGCCCTGAAGCTCACGCCACGCCTTTAGCTCTTCCCCTTTCATGACGCTTTGCCGGTTACCCGTTTGAAGAAGCCCCGCAGGTTTACCTTCCAGAAGCTCAAATCAAAAGAGACTTCGGTCTGGGTAGGGGCAACATTTACGGGAGCGTTCTGTTCGATGCGCTGAACCGGCCTCATGTCGTCTTCTGCGACATCATCTAGCTTTGATACATCCATAGCCATCTCGCTTTCTTTAGGAAATCAGTTTCCTATAGACGCATCATGGCTGCAAACACTAAATATAGTATTAACATGCTGTCGACATTTACAACACAAAAACGGCTACGGGCTCGAAACCTTGGTGGTCTATATGCCTGCCCGTGCACGGATTGAGGCATCGCCTATAAAAAACGACCTCCCCCATCCCCCTTGCGCTTGGATGATGGCGCGAAGTTTCCGACTTTCCGACACTTATATGAAGGGAAACTTGGAAAGTTGCCGGGCCGACAATGGTATTTGTTGTTGTGATGTCAGCCCGTCAGGCGAGGCGATTAACGCAACGATTTCAACGCCTGCATTTTCCTTCTCACGTGCATGATGCTCCGTGGGTGTCGAATAGGTCATTCGAAGGGGTGTTTTTCGCCTAAATTCGCGCCATGAGCGCCGTTCGCATCGTTGAGCGCATCAACATGCGCCGAGGGTGCCCGAGGCCAGCGCTGGCGCGAATATGAGCGCGAGACGTTCCGGCATTATCCAGCACCCGGCAATCGGCCATAGCGCCCCACTGGCGACGGTTCAGACGTTTGCAGTGGTTGGACAGCGAAACGAGCCGCGCCCTCGCTCCTCGGCCTTCTCTGTCCCTTCCCAACGCGGCCGCACGCGCCAATGTCCGTATAGAGTGCCGGTTAATTGCAGACGGCTACTCCCACTCGCCCGCTTTGTGCCGACGCCATAGTTCCTTGCGCACCCGTCGCCATTTGCCTTGCTCGACTGTGTTCGACCGACGCCATGCAGCATCTTCCTCGGCATAGGCCCGTTCTTCGGCATCAGGACCATGCTTTTCGATCATCTCATCGGCCAGCGCGGCAATCTCCTTCCTGGATACTCGCAGGGACTTGATGTGAAATTCCCATTCCCACCAGCCGAAGACCGAAAGCACGAACGCGCCGAAGATGATCAAAGGAAGATAGTCGGACATAGGAAGCCACAGGAAATGTTCATAATAACGAGAACGTATCCTACATGGACAAGGTCAGGCTGTCAGGAACATTTTGTTCCCCATGGAAGTGTTCGCAAACAACTTGAGACAAAGGGCGCAGGAACTTGGACTCGCCAATGCTGAAGTCGCTCGACGTGTTGGATTGAGCGAACGCCGCTACGCGCATTATGTCAGTGGCCGTAACGAACCTGACCTAGCCATGCTGTTGAAAATCGCCGATGTGTTGCAATCAACGCCCAATGAATTGCTGACTGAGGGCAACGCCACTAGAAGCGATAAGCGCACAGTTCTAGTTGATCGCTTGAACGCTGCGGCCACCGTCATGACTGATGATGACTTACAGGCTGCTGTCGCACAAGCCGAGGCAGTTGTCGCCCTGCGTAGAATGTAGCTGTCCTCAGCTAACCGGACATAGAGAAGCAGATGTCTGCAAGTGGCACTAAAACCTTCTTGTTTTCGTCACTGCTCACAATGAGAAAGTCGGGACCAACATCAACGATTGAATATTTTCCCAAAGCCGACTTCTGAATAGTTTTGGAGCAAGGCAAACCGTCGCCTTTTGAAATTTCGATTTTGGAGCCTCGATAATTTGCGCTCACTAGACTCGATTGATCGTAGCCCTCCGGAATTCTTCCACCTGAGGTACAGCCTGTCAAACTCAGCGCAAAAAAGATAATGCATATAACAACGTGCGCAGGTGATTCAGCGTTGATCATTGTTCGCTCCCCTGCGCCACAAATATATGCCCATACCGAACACTAACCAGCAAGCAAAGATACTTACGCCCCTCCAGAACTGCCTATTTGCAGCGTCAGTGATCACCTGATCCCAAAGAGATTGAGGAACACCAAAATCTGATCGATTATGTGGAAATTGCAGGTCGCCGAATAGACCAAAAATCATGATTAGCACATAGGAAATGGCGAATGCGTAAGCCAGTTCCAAAGACAACGAATTCAATCTTTGTCGCCAAAATTCCACTAACACGAAGAATAGCAATATCCCCACTATGGCGTCCCAAAAACCGTATCCACCTGTAGCAAACGCGTTGCCCGCTATCGCGGCAATACCAACTCCCAATATTGCGTTTCGTGCATTCTCATTTGGTTTAGCTTCTGACACTAATGCCCCCGACACAGCCTCCCATTAAGTATGATTGAAACACGACAAGAGCGCAATCAAAAGTAATCTAGGATTTTCCCTGACACGGGCTTTGTGGTCGTCTTAATAGTTAGATCGTCTTGAACAAGAAGGAGACGATCAATGACCGAGATTACCACCCTGAAACAGCTTTGCGCCGAACTGAAGCTTGATCCTCGTGAAGCCCGCGAACGCCTGCGTGACGCAGTACGCGATCAGAAGAAATACCCCGAACTAGCAAAGGCGCATAAGCCTCGCTCGCCTTGGCAGTGGGTCAAAGGATCGGCTGGCGAGAAGGAAGCGAGGGGGCTGTTTACCAGCAAAAGCTAGGCCACGTCCGAGATATACGCAGCAGATAGGTGGCTGGCAAAAAGGAAAACGGGCCGGCTTTGTAAACACCCGCCTAACCAGCCACCTCGACCTCGTCCTCGAACACGGCAACTTCTTTAGCAGCCCCAAACCGTTTGCTTAAGCTGCGATAGACATTGCCTACGGCATCTCGCCACCCATCCGCCGCCAAACTCAGACTTTCTGGCTCCAAGGCTTTTTTAACATCGTCTGGTGTCCATTCGCGGATCAGTTGTTTAGCCTGCGCGTAGACCACAGCATAACCCACTCTCCCCATTATCAGCCGCTCAGACCATTGACGCGAAAGTTCGCGTACCAACTCAGGATCTTCATAGGTTGCATATCGTAATTGCAGATGCTCCTGCGCCGCTGCGGCTGCCGAATAAGTAAGATTAACGAACAACTGGTTCGTTTCGCGAATATAGCGCGCTGCCTTTCCAGTTATTCCTTTCTCGGCAACTTCATCTTCATCACGAAGTGGAATTATTTCCGGCGCAACTTCAAGGTTCTTGGAAATATTCGCGCGCTTTGCACCTGTGGGATTGAAAATAAGATCAGTTGCACTCACAGACGCATCTTGGCCTCCGCTCGATCCGCCATCATGTCTGGGAGTAGCTCCGCGAGCACCACCCTCTTCAACATTTTCTACACCTTCGGCTGTTAGCCGCGGGCTTTGAGTTTTGACTCGAAGTTGGTTCAATAGGTCTTGCAGTTCTTTCCTTAGATCGTCCGTTGATGCGGAAGCTTTCGGCGCAAGCGAATTTATGATCTCAATTAGCCATTCAGGCCTATGTCGAAAAACGATCTCCGAAAAGTCGTCAACCGCAACCTGTCGCTGATCGCCGCCTGAAAGCTGAATGAAGCGCCTGTAGGGTTCATGACGGACTTGAAAATTGTTGGGCAATTCTATGTGAATGGATATGTGCCGAGCGCCGAACGGAATACCAAACGCTGGCGCATCCGCCGCCCACTTCCGTCCCTTCCGAACATCGTATATCTCACCTCTAAAGACGATGCCCGCTGTACTGATCGATGATGTCAACGAACCAGATATGGACTTATTGTGACCGCCATCCTGATACGGTGGGTCATAATAATAATGCACCTTAATACCGTTTCCCGCGTCCACCGTTTCAACGCGACCAAAAGCAGCCGACCGTTCCGGAATTGTCTTAAACTGACGCCTACCGTCACGGGGATGCGTACCTTCATGCAAATACACCTCCACCCCCTCGGGTAGGTTATAGAGACGATGGTATAAGTATGTGGTAATCCACTGTCGATCCTGTTCAGGATCTCCGCCGTAGGGGTCGGCAACTGTATCTTGATCGGCCCGGTTTCCGAACAAAACAACTTCAGTCCAGTCCTCGTCAAGTCGATACTCTTCCTCTTGCCGAACCAAATCAGTCACATCGACAACTTCTTCAAAGGAGTATTCAACCGGAACCCAAACTTTGCCGTAAATGCCTTCACGCTTTCCCAGAATAACTTGGCTCACCACACCAGCATGACAGGATCGATACCGCATCCCTAGAGTGTTAGATGGAAGAGAAGCCACTTTAGCGCCCATGCCGAAGTTGCCTTCAAGCGCCATGTCCTTCCCCAAAGACGCCGCAAGATCGCAAATGTGATCAAGCTCAACACTACTCATTCCTGGGCCAGTGTTCCAAATTGCTAGCTTTCGGGCTTCTCCACATTCAGAAACAGTCTTGCCTTTGATCTCTACAACACGGCGCCCATCAGGAGCCTTAGCAGCGGCTTCAATTGCGTTGACGACCAGCTCACGCAGCATCATTGTCTTCGGGCACTGTTCGATCTGGCGCGCAACCGTAAAATCAATATCCCGAATGGTGATCGGGGTTATCTGCTTTATGTGAGTCACTGCTTTCTCCCACTTCAGAGCTTGAATTCACCGCCACCCCGACCAGATGTCCGACCGAACCGAGTTTCCACCTCGGATATCGCTTCGCGCAGCGCCTTAATTATTTTCCGCACATCAGCATCGTCGTAGTCGTAAGTCTGTCGGTTGGAGAGATTGCCAATCAGGCGAACTGCTTCCAACGCCTTATTGGTTCTTTTCTCGGCGAGTTCACGGAACTTGTCATATTTTTTTTGATCAACGACCATTTGTACCACGCAATTCTTAATACCACAAAAATAATTGGGAAATGCGTGCAATTATGTCAAGATATTCCGAGAATATTTTTGAAATATTTTCAAAATAATCAAAATAGATACAAAATCCACCTGCCCTAGCACTGCGCACAGTCAGCAAGCGGAGGGAAGATCGGGAGGGAATATTAAGGCGAACAGCGCAAGAAAAGCGCTTAGACCAACTTGCAAACGTCCATAGCATTGCGCCCGACACATTTGCTCGAAATGTGCTTATTAGAAAAAGTTGCCGGGCTGGGCTGTATGAATGTACTCGTCCGCGATACTTTCTAAGAACTGCTGAGGGAGGACTCTCTCCCAAGCAGCGAGGGCAGCCTTAATCAGCGCCAAATATTGATCGTGGTCGCCACCTTCGACACGCCGCCAAAGGCTCGGCATGTATCGAACAACAATCGACAATGAATAAAGTGCGACCGTGGCCAATACGCGGTAGTCCCTCATACCTCCCAAAGTGGGCAACAAAGTTGTCGTTGGATGCTGGCTAGGAGACCTGTGCGTTGGAATTACATCCCACCAAACATCATAACCTTCGTGATCAACCCGAGCACGGTAGGCCTGTCCTGCGTATTCGCGCTCATCTTTTGGTATCAGTTGTACTTCGGCGATAGGAAGTCCAGCACGCTTCAGCCGATCAAGCCCAATTTTCTCGGAGAGATCGATAAACCTGCAATATGTGCTATTCGGCTTCTTGCCCGTTGAATTCAAAGAGACAATCTTATTGTCCGGCAGATGATATGCGGGTATCAACCAGCTCGGCTCCAAAGCAATAACTGACCGGTAAAGGTCATCAATTTCAGGGAAAGAACCAAGTAAGCCGCCCAAGCTTAGGTGCATTTGTCCCGAAATTTTGCCAAGGTCATCGCCATTTTTCGCTTTTTGCCTAGGAAAAGCGCTCGTATCGTAGCCTAGAAAATCTAGCCAACGTGGCAAAAAACCGCTGGCTAGTACCCCAACTGTCAAATCAGGCAGTTCGATACCGGTAGATCCAAGCGTGTACAAGCCATGCCCAAGTTTTGTTATCCCTTCAACTTCATCAAGATCGTGCGGACCGCTGGGCGAGGCCAACATCTCTGCGAACGCAAATGCAAGCGATCCATAATATAGCCCAAGAATGCGTTTATTCAGAGGGTCATCTTGGCGGACGCGAAAATAATCGAGAGCACTGCTTACCGAAAACGCCATTCCTTCAGCCTTGGATTTAAGAATATCGTCTGAGAGAGGGTAACCTGCATACTCGGCGCGCTCTGCAACGAGTTTTCGACACAGGAAAGGGCTTGTGAATTGCTCAAGACGAGTCAAAACAGACTGTTGAGGATTTTCGTCTGTTATGCGGCGCGAACGTCTTCTTCTTGGCTTCAGGGCATGAAAAATTCCCGTCGGTTCAAGTTGTTTGTTTAATTCCACAAGCACCGGAAAAAAATCTCCCATCGGCTCAATAGGAACCTCCACTCCTCTCGCATAACTATCTAACCGATAGGGCTGACCGTGATAAAAAATCCGTTCATTTCGAGATGCAATTTGACGGAAGTACGAGTTGTCGATTGCCGTCGTATAAAGGAAGGCAAACCGAGCGGTCCGAGCTTCTTTGGTGGCTTCAAGTTCAACGACATCATGCGCATTTTGTTCAGATACGATACTTACTGTCCAACCGTGCGAGCGCATTGGCTTGATTACCTGTTGCTCAATATCGCCTTTCAGGATGCGAACACGCGGATTTGTTTTTTCCACTAAATTGATCTCCGCATTTCAGAAAACAGGTTGGTAATCTAGCCTATTCTAACGCGGCATCCACCGCATAATTGCGTGCACACCTGACACCCAGAATGACACCCCGGCCCATCCGCGCATGGATTTGCCATCGCAAATAAATCCATAAACATCTGAAATATTTGAAGATTTTTGGTAGCGGAGGAGGGATTCGAACCCCCGACACAAGGATTATGATTCCTCTGCTCTAACCTACTGAGCTACTCCGCCGGGTCTTGGGCCGTTAAAAAGGCGCCTCGAAGGACGAAGCGCCGGGCCGTCAGGATTGGGGGCTTATAGGGCGGGGCGGGCTTGGCTGTCAAGCGCGAAAAGGGCAAAAAATCGCCTCTCCCGGGACCGCGAGGAAGAGCCCGCAAATGCGGGCTTTTCCGATGGTTGGCTGCCGGCCTGCCCGATCCGGTTCAGGCGGCCACGGGGCGGGCGAGAAGGGCTTTGAGCGCCGCTTCGGCATCCTCGGAGCGTTCCGACCGGTCGATGAAGCCGCCGCCATAGACGCGCTCGTCGGCGCCGATCCCGGAATAGAGGACGCAGGCCTGGCCGGGCGCGATGCCGGCTTCGCCGATCTCGAGATCGACATAGACGCCGTTGTCGTCCGCATGCAGCACGGCCGGCGCCGGCGCGCGGGTGGAGCGCAGCTTGGCGTAGCAGGCAAAACCGTCCTTCGCCGCCTCTTCGAGCGCAGCATCGCCGAGCCAGTTGACCTCGCGCAGATAGACCCGGCGCGTGTCGAGCGCTTCCTTCGGGCCGACGATGACGCGGCGGCCGCGGGCATCGAGATAGACGACGTAGAGCGGCTCGCCGGTGGCCACACCCAGGCCCTTCCGCTGGCCGATCGTGTAATGCAGGATGCCATCGTGGCTGCCGAGCACGCGGCCGTCGATATGGACGATATCGCCGCCAAGCGCCGCATCGGGCTTCAGCTTGGTGATGATGTCGGAATACTTGCCCTGCGGCACGAAACAGATGTCCTGGCTATCGGCCTTCTGGGCGACGACGAGGCCCATCTCTTCCGCCAGTTCGCGGGTCTCCGCCTTCGAGAGATGCCCGAGCGGGAAGCGCAGGTAGTCGATCTGCTCCTGCGTCGTGGCAAACAGGAAGTAGCTCTGGTCGCGGTCGCTGTCGACCGGGCGGAAGAGCGCACGGCGGCCCGCATCATCGGCCGTCGGATTGGGCCGCGAGCGGATGTAATGGCCGGTCGCCAGAGCATCGGCGCCGAGTTCCTTGGCGGTTGCCAGCAGATCGGCGAACTTGACCGTCTGGTTGCAGGAGACGCATGGGATCGGCGTTTCGCCGGCCACATAGCTTTCCATGAACGGGTTGATCACCGTGTCGCGGAAGCGCGCCTCGTAATCGAGCACGTAATGGGGAATGCCGAGCGTTTCGCAGACGCGACGGGCATCATCGATGTCCTGTCCGGCGCAACAGGAGCCGGCCCGGTGCACGGCGGCGCCATGGTCGTAGAGCTGCAGGGTGATGCCGAGGACGTCATAGCCCTCGCGCTTCAAAATGCCGGCAACGACGGAGGAATCCACGCCGCCGGACATGGCGACGACGACCCGGGTGTCTTCCGGCTTCTTGTCGATATCAAGTGTGTTCATCGGTTCCGATCCGCCAGTCCAGGTCAAGGTTGGATGTGAATCTGCATCATGTCGTCCTCACCGCCCTTCCCGGCCTGATCTTGGCCGGGCCGCGGACGGCAGACATTGGCGGCTGATATAGAAGCGAATGCCCTGTCACGCAAGGGTGGCGCGATTTTCCGGCGCCTCCCCGTCATTCCTCCAGCATGGCGACATCGAGCGCCGCCAGACGTTCAGGATCTGCAACCGCGCTGATTTCGGCGATACGGCCATCCTTGAAGGCGATCGCGAGGACCAGGAGCAATGACTTGCCGGGCGGCACGACGGCGATGCCGAGGCGGCCGTCGAGAAGGGCCGGATGGGCGGCGTGCGCCCTACCGAGAAAGGCCTTGGCAACGGCGGTCGCGCCGAGGGTCTCCGCCTTGTTTCCCAGCCGGATTGCCGCCTCATCGACCTTGAAGACGACATCGGGATCGAGCAGGTCGAACAGCGCTTCGAAATTGCCGCCGCGCGAGGCGTCAAGAAAGGCATCGACGATCCGGCGGCGGGCAGCAAAGGCACTGTCCGGCGGCTCGGCTCCCTGCACCCGGCGGCGGGCGCGGCTGGCAAGCTGGCGCGTCGCCTCCGGCGTCCGGTCGACGATCGTGGCGATTTCCTCGAACGAGACATCGAACATGTCGTGCAGCACGAAGGCGAGGCGTTCGGCCGGGTTGAGGGTTTCGAGCACGACGAGCAGGGCGAGGCCGACGGAATCCGCCATCAGCGTTTCGTCCTCCGGCCCGAGGTCCGCCGCCGGCTTCTCGTCCATGGCGAGCCCCGGCGCCTCGATCGGGTCCTCGCGGCGCGATTTGCGCGCGCGCAGCATGTCGAGGCAGATGCGGGCAACCACCGTCGTCAGGAAGGCACCGGGATTGTCGATGCCGTCAGCCTCTGCACGGGTGAGCCGCAGCCAGGCCTCCTGCAGAGCATCGTCGGCCTCGCTTGCCGAGCCCAGCATGCGGTAGGCGACCGCCCGCAACCGGTTGCGATCGGCCTCGAATTTCGCCGCCAGTACTTTTTTCGCCTCCATCTGTCACACTCCCTGGGTTTCATCCGTCAAGGCCATGACGAACGAAGTCTGGCCGATGTGACCGATCAAACCGGAAAATATCGGAAGCCTGCGTTCGAGGCGAAACCAAACCCGATGGAGACTTACCATGCAAGCCAGAATGCCAAACCCCGCCTTTGTTCTTCCGAGCGCCATGCAGGCCCTTTTCGCGCTGTCCAAGGCCGCAGACCAGGAAGGCCTGCCCTATGTGACCCGGGAACTGGTGCACCTGCGTGCCAGCCAGATCAACGGCTGCAGCGTGTGCGTGCAGATGCATTCCGAAGATCTGCGGAAGGCCGGCCAATCCGACGACCGCCTTTTCTCTGTCGCCGCCTGGCGCGACACGCCCTACTTCACCGAGGCCGAGCGCGCCGCCCTTGCGCTTGCCGAGGCGCTGACCCGGCTTGCCGACAAGGCCGAACCGGTATCGGACGAGATCTGGGAGGATGCCCGCCGGCATTACGATGAAAAGGCGCTCGCCGCCCTCATCACCACGATCGGCACCATCAACGTCTGGAACCGCTTCAACGCGGCCGTGAAACAGGTTGCAGGCTCGATCAAGCGCTAGGGCATGCGTATCCGCCGCGCGGGCCATGCTCGCGCGGTTTTCTTGTCGTGAGGACGAAGCGCTCGAAAGTGCCGCATCGAATTTATGTAAAGGTAGCCCTTTCGAGCGCCCCGTTCGGCGGTTTTTGTCCGCGGATCCCTCTGCGGCCATGCCTCGCGGCAGGGCCTTGCGTGCCTCCAAGGCACATCATTTCAGCGCATGGTCCCGAAGACATTTCAGTCATCGGGCGACATGCACAACCCGCCAGCACGCAACGGCTTGCGTCCTGTATGGTCCGGCATCACGTCCGGGACGTCTCGTTGGCGACGGGCTGAAGATAGCATGGGCGCAGAAGGCGTGAATTTAGGGGGACAAACTTACGGTCGGCAGGCAGGCTTCAGGCGCCGCTCACGACGACCGGCTCCGGAGTGGGAAGCGTGATCGGCCCGCCGATCAGTTCCTCGACGAAGAGGCCGAGAAGCTGGGTGCGGTTGCCGACGCCCGCCTTGCGATAGACGGCCGCCGTCTGCGCCTTGATCGTGCCCTCGCTGGTGCCGCGCAGGCGCGCCATTTCCGCCGTGCTCATGCCCTTGATGGTAAAGAGAGCCACCTCCGTCTCGGAGGGCGACAGCTGCCATTCGGCAAAGCGCTGCAGCATCAGCGCATGCATGGCGCCGGAGGCTGCCTGCAGCTGGGTCTCGACGTGGAAATTCCGCCGAAGCAGGAAGAAGATGACGTAGATGCCGACGCCGATGCTGAGGATGGCCGACAGCGCCTCGGCCAGTTCGAACATCTCGACGATTTCCCAGGGAATGTTGTCGTAGCCGCGAACGTCGTAGGCGATGAATTCGAGGATCAGGACGAATGACAGCAGCATCTGGGCGGAGATCAGCGCCAGCAGCAGGCGAAAACGTTGCGCCCCGGCGATCGGCCGATGCAGAGGCCGCTTTCCGAAAGGGAAGAACCGCATCATGAGTTGAGCCCCCCGACGTAGACACCACTCCCGGAAGGCGGATTTTCCGGGAGTGGCCGATAGCGGCAAGTGTTCATCAAGACATGCCGCTGTCAAACGAAATGACTTCAGTCGTCTCCGCCGCCGTGATCGTCGCCGCCGCTGTCGTGATCGGAGCCGCTGTCATGGCCTGAATCGCCGCCATGATCGTCATTGCTGTCGTGATCGGCGCCGTCATCATTGCCATCGTCATCACTGTCGTCGCTGCCGCTGCTCGCCGAGCGGCTGGAAGAGCCCGAACGGCCGGAATGACGGTCCTCGCTGTCGGTCTTGTCGCGCAGCACCTTGTCGAGATAGGGATTGTAGACGACCTCGCGTTCGACACCGCCGCTGCCTTTCGCCTCGATCTTGTAATTGCCGAGAATGGTCCGCTTCACCTCGGTCACGGTGAAGCCCTGCGCTGCAAGGCCCGCCAATAGGTCATCGACGGTTCCGGCCAGGGCCGAGCCGCACATGAAGCCGAGCATGGCCAGCGACATCAGATTTCGTTTCATCCGCATCGGTTTTCCTCCGGTAGATCCTGGCCGCCGAATCGGGCAGCCGACAGGCAAACCATCCCCAGAGACCGGCGGGCGGGATATTGGCCGCCGGCTTAGGAGGGCCGAATAAACTTCGGTTTATGAACGAAATCGGAAGCAGCCTTGCCGGAAGGCTTTGAATGACTTTCCGATTTTCCGTCTCTGGACAGGCGGTGCGATAAGCGTGCAAAACGTCACGGAACAGAGAGGAAAGAGGAGAAGCACGATGAGCGACAAGGTGGCACTGGTGACGGCGGGCGGCAGCGGCATGGGTGCGGCGGCGGCAAGACGGCTGGCGGCCGATGGCTATACGGTCGGCATTCTCTCCTCCTCCGGCAAGGGAGAGGCGCTGGCGAAAGAGCTCGGCGGCTTTGGCGTCACCGGCTCCAATCTGTCCAACGACGACATCGGCCGCCTGGTCAACGAGGCCATCGCCCGGCATGGCCGGGTGGACGTGCTCGTCAACAGTGCCGGCCATGGCCCGAAGGGGCCGGTGCTGGAGATATCCGACGAGGACTGGCACAAGGGCATGGACTACTACCTCCTGAACGTCATCCGCCCGACCCGGCTGGTCACCCCGCTCATGCAGGCCCAAGGCGGTGGCGCGATCATCAACATCTCCACCGCCTGGGCATTCGAGCCGGACGCCATGTTCCCGACGTCGGGCGTCTTTCGCGCCGGCCTCGCCGCCTTCACCAAGCTCTTCGCCGACAAATACGCGCCGGACAACATCCGCATGAACAATGTGCTGCCGGGCTTCATCGACAGCCTGCCTGAAAAGGAGGAGCGCCGCGACAAGATCCCGATGGGCCGCTACGGCACGGCGGAGGAAATCGCCGCGACGATCGCCTTCCTGGCGTCCGACGGCGGCGGCTATATCACGGGGCAGAACATCCGGGTCGACGGCGGCATCATGCGCGGTGTGTGAGGGTTCCGGTCGCTATCTCAAGGCGCTGGCTCGCAAAGTTCACCAAGCGGATTGTACAAACTCGGAAAATCACTTATATCAGCCGCATCGAACATTGCTAGCGAACTTCCACGCACCGCTCCGGCGGTTGAAGATTTCCTCTCATAATCGACCCATCGCCTGTAGGGTATCGCAGGCAACCAACAACGATTCATATGAAAGGAAATCGTTATGAACACCGGTACGGTAAAGTGGTTCAACACGACCAAGGGTTACGGCTTCATCCAGCCTGACAACGGCGGCGCCGACGTATTCGTCCACATCTCCGCAGTTGAGCGCTCCGGCCTCGGCCAGCTCGCAGACGGCCAGAAGGTGCGTTACGAGCTCGTCACCGACAAGCGTTCGGGCAAGACCTCTGCCGGCAACCTGCAGGCCGCCTAATTGGCGCCAGCATCCGGTCTCGGATGCAAAGGTTGACGACCCTGAATACGGAAACGGCGCCCTCTAGGGCGCCGTTTTTCTTTGTGGTGTCCGCCGGCTCCGATGGAGCCGGCTTTGGTGATCCGTGCCTCAGAATTCTTCCCAGTTGCCGCCGCCGGCACCTGCTGCGGCGACCTTGGCCGGACGCTGAACCATGGCCGCGGCAGATTGCGGGCGGGACATCGCCTTGGCGGTCTGGCGGAGCGAGGAGGCCTGGACCGTTGCCATCCCGTCGAGCTGAAAGCGGCTGACGAGGTCCTTGAGCCGGACGGCTTCCTGCGCCAGCGAGTTGGAGGCGGCATTCGACTGCTCGACCATCGCGGCATTCTGCTGCGTTGTCTGATCCATGGCATTGACCGCCTGATTGACCTCCTGGAGACCCGTCGACTGCTCCTTGGCGGACACAGCGATCGATTCCATGTGCTCGTTGATCGAAACGATGAAGCCGCAGATCGTGTTCAGCGCCGTACCGGCATCGCGGACCAGACGCACGCCGCTTTCCACCTCGACGGAGGAATTGCGGATCAGGTCCTTGATCTCCTTGGCCGCCTGCGCGGAGCGCTGTGCGAGCTCGCGCACCTCTTGGGCGACGACGGCGAAGCCCTTGCCGGCATCTCCCGCCCGGGCCGCCTCGACGCCCGCATTGAGCGCCAGCAGATTCGTCTGGAAGGCGATCTCGTCGATCACACCGATGATGTTGGAGATCTGCTCCGAGCTTCCCTCGATCTTGCGCATCGCCTCTTCGGCATGGGAGACGACGCCCGCGGACTGGGTCGCGGACGTATTGGCTTCGGCAGCGATCGTGCGAGCCTCTTCCGTCCGCTTCGCCGAATTCTGCACGTTCGAGGTGATCTCCTCGACGGCAGCCGCCGTTTCCTCCAGCGAGGCGGCCTGCTGTTCAGTGCGCCGCGACAGGTCGTTGGCACCGGAGGCGATCTCCTGCGTTCCGACCTCGATCGCCTGGATACTCTGCATCACCGATGTCAGGGTCGTCCCAAGCTGGCGGACGGACTGGTTGAAGTCGTGCCGCAGCGCTTCGAAATCGGGCGCGAAGGGCTCGTTCAGCTGGAATGCGAGATCGCCTTCGGCGAGACGCTTCAGCCCGGTGGCCAAGCCGGACGTTGCTGCCCGCAGCCGCTCGGCAGCCTCTTCCTCGGCGCGCTGCTGTACTGCAACGCGCTCGGATTCCGCGCGCTTGCGGTTTTCCTCGGCCTCCGCCTCAAGCCGCTTGTTGGCGATGGCCGCCTCGCGGAACACGCCCAGGGCATGGGACATGTCGCCAATCTCGTCCTTGCGCCCGACGCCGGGGATGGCGATATCCGTATGGCCCTCGGTCAGGCTTCGCATGGCTGCCGACATGCGCGTCAATGGCGCGGCAATCACGCGGGCGCCGAAGATGGCGGCGCCAAGACCGATGCAGAAGGCGATTGCCAGCGCGATATACGTGCCGAGCTGAGCCGTAGAGGCGAGGTGCGATGCCCTCGCACCTTCGTTCTTCGTGTCACCGGCCATATCGTCCACGGCACCCTGCAGGGCTTCGCCGGTGGCCTGATAGGCGCTGAGCGCATCACCGAAGAACAGCGCCCGCGCAGCATCCTCGTCGCCGGCCTGGAACTGCTTGTAGACTTCCTGCCATGTCCGGTCGGCAGCATCCCATTTGGCCCTGACGTCGGCAAAATATGCCTTGTCGGCATCATCGACGAGACGCGTCTGATAGTCATCGAAATCCTTGGCGATGCGGGAGGTCGCCTCCGCCAGGACGGGCGTGAACTTGGCGCGCTGATCGGCAGGCGCGTTGATGACGCTGCTTTGCGCGATCCGGACATCACCCAGATCCGCATTCATCTGACCCAGAAGAATGAAGGAGGGAACCCGGGTTTCCGAAATCAGACCGACGCTTTGACTGATGCTGTCGAAGGACCGAGCGGCGAAAAGGCCCTGTCCCAGAGCCACCACGATCATCAGCCCCGACATCAACGTCAGCATTTTGGCAATCGTCAATTTCATGTTCCGGCGCATCCTCGTTTGATCATGCGTCAAAATTACACAGACATGATTAACGAAGGCATAAACTGGCAAACATCAAGTCCGCCAAAGGCCTGAAACATCCGGGAAAAGACGATTGTGAAATGTCGCGCAATACCACCAAAATCAATCGCAGGACGAACCTGCACCGAAGGGTTGTATTGAAGAGCGTTTGATTACCGCCAGCCAAGTTCCGGCGCGACATACTTCAGCAAGGCCTCGATGACATGGGCGTTATACGCTACCCCAAGCTGGTTCGGGACGGTTAGAAGAAGCGTATCAGCCTCGGCCACCGCCTCGTCCTCCTTCAACTGCTTCACAAGTTGTTCCGGTTCCGCCGCATAGGACCGGCCGAAGATGGCGCGGGTGTTTGCGTCGATATAGCCGATCGAGTCCTGATCCTTGCTGTGACCGAAATAGGCGCGGTCCATGTCGGAGACGATGGCAAAGATGGAGCGGCTGACGGAGACACGCGGGGTCCGCGTATGGCCGGCCTCCTTCCAGGCTTCGCGGTATGCACGAATTTGCTTGGCCTGCTGAATGTGGAAAGCCTCGCCCGTCTCGTCGTCCTTCAGCGTCGACGATTGCAGGTTCATGCCGAGCTTCGCCGCCCATTGCGCCGTGGCGTTGGATCCGGCGCCCCACCAGATGCGGTCGCGCAGGCCTTCCGAATGCGGCTCCAGCCGCAGAAGGCCCGGCGGGTTCGGGAACATCGGCCGCGGATTGGGCTCGGCAAACCCCTCTCCCTTCAAGGCTTCCAGAAAGACTTCCGCATGCCCACGGCCCATATCGGCGTCAGAGGACCCCTCGGCCGGCACGTAGCCGAAATAGCGATAGCCCTCGATCACCTGCTCGGGAGAGCCGCGGCTGATGCCGAGCTGCAGCCGGCCGCCGGAAATCAGGTCGGCGGCGCCCGCATCCTCCGCCATGTAGAGCGGGTTCTCGTAGCGCATGTCGATGACGCCCGTACCGATCTCGATGCGGCTGGTCTTCGCGCCGACGGCAGCGAGCAGCGGAAACGGCGAAGCCAGCTGGCGGGCGAAATGGTGGACACGGAAATAGGCGCCATCCGCCCCGAGTTCTTCCGCCGCCACGGCGAGGTCTATCGACTGCAACAGGGCGTCGCCTGCCGAGCGCGTGCCGGACTGTGGCGAGGGCGACCAGTGGCCGAAGGAGAGAAAGCCGATCTTTTTCATGGGACAGAATTCCGCGGGTAGTGACTGAGATATGCACCCTTCTCGCACGAATCCCGTGCGTGATACAGCCTCCGGGCGGTGAACGCTGCGTCTTCGGCTAAGCCTCTTATCACCCTGTCCGGCCCGCAAGACGGAAAAACCCGGCGCAGTCGCCTGCACCGGGTTCGCGATTTGCCTTGGGAGGCTTTTATGATCAGTCGACGTTGAAGACGAGCTGCTTGACCTGGCGGATCGCCTGGTTGGCGCGGAGCTTGTCCAGAACGGCTTCGTCAACTTCGCCATCAACGTAGAGGAGCGCGATGGCATCGCCGCCCTGCGTGTCGCGGCCAAGCTGGAAGTTGGCGATGTTGACACCGGCCGAACCGAGCGTGGTGCCGATGAAGCCGATCATGCCCGGAACGTCGGTATTGGTCAGGTAGATCATGTGCGGACCGACATCCGCATCCATGTTGATGCCCTTGATCTGGATGAAGCGCGGCTTGCCGTCGGAGAAGACGGTACCGGCGATCGAGCGCGTCTGGTTGGCGGTCTTGACGGTTAGCTTGATGTAGCCGTCATAGACACCCGACTTGTCGCGCTTGACCTCAGACAGGATGATGCCCTTTTCCTTGATCATGATCGGCGCCGAAACCATGTTGACGTCGGCGACCTGGCTGCGGATGAGGCCGGCCAGAAGCGCGCTCGTCAGCGCCTTGGTGTTCATGGACGCCGTGGAGCCGTCGTAGAGGATCTCGATTTCCTTGATGGCGCTCTCGGTGACCTGACCGACGAAGGCGCCAAGCACGTCTGCGAGCCGGATGAACGGCTTCAGGATCGGTGCTTCCTCGGCCGTGATCGACGGCATGTTGATGGCGTTGGAGACGGCGCCCTTCATCAGATAGTCGGACATCTGCTCGGCAACCTGAAGCGCAACATTTTCCTGGGCTTCCGTGGTCGATGCGCCAAGATGCGGCGTGCAGACGACATTCGGCAGGCCGAAGAGCGGGCTCTCCGTGGCGGGCTCCACCTCGAACACGTCAAAGGCGGCACCGGCGACATGGCCGGACTTGATCGCTTCGGCAAGCGCCGCCTCGTCGACGAGGCCGCCACGCGCGCAGTTGATGATGCGAACGCCCGGCTTGGTCTTGGCGAGCGCGTCCTTGCCGAGAATGCCGCGGGTCTTGTCGGTCATCGGTACGTGCAGGGTGATGAAATCGGCGCGGGCGAGCAGCTCGTCGAGCTCGACCTTTTCGACGCCCATCTCCTGCGCGCGTTCCTTCGACAGGAAGGGATCATAGGCGATCACGTTCATCTTCAGGCCGATGGCGCGGGCGCAGACGATGGAGCCGATATTGCCGGCGCCGATCACGCCGAGCGTCTTGCCGGTGATTTCGACGCCCATGAACTTCGACTTTTCCCACTTGCCGGCCTGGGTGGAGGCATCAGCGGCAGGAAGCTGGCGGGCAACCGCGAACATCAGCGCGATGGCGTGTTCCGCCGTCGTGATGGAGTTGCCGAACGGCGTGTTCATGACGATGATGCCGCGGCGCGACGCGGCCGGAATGTCGACATTGTCGACGCCGATACCGGCGCGGCCGATGACCTTCAGATTGGCGGCGGCCTCGATCAGCTTCTCGGTGGCCTTGGTGGCCGAGCGGATCGCGAGACCGTCATATTGCGGGATCAGCTCGAGAAGCTTTTCCTTGTCCTTGCCGAGCTTCGGCATGAAATCGACTTCGACGCCGCGGTCGCGGAAAATCTGGACGGCGGTTTCCGACAGTTCGTCGGATACGAGTACGCGAGGTGCCATGGCAGGCCTCCTTCAATGATAGTCTGAAAACGGGAAGGAAGAGGTGCCGCTCCGGGCGACACCTCGAAATCGATCAGGCGGCGGCCTTGGAAAGCGATGCCTTCTGCTTTTCGAAGGCCCAGGCAAGCCACGGCATCAATGCCGCCATATCGGCGGTCTCGATGGTCGCGCCGGCCCAGATGCGCAGTCCGGAGGGAGCATCGCGATAGGCGCCGATATCGACGGCCACGCCTTCCTTTTCCAGAGCCGAGACCATGCCCTTCGCAAAGGCGGCCTGCGCGTCGGCATCCAGCTGAGCCACCTCGGCGTCCGCGATCTTCAGGCAGACGGAGGTGTTGGAGCGGGTTTCCGGCTTGACGGCCAGGTTGGCGATCCAGTCATTGGCATCGACGAAATCGTGGATGACCTTGGCGTTGGCATCGGCGCGGGCGATCAGGGCCTTGAGGCCACCGAGCGACTTTGCCCACTTCAGCGCGTCGAGATAGTCCTCGACGCAGAGCATCGACGGCGTGTTGATGGTCTCGCCGACGAAGATGCCTTCGATCAGCTTGCCGCCCTTGGTCATGCGGAAGATCTTCGGCAGCGGCCAGGCCGGAACGTAGTTCTCCAGCCGCTCGACGGCGCGCGGGCTGAGGATCAGCATGCCGTGGCCGCCCTCACCGCCGAGAACCTTCTGCCAGGAGAAGGTGACGACGTCGAGCTTGGCGAAATCGAGATCCTGGGCGAACGCCGCGGAGGTCGCATCGCAGATCGTCAAGCCCTTGCGGTCGGCCGGAATGAAGTCGGCGTTGGGAACGCGGACGCCGGAGGTGGTGCCGTTCCAGGTGAAGACGACATCGCGGTCGAAATCGACTTCGGCGAGGTTCGGCAGCAGGCCGTAGTCGGCCTCGAACTTGCGGACGTCCTTGAGCTTCAGCTGCTTGACCACGTCGGTGACCCAGCCGGAGCCGAAGCTTTCCCAGGCGAGCATGTCGACGCCACGTTCGCCGAGCAGCGACCAGAGCGCCATTTCGACGGCGCCGGTGTCGGATGCGGGCACGATGCCGATGCGGTAATCGGCGGGCACGTTGAGAATTTCACGGGTAAGGTCGATGGCCTCTTTCAGCTTCGCCTTGCCGACCTTCGCGCGGTGCGAGCGGCCGAGGGGAGCGTCGGAAAGTGCGTCGAGCGACCAACCGGGGCGCTTCGAGCAGGGGCCAGAAGAGAAATGGGTATTGTTCGGACGGGTGTCCGGCTTGGCGAGTTCAGTCATTTGGCTATCCTTCCAGATAGAAAGCTCCTCGTTGGGGAGGAGTGTCCCGCCGCCGGAAATATTGGAAGGCCAGAGTCGAGTCAAGAGGACTGTGACGCAGCCAGAAAACATTTTGTCGCATCGTCCGCGCTTCAGCGCCGAACCGCCGCCGCCGTATCTGGAAAAGTCCGCAAACGAAAAACCGCCCGGACAGAGCCGGGCGGTTTGCAATTCATGTTTCGATGTCGACTGTCTTACTTGTAGACCGGCGGCTGGGTCGGAATTTCGACCGGCGGCACGTAGGCGACTTCGTTGTTGCAGGAATTGAAGGTGTAGCGCAGACCGGCGCGCACTTCGTGCTGGTCGATGGCCTTGTGGTAGCCCGGGCCGCCGTTGCTGGCAAAGCCGAACATGTTGCCGCCGCTGACATGGCGGTAGCGATAGCCGATATCCGCCTTCAGGTTGCAGGTCACGTCGATTGCAGCACCGGCCATCAGCGCGTAGGAGAAGCGCCAGCCGCCACGACCCTTGTGGGTGACGGTGTCATCGCAACCATTTCCGGCACTGTCGTCATCGCAGGCGGTGTTCTTCAGATCGCCCCACTTCACGTAGGTGCCGCCGATGCCGCCGCCGACATAGGGCGTGACGGAATAATACGTGCCGAGGTCAACATAAGCGTTGGCCATCAGGCTGTATGCAGTCAGCGACGAGATATCCGTCGATGTACAGGCGTTTTCGCAAGCCGTACCGGCGGTAGCGCCACCGGAACTGTGCGTCGAACCGCGGAACTTGCTCTTGAACATGTAGTCGAAGGTCAGGTCCGAGCGGAACATGTCGTTGACCTGGTAACCGACGCCGACGCCGGCGGTGAAGTTGTCGTGCAGGTCGTGCTTGTCAAACGACGAATAGGTGTCGTTGGAGCCCTGGAAGAACTTCACACCGCGCAGCTCGTTAAAGGAGTAACCGACATCGCCGCGCAGGTACCATCCGCTGGCGGCGGCAACCGTGACTTCGGGCGCTGCAGCCGGCTGATAGACCGGTGCCTGTTCGGGTACGTAGAGGTCCGCAGCGGCCACCGGCGCGCTCAATGCAGAAACAGCCAAAAGGCTGGCAAGTACGATCTTCATGGCGTCTACTCCAAATCCATAACGCATTGGCCAGCCCACACGCCTGCCAATCTCCTGTACTGTCGTTAAGACTGGAGCAAAAAGGTTAAATCGTTACTAACCACGTTGATTCACCAGTTGTATTAACGAAGCCCTCAACCCTGCTTGTTGATTTTCTTGGAAAATAATTGTTCGCCAACAGAAAAGGCCGGCGAGTGGCCGGCCTTTCAACGGAAGGATGGGCGCGGGAAAAGCCTATGCAGCGCTGCTGCGGACGTCGGCGATCACTGCAGCAAGATCGTTGACGATCCGCTCGATCTTGGCGCGGTCGTCGCCCTCCGCCATCACGCGGATCAGCGGTTCGGTGCCGGAGGCACGAATGACCAGACGGCCGTTCTTGGCAAGCTCGCTTTCCGCATCGGCAATCGCCTGCAAGACGATCTTGTCTTCCAGCGGCTTCATTCCGGGAGCGGTGCGGACGTTCTTCAGAAGCTGCGGCACCGCGTCGAAACGATGGCAGACCTCGCTCACCGGCTTGCCGGTCCGCTTGACGCAGGCGAGGATCTGCAGCGCCGCGACAAGACCGTCGCCGGTCGTGCCGTGATCGGAAAGAACGATATGGCCGGACTGCTCGCCGCCGACATTGAAGCCGTGCTGGCGCATGTGTTCGACCACATAGCGGTCGCCGACTTTGGTGCGCGCGAGGTCGAGCTTCTTCGACTTCAGGAAGCGCTCCAGGCCGAGGTTCGACATGACGGTTGCGACGATACCGCCGCCTTTGAGCATCTGGTCGGCCGCCCAGGTTTCGCCGATCACCGCCATCAACTGGTCGCCGTCGACGATCTGGCCATTCTCATCAACGATGATCACCCGGTCGGCGTCACCGTCGAGCGCGATGCCGATATCGGCACGCACTTCGTGCACCTTCTTCTGCAACGTTTCGGGATGCGTGGACCCACAGGCGAGATTGATGTTCACGCCATTCGGCTCGTTGCCGATCGACACCACGTCGGCGCCCAATTCCCAGAGCGCCTGCGGGGCGACCTTGTAGGCGGCGCCGTTGGCGCAATCGATGGCGACCCGAAGACCGGTCAGCGTCACCTCACGCGGCAGCGTCCGCTTGACGAATTCCACGTAGCGGTCCTGCACACCGTCGACGCGCTTCGCGCGGCCGATATGGTCGCTGTCCGAAAGCTGGCCGCTCAGATCCTTGTCGAGCAGGTCCTCGATGCGTGCCTCGATCTCGTCGGACAGCTTGTAGCCGTCGGGGCCGAAAAGCTTGATGCCGTTGTCCTGGTAGGGATTGTGCGACGCGGAGATCATCACGCCGATGTCGGCTCGAAGCGACCGGGTCAGCATGGCAACGGCCGGCGTCGGGATCGGACCGAGAATGAAGGCATCCAGACCGGCAGCCGTGAAGCCCGCCACCAGCGCGTTCTCCAGCATGTATCCGGACAGGCGCGTATCCTTGCCGATGACGACCCGGTGACGATGATTGCCGTTGCGGAAGATGGTTCCGACGGCGATGCCGACCCGCATGGCCACTTCCGGCGTCATCGGGAACACGTTCGACTGACCGCGGATACCATCCGTTCCAAAATAACGACGTGCCATGAATGCTCCTAGTGTTCCAATTCATCTGCGGCTCCGCAGCAACTCTGCGAGCGAAGCGCTGTAATGCCACAAAAGCCGGCACCCGACACATGATTTAGCATCAAAAATGATTATATCCCGTTACCAAAAAGTGAGGCCGCACCCACCATGCGGCGGATGCGGCCTCTTCGTCTTCTGAAAATACAGTCGCGTCAGTGCGGTTGCGGCTCGAGACCGCCATCGGGCTCCTCGCCCTTGGCCTCGGGCGTTTCGCCCTTCTTGACGCCGGTCTGGGGCACGGCGGAACCGCGGCTCGGCGGCGTGTCGTCGCCGAGATCGCGCGCCGGCTTTTCACCGCGCAGGAGAGCCTTGATCTCGTCGCCGGTCAGCGTCTCGTATTCGAGCAGGCCTTCGGCAAGCGCGACGAAGCCGTCATGCTCCGAGGAAATGATCCGATGCGCTTCCTTGTAGGCTTCGTCGACCAGGCGACGGATTTCGTCGTCGATCTTCTGCGCCGTCGCTTCGGATACGTTCTGCGACTGCGAGACGGAGTGGCCGAGGAAGACTTCCTGCTGATTTTCACCGTAGGCGACCGTGCCCAGCGCGTCGGAGAAGCCCCATTGGGTCACCATGGCGCGGGCAAGCTTGGTCGCCTGTTCGATGTCGGAGGACGCACCGGAGGTGATGTTCTCCTTGCCGAAGGTCAGTTCCTCGGCGACGCGTCCGCCCATCATGATGGCAAGACGCGAGACCATCCACTTGTAGCTCATCGAATAGCGGTCGCCTTCGGGAAGCTGCATGACCATGCCGAGCGCACGACCGCGCGGAATGATCGTCGCCTTGTGCAACGGATCGGCGATCGGCACCTTGAGCGCGACGATGGCATGGCCGGCCTCGTGATAGGCGGTCAGCTTCTTCTCGGCTTCGGTCATGGCGGACGAGCGGCGTTCCGCGCCCATCATGATCTTGTCCTTGGCGTCTTCGAACTCCTGCATGGTGACGAGACGCTTGTTGCGCCGCGCCGCCATCAGGGCGGCCTCGTTGACGAGGTTCATGAGATCGGCGCCGGAAAAGCCGGGCGTACCGCGCGCAAGCACGCGAAGGTCGACATTCGGGGCCAGCGGCACGTTGCGCACATGGACCTTGAGAATGCGTTCGCGGCCGACGATATCCGGGTTCGGAACGACGACCTGGCGGTCGAAGCGGCCCGGACGCAGAAGCGCAGGGTCGAGAACATCCGGACGGTTGGTCGCGGCGATCAGGATGATGCCTTCATTGGCTTCGAAACCGTCCATCTCGACCAGCAACTGATTGAGCGTCTGTTCGCGCTCGTCATTGCCGCCGCCGAGACCGGCGCCGCGATGACGGCCGACGGCATCGATTTCGTCGATGAAGATGATGCAAGGCGCGTTCTTCTTCGCCTGCTCGAACATGTCGCGCACGCGGGACGCACCGACACCGACGAACATTTCGACGAAGTCCGAACCGGAAATGGTGAAGAAGGGCACGTTCGCCTCACCCGCAACGGAGCGGGCCAGAAGCGTCTTGCCGGTACCCGGAGGACCGACGAGCAACACGCCGCGCGGAATGCGGCCGCCAAGGCGCTGGAACTTCTGCGGGTCACGGAGGAATTCGACGATTTCTTCCAGATCCTGCTTGGCTTCGTCGACGCCGGCGACATCGTCGAAGGTGACGCGGCCATGCGCTTCGGTCAGAAGCTTCGCCTTGGATTTGCCGAAGCCCATCGCGCCGCGGGAACCGCCCTGCATCTGCCGCATGAAGAACAGCCAGACGCCGAAGATCAGCAGCATCGGCAGGAAGGTGCCGAGCAGGCTGAGGAAGCCCGACGAGCCGTCGGACGGCGCACGTGCGTTGATGGTGACGTTCTTGTCCTCGAGCTTCGTCATCAGGTTATCATCGATAACCGGTGCGTAGCTCTGGAACGTCGTTCCGCTCTCATTGTAGGTGCCGAGCACCTGCTGGCCGGTGATGGTCACATCGCGGACCCGGCCGGAATCGACATCGCGCAGGAACTGCGAATACGGAATTTCGCGCGAACTGGTCTGCGCCGGTGCCGACTGGAACATGGTGAACAGTGCGATCAGCAAGAGCGCAATGATCACCCAGAGAGCGACGTTTCTTACGTTAGGGTTCATAGAACTCCCCGAATTGCAACGGCCCGCATTGGCGGAACCTCAAGACTTGGCCTTAACATAGGAGTGCGCTACGCCGTTGCCAAGGCAAACGCAATCCCAAGCTCGTATTTTCCGGCGCTTACCCTTTCACCGGCGCGCCACCATAAGGCCTTCGCCCGAAATGGTTGGCTAAGGTATTTGCCAAAATGCGATCGAATCCTGGCAAAAAGCGGTCGAAGGGCGAAAGAATGTTTTCCATGGAGAAGGCCGCCTCTCCGGAGGCAGCCACAATCGGAAGCACCCGTGACGCGCCTTGCGCGATCCGCCGCGGCAAGGCCGCGAGATCATCCGGCACCGCCCGTTCCTCGCCACCGGCCGTCACGGTGATGTCCGTCTCTCCGGTATTGCGCACCAGAAAGCGGCCGTCAAAGCTCCGGACCGCACCGGCCGGAACGCTCACATGCGGCAGATCGCGCTGTTCGCGCAGCATGTAGAGCTCGTCGCGCCGGACCTCGAATAGCACCCGCCCCGCATTCCACCGTCCGCGTTCGCCGGCAAGATAGGCGTCGACAATCCTGTCCAGGCTCGTTGACGGCGGCGCAAACGGTCGTCCACCAAGGATAGCCGCAAGCGTGCCCACGAGATAGCGAAGTGGATCCCGCTCGCAGGTCGCTGCGATTTGCGGAAGGAGACCGACGGTTCCCGCCACAATGGTCAGATGCTGCTCGGCAATGTCAGCGGCACCCATGGAGAGTTGCGTTCGCACGCCGGCGTCGGACACTCGCTCAACGGACGGACCACCCGCAAGACTGCGCCGCACACGCACCCGCTCGTAATGGCAATCCTCGTTGGATGGATCGTCGCTCCAGCCGATCGACATGGTTTCGAGCATGGCGCGAATATCGGCGCGCCGGCAGGACAGGAACGGTCGGTAAATCCATTTCCGCCGGTCGAACAGCATGGCCTCGGCCATACCGGACAGCCCGGCGTTCGACGCGGACGGATTGCGCGCCGCCCGCATGGCAATGGTCTCGGCCTGGTCATCGGCGGTGTGCGCCGTGACCAGCAGATCCGCACCGGCGTCATCCGCCATGTCTGCGAGAAGGTCGTAGCGGGCTTCTCGCGCCGCTTCGGAGACGCCCGTGGCCGGCTTTTCGGCGTCCCAGGCACGCATGAAATGGCGGACACCCAATCGCTCGCAAAGCGCTGCAACGGATCGCGCCTCGTCGGCGGCTTCGGGCCTAAGCCTATGGTCGACTGTCGCGGCTGACAGCTTCAGTCCCTGCCCCGGCCGTTGCAGCAAAGCCTGGTGAAGGGCGACAAGCAGGCCGGTTGAGTCGCTGCCACCGGAGACGGCCACCATGATGGAGGCACCGGGGGAGACGCGTTCAAGAAAATCGGAAGCGGCGGCAAACGGCAGCGGCACGTCGGTCAAAGGCGAAGGCCTCGTCAGCAGCTCAGGCGCTTTTCCTCGCTGGCAAGCTTCTGCATGACGGCACGCGAAGCCTTGGGATAGCGTTTGCTCACTTCATGATACGTCGCACAGGCGGTATCGACATTGTTGAGTGCAGCAAGCGACATACCAAGTTTCAGGAGCATTTCAGGAGCCTTCGGCGAAGTGCCGTAGGTCTGGTGAGCAGCAAGGAAGGTCTTGGCCGCATCATTGTACTTGCCCTGCGAAAACTGTGCTTCGCCGAGCCAGAAGCTGGCATCCGCCGCCTTCGGTCCTTCCGGGTAGGTCTCGAGGAAGGTCTTGAATTCGGATTCGGCAGAATTGTAGTCGCCGCTCAGCATGTGCTCGTAGGCAACCTGATAGGCATCCTTTTCGCCAAGCGACGCGGTCGCCTGCGGATCTGTCGCAGCCGGTGCCGTGGCATCATTCCCGGCCTCGTTGACCGGCTTGCCATCCTGCATCAGGCCCGGATTCATGCTGTCGCCGACGGGATTGCCGTTGGCGTCGAACTCGATCGAACCCAGCGTCGTCTCGCCCGGGGCCGCATTCGGCTCGCCGGTGGCCGCGGCAGGCGGGCTGCCGGCGGGATCCACCGGCTGCTCGATGACATTGGCGATCTCGTCCTGCTTCCTGGCGGCATCGCCGGCGGCCGGCGGCACGTCGGACGGCTCGAGGCTGGTCTTCTTCTTGCTGCCGCCTTCAAGCTCCTGGAACCGGAACTCGTTGTCTTCCTGCGTCTTGCGCATCTGCTCCTGCATCTGCAGCAGCTGGAAGCTCATGTCCTCGATCTTGCCGGTGAGCGTGCGGACCTGGTCCTCAAGCTGCTGGAGCCGTATTTCCGCATCGGAGCTTTGTACCTGGGTGACATTCGGCGTGACGGTGCTTTCGTGATGGAAAAGCTTGCCGAGCGAGAACGGCTGTGCCGCTGCGCTGCCCTGGAAGGCGGTCAATGCGGCGAGGCTGACAGCCCCCGCCACGATAAATTTCTTCATTTTGATCGTCCTGTAATCCTCTGAGAGCCTTGTAACGAAACGGTACGGGACCTGCTTCGTTCCATGCGGAGAGTTTTCCAATTGGCGTCAAAAAGCAACCGGAGTGCGGCCAAACTATGGAGAAAAAGAAAGGCGGCCCGAAGCCGCCTTTCAAAATGCACGTTGAAACGGCTGATATGCCGATCAGTTGCTGGCGCCGCCGTTGAGAACGGTGACGGCACGGCGGTTCTGCGACCAGCAGGAGATGTCGTCGCAGACGGCGACCGGACGTTCCTTGCCGTAGGAGATGGTCTTCATGCGGTTGCGCTGAACACCGCGGGAAGCGAGGTATTCCATGACCGCTGTGGCGCGGCGGGCGCCGAGCGCAAGGTTGTATTCGCGGGTGCCGCGTTCGTCGGCGTGGCCTTCGATGGTGATCGCATACTGCGAATAGCGCTGCAGCCACTGGGCCTGACGGTCGAGCGTCTGGCGGCCATCGGCGCGGATTTCGGTCGAGTCCGTGTCGAAGAACACGCGGTCGCCGACGGAGACGGTGAACTCCTGCTGCGAACCGGGAGCACCGGCTGCGCCATTGGCGCCGCCGAGGCCGAGATCGGACGCATTGTTCGGCAGGTTCTTCTTGGAAGCGCAACCGGCGAGAGCGAGAGCCATGGCAAGTGCGATGACTGCGGGGTTGCCGGCAAGACGCTGCATGCGGCTCGGGGCGACGGTGTAGGTGCGGCTCATGGCCGGTCTCCTTGGCGTTTGAATTAGAGTTGCCAAACTCTAACAATCTTCAGTTAAAGGCCGATAAAGGGATATGGTTAACAGAATACTTCCAACCCGCCTCATGCCCTGATTTTCAAGGGATTGAGGCAGAAAAGAGGCAAGCCGGAAACCGGCTCGCCCTGTCCCCTATTCGAGCAGCGGCGACCAGGCCGGGTCGGATGCGTAGTTCGGCGTCTTGATCTCCTGCTCGTTGTAGCCGGTCAGGTCGATCGAGTAGAGCTGCGGGCCGGCGGCACCGGCGTTCTGACGGAAGAACATGATGACGCGGCCGTTCGGCGCCCATGTCGGACCTTCATTGTGGAAGCCCGTGGTCAGGATGCGCTCGCCCGAGCCGTCCGGCTTCATCACGCCGATCGAAAACTTGCCGCCCGACTGCTTGGTGAAGGCGATCAGATCGCCGCGCGGAGACCAGACCGGGGTGGAATACGACCCTTCACCGAAGGAGATGCGGTGCTGGTTCGAACCGTCGGCATTCATCGCGTAGAGCTGCTGGCGCCCTCCGCGGTCGCTTTCGAACACGATCTGCTGGGCGTCCGGCGAATAGGACGGCGACGTGTCGATGGCCGCGGTGCTGGTCAGCCGCGTCGTGGTACGTGAGCTCAGGTCCATCGTGTAGATGTTGGCATTGCCGCCCTGCTGCAGGCTCATGATGACGCGGCGGCCATCCGGCGAGAAGCGCGGGGCAAACGTCATGCCGGGGAAGTTGCCGACCACTTCACGCTGTCCGGTTTCCAGCTGCAGGAGATAGACGCGCGGCTGGTCGCCGGCAAACGACATGTAGGTGATTTCCTGCCGGTTCGGCGAAAACCGCGGCGTCAGCACGATCGAGCTGGCATCGGTGAGCATGCGGACGTTGAAACCGTCCTGGTCCATGATGGCGAGCTGGCGCTTGCGATCGATCTTCGGGCCGCTCTCCGACACGAAGACGATGCGGGTGTCGAAGTAGCCCTTCTCGCCGGTGATGCGCTCATAGATCGCGTCGGCGATGATGTGGGCGACGCGACGCCAGTTTTCCGGCTGGGTGAAGAACTGCTGGCCGGTCATCTGCTGGCCGGCGAAGGTGTCCCAGAGGCGGAATTCGGCGCGCAGGCGGCCATCGGCCTCGCGGGTGATGCGGCCGGACACCATGGCCTGGGCGTTGATGACCTTCCAGTCGTCAAAGCGCGGGGCAACATCCGGATTGGAGATCTTCTCGATGAAGGCCGACTTGTTGATCGGCGCGAACAGGCCGGAACGCTGCAGGTCGGCGGCGATGACGCCGGAAATCTGCGCGCCGAGCTCGTTGTTCGAAACGAAATCCGTCACCGCGATCGGCAGCGGCTCGACATTGCCCTTGTTGATGTTGATCTCGACCAGGGCAAAAGCCGGCGTGGCGATACCCGAAACCAGGGCGAGCATGAGGCAGGCGAGGAAACGGGTGAGGGAGCTTTTGAACATTTTCGTGCGGGCCTTCTTGTGGAAAGGTTACAACATACTCGACGGATCGAAGTTCACGATGACTTCGGACCAGGCGTCGTACTTGTCGCGGGGCAGGTTCTTGAACGGCGAAGACTTCAGGATGGCGCGGCGCGCGCCGCTGGCAAGCACCCGGCGGGCATTGTCGCTGCCGCCGCTGGCATCGACCTCGGGTTCGCCGACGACATTGCCGTCCTCATCCAGCCTCATGTGAACCCGGATGGTGACGCCTTCGGCGCCTTCCAGGCCGGGAATGATCGACCAGTTGTTCTGGATCTGGCCGCGCAGCGCGTCCATCTCGCTCTGCGAGAGTGTCGAGCCGGCCGTATTCTTCTTGCCGCCAAGCGCCGCCTGATCGGTCGAGCGCTTGGCGCCACCACCGGCCGGGTCCTGCTTGTTGAGGAGAGCAGCCACCTCGTCAGCGTTGAAATCGCTCTGCTTGGTCGACTTGGCCTTGGCCTTTTCCTGGGTCTTGTCGGCAACCTTGGCGTCCGGCTTCTTCTCGGCCGGCTTCTTTTCAGCCTCGGCCGACTTCTTTTCCGGCTCGGCTGGCTTTTCAGGCTTCGGCGGCTGCGGACGGGAAGCAGGCAGCGGCACGCTGTCCGGCAGGGCGGCGAGGTCCGGCTCCTGCGGCGTCGTTTCGGCAGGCTGCGGCGTCGGCTCCGGTGCCGGCTTGGCGACGGGCTCGGGCTTGGGCTCCGGAATGGAGGCCACTTCCTTCGGTGCCGCGACCGTGTCTTCCTTGATGATGTCCTTGATGTCGTTCTGCTCGTTGTCCTTGGTCGGCAGAACCTTGTCGACCTTCTCCGGCGCGGCGGCGGAATCCTTGTTCTGCGGGCGCTTGTCCGGCGTCGGGACGGATTTCAGATCGACGGAGTTGTCGCCGATGTTCTGGGCGTTCTCCACCGGATCGGGACGGCTGGTCGGGGTCGGCGCGGCGCGCTGGGCCTTCGGAGCCTTCTCGTCGCCCTGCTGGATCTGGGTGATCGATTCAACCGGGATGATGTCGACGGGCAAGGCTTCGACATCCGCCACTTCGAATGACTTCGGGGCGCTGAACGTAAACAGCGCCACAGCCAGAAGAAGGCAGTGCAATACCGCAGATGTGACGAGACTGCCCTTCATGTAGACCTGTTACTTGTCCTGTTCCTGAAGCGTGACGAGGCCGATGTTCTTGAAGCCTGCCGACGAAATGCGCGCCATGACCTTCATGACCGTGCCGTATGCCGCAGCGGTGTCGCCGCGCATGTAGATGCGTTCATCATAGCCGGTCGTGGCGATCGCCTCGAGCTTCGGAACGACTTCATCGATCGAGATCGGCGTTTCCTGGAGGAAGATCTCGCCCTTGGCATTGACCGAAATGGTGATCGGCTGCGTATCTGAATTCAGCGCCTTGGCCTGCGTTTCCGGCAGGTCGATCGGCACGCCGACGGTCATCAGCGGCGCGGCGACCATGAAGATGATCAACAGCACCAGCATGACGTCGACGAGCGGCGTGACGTTGATTTCGCTGACCGGCGCGTGACCACGCCCGCCGCGGCGGCGTCTTCCGCCCTTCCCGCCCTTGGCGCCTACGGACATTCCCATATCGTTACTCTCCCCGTTCCCTTATTCGGCCGGCTGGCGGGGCTGCAGCTTCTCGTCGATCTGTCGGGACAGGATCGACGAAAACTCGTCGGAAAAGCCTTCCATGCGGGCCGTCAGCTTGTTGGCGTCGGCGGAGAACTTGTTGTAGGCGATGACGGCCGGGATAGCGGCGACGAGGCCGATCGCTGTTGCGAGAAGCGCTTCGGCGATACCGGGCGCCACAACCGCAAGGTTGGTGGACTTCGAACCGGCAATGGCCTGGAACGAGGTCATGATACCGACGACGGTACCGAAGAGGCCGATAAAGGGCGCGGCCGAGCCGATGGTCGCCAGAAAGCCGAGACGACCTTCAAGATGCTCCGCCTCGCGAGCGAGCGTCACGTCCATGGCGCGGTCGATGCGCATCTGCAGGCCGATTGGCGAGCGGGCGCCGCGTTCGAACGACTTCTTCCATTCGCGCATCGCGGCGACGAAAATCGCGGCGAGGCCGGTATTGTTGCGTTCCGCGAGCGTCCGGTAAAGTTCTTCAAGCGACTGGCCGGACCAGAAGACCTGCTCGAACTTGTCGTACTGGCGCCGGGCCTTGCCGAAGGTGACATACTTGTCCATGACGATCGCCCAGGTCCAAACCGAGGCGCCGACAAGACCAAGCATGACGAGCTTGACCACGATGCCTGCCTGCAAAAACAGATGCAGCAGGCTGACTTCGCCACCTGATGCTGCTGCCAGACCGACCTGTTCCATATATTCAACCCCTTGAATCCAAACGCCCGGCGGGACACCGGGCGGCTCAAAAAGAAATCCTGCGAGAATGACTGGCTATGCCGCCGCCTAAGAGCCTTCGCTGCTCATAGCCCTTTTTGCCAGTAATTTTGGTCAAACGAAGGCGCAAATCGCTAGAATCCTAACGTTTCTACTTAGACACAATTATGGTTAACAAAGCGTGGACGCGCAAATTTTGCTGCCCAGCGAGGCCGACGGATTAAACCGTAACGTTCATTTGTGTCGCAAGTTCGGTCGGCAGCCGCCGCGGCCGGCCTTTGGCGTTGATGACCGCAATGATCACCTTCGCAGCGATCAGAACCGTCTCGCCGCGCCTGACCTCCTGCGCGAGCACCATCTTGGCGCCACCGGCCTTCTCCGTGCGGGTAACGATGGTCAGGATATCGTCCATGACGGCCGGCCCCTTGAAATCGATCTCCATGCGATGGACGACGAAGGCAAGCCCCTCCTCGTCCGCCGTCATCAGCGACGACTGCTCGACGCCGAGACAACGCAGGTAATCGGTCCGGCCGCGCTCCATGAAATGCAGGTAGCGCGCGTGATAGACCCGGCCGGAAAAATCCGTGTCCTCGTAATAGACGCGCTGGGTCAGATGGTGCACGCCATCGGTGATGACGCCGGAAATGGGAACGTGGGGGTCGGTCATACGGTCGTCCGTGGCGAAGAGCGCAGGCCTTGTCAAGTCGGGTCGTGGCGGATCACGTGCAACGAGCTCTCCGGCAAGCGATCAATGTGCCCAGCCAGGAAGTCAGGTACGACATTGGCCTCCGCCATCGCATTCTTCTTTGCCGCAACCCATCGAAACTCCACATCGACCCCATCATGAATACGATGAACCACCTCCGAAGGATGAAACGGAAACGGTACGGTCAATGCGATCAGGTAGATCAGTGAAAGCTCGTGCACGGACTTGCCGCGCCAATCAAAGAAGCTCTCGACCGAAAACAGCAGGCGGGAAATGCTGATGTCGCGATCAAGCTCCTCCTGCATTTCGCGTATCAGCGTCTGTTCCGACGTCTCGCCGATTTCAGCCCGCCCGCCCGGCAGGGCCCAGAAATCGTCTCCCACTGCGCGCTGAACCAGAATGTGGTCGTCCTGGATCAGAAGCCCTGCGACACGGAAGGAAAAGAGGCGAGTATCCTCAGCGATCCGGATCATCCGCCGCTCGGGCGGCACTCCGTCACTCATCTTCCGAAAACAGCCGGAACTGGCTCGCCTCCAGATCCTTCGGCGGGTTGAAGCCGAGGTGGCGCCAGGCGTTTGCCGTCAGCACACGTCCGCGTGGGGTGCGCTGGATGAAGCCCTGCTGGATCATGTAAGGCTCGATGATGTCCTCGATCGCATCGCGCGGCTCGGAAAGGCCAGCCGCGATCGTCTCGATGCCGACCGGGCCGCCGCCGAAATTCTGCGCGATCATCGAAAGATAGCGACGGTCGAGCTGGTCGAGGCCGAGATTGTCGACATGCAGGCGATTGAGCGCCTCGTCGGCCACCTTGGCGTTGACGGCCTCGGCGCGGGCGACCTCGGCGAAATCGCGGACGCGGCGCAGGAGACGCCCGGCAATGCGCGGCGTGCCGCGGGCGCGACGCGCCACTTCGCGCGCACCGTCATCCGTCATTGGCAGGCCCATCAACCGGGCGCCGCGCCGGACGATCAGTTCCAGCTCCTCGACGGTATAGAAATTGAGCCGCACCGGAATGCCGAAACGATCCCGGAGAGGTGTCGTCAGCAGGCCGAGACGCGTGGTGGCGGCCACCAGCGTGAACTTCGACAGGTCGATCTTGACCGAGCGCGCCGCCGGCCCCTCGCCGATGATCAGGTCGAGCTGGAAATCCTCCATCGCCGGATAGAGGATTTCCTCGACCGCCGGATTGAGCCGGTGGATTTCGTCGATGAAGAGTACGTCCCGCTCTTCGAGATTGGTCAGAAGCGCGGCAAGATCGCCGGCCTTGGCGATGACCGGGCCCGATGTAGACCGGAAATTGACACCGAGTTCCTTCGCCATGATCTGGGCGAGCGTCGTCTTGCCGAGACCCGGCGGGCCAACGAACAGCACGTGGTCCAGTGCCTCGCCGCGGTTCTTCGCCGCCTCGATGAAGATCTTCAGGTTGGCGCGGGCTTCCGCCTGGCCGGTGAATTCGTCGAGCGACTGCGGTCGCAGCGTGGCATCGATGTCCTCGCCGCGCTTGTCCGGGGAAATCAGTCGGGCGGTGTCGTTCATGTCAGAAGTTCCATTCCGGGGACATTCTTCGCAGCCTTGCGGTCGAAAGTCACTGTCGAACTGCATCCGGCCTTTTCCGCCAGATGCGCGATGATGTGATCGGAAAAATCGGCCGTTATGGTCCGCTTTTCATCGAATAATAAATCGAGGAAATCCTCGTCTTCGAAGACGAGGCCATCCGCGTCCAGCAAGTTCCGGAAGGCCGTCGCTATCTCGGCTTTGCCGTATCCCTTGGTTCCCAAATTCCAGATCGCCTCAGCCGTCACGAGAAGCGAAATATAGGCAGGCGTAGTCTCGTTACGCTCGGCAAAGAAAGCCTGCGCGGCTGCGAACTGTCCCGCATCATCCGCCAGAACGAACCTAAGAAGAATGTTTGTGTCTATTCCAATCATCAACAATTCTCTTGTCGTCTTCCGCCAGATAGTCGCCGACGGCCTTATCCGACTCTTCCGAAGACAGTGCAGCCTGCCCCGGCCGGTGCAGCATTCCAGCGAGATCGGAAAGCTTCTTGTTCTTCACCTTGAAATAGACCTTGTCGCCATCCACGAAATACCGAATTTTGTCTCCCGTCTTCAGCTTCAGCTTTTGCCTGATCTCCGCAGGAATTGTCGTTTGTCCCTTTGATGTCAGCGTGCTGTCAGAAATACCCATGGCACATCTCCTTACAGACCAAAGATAGTAAGGAATTTGAGATCCTGCAAGGAATCACCGCGCCAGTTCCTTCAACCCGAGGCGGATCAGCTTGGCGCTGTCGGCCCCCTCGCCGGCTGTCTTCATTGCTGCAGCCACCGCATTGGCGGCCTGGTCGCGCGAGTAGCCGAGATTGGTCAGCGCCGAGACGGCATCCGAGACCGGCGCGGCAGCAACGCCTTCGCCAAGCTCCTGCTTGAAACCAATATTGGTCGCATCGCCGGCGAAGGCGGGTGCCTTATTCTTCAGTTCGGTCACGATACGCGTTGCCACCTTCGGCCCCACACCCGGCGCGCGGGATACGGCAGTGCGGTCCTGCAGCGCGATGGCATTGGCGAGCTCGGACGGCGTCAGCGTCGAAAGAATGGCAAGCGCCACGCGGGCGCCGACCCCCTGCACGCTTTGCAGGATCAGGAACCATTCGCGCTCCAGCGCCGTCATGAAGCCGAACAGCTTGAACTGGTCCTCGCGCACGTAGGTCTCGATGTAGATCACCACGGCCTCGCCGACATTCAGCTTGGCAAGCGTCCGCGAGGAGCAGTGGACCTCGTAGCAGACGCCATGCACGTCGATCAGCGCGGTATCCTCGCCGATCTCGTCAACCGCACCTTTGAGCTTGCCGATCATGTCCTTGCGCCTTCATGGATGGGTTTCGGGGGTAATGAGCCCGACATTGGGAAAGTAGGCACGATATCCCTTGGGATCGCGTGTGAGGATGGTGTAGCCCCGGATTGCGGCATGTGCTCCGATCAGGAAGTCCGGCAGCACGCGTTCGCGGCCTCCGCCCGACATTCGATACTGACGGAAGGCGCGACCGGCGGCAAACGCCGCGAACCAGGGCAGGCTCTCGCGCCGGAACTGCTCCTCCGGCAGAAGCGCATCGACCTCATCGACGGAATTGTAGCGAACCGAAAACTCGGCATAGATGACGGGATTGATGATCAGCGCCGCCTCGCGCGCCAGTCCGAGCAGCTTGGCCCGGGACCAGGCAAGCCAGTTGGGATCGCGAACCGCAACATCGACCAGGACATTGGTATCGACGAGGACGGCCATCAGTCGCGATCCCGCGTCAGCGCCATCAGTGCATCGACATCGAGTGCCTGATCGCCCGTCCCTTCCAGCCGGTCGAGCGCTTCCACCAGCCGATCAAGGCGAGCACGATCGGCCGTCCGGATTGCCGCCCCCTTGGGCTCGAGGACGAGCTTGCCGTTCTCCAATGAAAAGACCACCTCGCTGTTGGGCTCGATGCCGGCGATCTCTCGCAAGTCGCGAGGAATCGTGACCTGCCCCTTGGATGTGACGCGCATAGCAAGCGCTCCCGAATGTTCACTTGTAATACTGAGTAAGAATTAATCCTACATCAGGAACAAGTCAAGAACAAATCAGCCGGCACGCATGATCTGAGCCATGCGCGACGCGCCGCGATTGTGGGCGTGGCAGATGGCGATGGCGAGCGCGTCGGCGGCGTCGTCGCCCTTGAAGGTCGCCTTGGGCATCAGCACCTTGATCATCATGTGGATCTGCTGCTTTTCACCGTGCCCGACGCCGATGACGGCCTTCTTGACCGCATTCGGCGCATATTCGGCGACCTGCAGCCCCGCCCGTGCCGGCACCAGCATGGCAATGCCACGCGCCTGGCCGAGCTTCAGCGTCGCGACCGCATCCTTGTTGACGAAGGTCTGCTCGACGGCCGCCTCGTCGGGCTGGTAGCTGTGAACGATCTCGGCGAGCCCGTCATGCAACTGGCAGAGGCGCGAGGCGAGATCCATGGTGCCGTCGGAGGTCACCGTTCCCGATGCCACGAAGCGCAGCGAGTTGCCGAGCGTCTCGACGACGCCCCAGCCCGTGCGCCTCAAACCAGGATCGATACCGATGATGCGAATCGCTTTTTCCATGCCCTCACCTTATCTTTCAGCCTCCATAGCTGCCAGCAAAATGTGAACAAAACAAAAACACGCAAAGGACGGCGCATACGTCGTCGGCAGGCACTGGCAATCAGGCAACCGGCACCTACATAGAAAATCAGCGTTTTCCACTCAGGATTTTCAAGAAGATGATTCCCTTTTCCATTCTCGATCTCGCCCCCGTCGGCGAAGGCAGCAGCGTCAGCGAGGCGCTTGCCAGTACGAGGCGCATGGCCGAGCGGGCAGAGGCCCTTGGTTACCATCGCTTCTGGCTCGCCGAGCACCACGGCATGCGCGGCGTTTCAAGTGCTGCGACTGCGGTCGTCATCGCCCATGTCGGCAACGCCACGAAGACGATCCGCATCGGCTCCGGCGGCATCATGCTGCCCAATCATTCGCCACTGGTGATCGCCGAACAGTTCGGCACGCTGGAAGCCCTCTTCCCCGGCCGCGTCGACCTCGGACTCGGCCGTGCACCCGGCACCGACATGCGCACCGCCCGGGCGCTCCGCCGCGATCTTGAAACCACGTCGCAGAATTTCCCGAACGATATCCAGGAGCTGCAGATCCTGCTCGGCGACAAGCTCGACAACCAGACGGTGATCGCCGTGCCGGGCATGGGCTCGCACGTGCCGCTTTGGCTGCTCGGCTCCAGCATATACTCGGCGCATCTCGCCGCCGCCCTTGGTCTCCCCTATGCGTTCGCCTCGCATTTCGCACCCGACATGCTGCTCGATGCCATCGAGCTCTACCGCGCCCGCTTCCAGCCCTCGGCGCAGCTGGACAAACCGTACGTGATGGCCGGCCTGATGGGTGTCGGAGCGGAAACGGATGAAGAGGCGGAATACCTCTTCACGTCCTCGAAGCGACAGTTCGTCAATCTGCGCCGCGGCACGCCCGGCGCCTTCCCGCCGCCGGTCGAGGACATGACGCCCTACTGGAACGAGATGGAAAAGGCCGGCGTCGAACATACGCTCAGATATGCCGCGGTCGGCTCCGTTACGACCGTGCGCGAGAAGCTCGCCCGCTTCGTCGATCAGACAAAGGCGGATGAACTGATCGTCTCCATGCCGATCCACAACCCGGAGAAGCGTCTTCGTTCGCTCGAGATTTTCGCCGAGGCACGCCAGGAAATGGCAAAAGCCGCCTAGGAAGCGCATATACGGCAAGGCTCGCACAACCTGACGATGAAACGGTGCCGCATGGCACCCTCATCGTCAGGCTCCCCCGATGCCGTCAACATTGCAGTCTATCTATGCCCATTACGCCACGCAGGATTTTCGCGCCGCGCTCGATCTCTTCGACAATCTTGAAGTCGAACCGGACCCGGCCGACGAACGATTGATGGCAACGGTCGCGCAATGCCATTTCAAGACCGGCGACAAGTATCAGGCCGCCTGCTTCTTCCTGCGCGCCGCGCGAGCCGGAACGCCGCCAAAATTGCAGTTCGCCTCGCTCGCCTTTGAACTCGCGCGCATGCAGGAGGATAACTGGACAGCGCTCAAGGCCGCCGAAGTCATTCTAAAGATCGCACCGGACCACGCCACAGCCGCCCAGTTCAGACGACACCACCTGTTCGGCTTCCTGGAACTCGACGAGCTGAAAGCCGCCAACGATGCGGCTCTTGCCGGCATACAGGCCGGGCGCAAATTGGCTCTGTCCTGTGAACTGCCGCACAACCACATCATGTGGATGGGCGACGAGCGGTTGAACGCCAGGATCGCCGACAGCCGCTTTCCGCTCTACTCCGAGCATGATCGCCTGCAGCGCCGCAACAGGCCGCATCTGTTCGGTGACAGGATCCGGATCGGCTATCTGTCGGGCGATGTCTCGAGCGCACACGCGACGATGATCCTGATGCGCGGCGTTCTTGAACAGCACGACCGCGAGAAATTCGACATCAGGATCTATTGCAACACGCCGGGGGATCTGATCGCTCGCGACGACGGCTTGCGAAAACACATCGGCACGATCGTCGACATCAAGGCGATGTCGGATGACGAAGTCGCCGCCCGCATGCGGGCAGACGGCATAGATATCCTTGTCGACCTCAAGGGGCATACACGCGATGCCCGCATCGGCGTCGTCAATGCCGGCCCGGCGCCCATCCAGGTCGCCTGGCTTGGCTTTCCCGGCAGCGCGGTGGGCATCGATTGCGACTATGTGATCGGCGACCGCATTGTCACGCCCGACGAAAGCCGCCCCTTCTATCACGAGAAGTTCTGCCGGCTGCCGGACTGCTATCAGCCGAACGACGACCACCATCGGCCGCTGCCGCCGCCGGCCCTGCGCGCCGGTCTCGGCCTGCCCGAAGACAGGTTCGTGTTTGCCTCGTTCAACAATGTCCGCAAGATCTCGCCCGAAGTGGCTTCCGCATGGGCACGCATCCTGAACGGCACCGCCGACAGCGTGCTCTGGATCATGTGCAACGACGAACGCGCGCGGGCACATTTCCTGGCCTGGATGAAGCAGCGAGGCATTGAAGGCGAGCGGATCATCTTTGCCAGGACGATTGGCCGCGAGGCCCATGCCGCCCGCCTGCAGGCGGCCGATCTCTGCCTCGACACCTTTCCCTGCAACGGTCATACGACCACCTCAGACTGCCTCTGGTCTGGCCTGCCGGTGCTGACGGTCAGGGGCAGAAACTTCGCCTCGCGCGTCTCCGAAAGCCTGCTGCGCACCATCGGACTGCCGGAACTGGTGGCGCCGACGGTCGAGGACTATGTCGCCAAAGCTATAGGGCTCTCCCGCAACCGCGGCGAAATCGGCCGGCTGCGCACCCGCCTCATCGGCAACCGCGCGACGACACCGCTCTTTGATACCGAGCGTTTCACCCGCCATCTGGAGAACGCCTACACGATGATGGTGGTAAGGGCGAAGTCGGGCCTGCCGCCGGACCATTTCGACGTGCCGGCGCTGGACAATGCTGGCGTCGAATCCTCTCTGACGGCCGCCTGACAGCAAAAGACCCGACCGCCGAAGCTGCCGGGTCTTTGAAACGGTATCGATAGCGCCGGCTCAGGCGGAAAGCTTGGCCATCACTTCGTCGGAAATCTCGAAGTTGGAATAGACGTTCTGCACGTCGTCATCGTCTTCGAGATTGTCGATGAGCTTCATCAGCGACTGGGCCTTTTCCTCGTCCACCGGAATGGTGTTCTGCGGCTTCCAGACGGCCTTGACGGATTCGGCTTCGCCGAGAACGCCTTCCAGCGCCTTGGAGACTTCGCCGATGTCTTCGAAGGCGCAGTAGATCGTATGACCGTCTTCGCTGGATTCGACGTCGTCGGCGCCGGCTTCGATCGCCGCTTCCATGACGGCATCCTCGTCGCCGACTTCAGGCTTGTAGACGATTTCGCCGACACGGTCGAAGGAGAAGGACACCGAACCGGTTTCGCCAAGCGCGCCACCGGCCTTGGTGAAGGTCGAGCGGACGTTGGAGGCCGTGCGGTTGCGGTTGTCGGTCAATGCCTCGACGATGACGGCGACACCGCCCGGGCCATAGCCTTCGTAGCGGACTTCATCATAGTTCTCGCCATCGGCGCCCGCCGCCTTCTTGATGGCGCGTTCGATGTTGTCCTTGGGCATGGACTGCGCCTTGGCGTTCTGGACGGCCAGACGCAGGCGCGCGTTCATATCAGGATCGGGCATGCCGGACTTGGCCGCAACGGTGATTTCACGCGCGAGCTTGGAGAACAGCTTGGATCGCACGGCGTCCTGACGGCCCTTGCGGTGCATGATGTTTTTGAACTGTGAATGGCCAGCCATGGCACCCCTGCATTGTCACTTTTATTGGAATGCGGGCCTTATATGCGCGCTGGCACCGCCATTCAAGACCCCGGCCGCAATTCCGCAACGCACCATGGACCACCACGGCATCGGAACATTTCAAAGCGGCCTCCGTTTCTCAACCAGAGCAACACGAACAGAAATGGAGCCCGCCATGGTCAGCCTCAGCGCCACACGTGAACATCCGAAGTCGCAGCTTTGGGAGGAAATCAACCGCATTCACGCCGGCATGCTCGGCATTCACGGCTCCCCGCATTCGATGCAGCCGATGGCCCCGCAGGTCGATGAGAAAGGCGAAACCATCTGGTTCTTCGCCAAGCTCGGCACTGACATCGTCAATGACATCCAGCCGAATGCCACTGCGACCTTTTGCGTCGTCGGCAAGGATCATGACTACCACGCCTGCCTGAACGGCCCTGTGGCACTGCGCCGCGACCCGGAAATCATCGAGCGCTACTGGAGCTCCATGGTCGAGGCCTGGTATGAAGGCGGCAAGAATGACCCGGACCTGACCCTGATCGAGTTCCGTCCGCACAGCGCCGAAATCTGGGCATCGACCGGAAACGTCGTGAAGCTCGGCTGGGAAATCGCCAAGGCCAACCTCAACGACGACGAGACGCCCGACGTCGGCCTGCGCCAGCACGTCGACTTCGCCGCCTGACCGGCAGCAACCGCTACATGCCGCGAAGCACGAGGATCATCGGCTTCTTCGGCAGCGTGCGCATCGACACACGGATACTGTTGCTGGTCGACGCCATCTTGTCGAAGTCCGCTCCGAACAGGGTGAGGAAGCGGCTGACCGGCGGGCCAGTGCGATGCATCGCAAGAATGAGTGACGATCTGAGCCGGGTAATCACCCGGCTCATGCTGTCTGCGCCCATGGTCAGCCCTCCGTCGACCGGCACCATGACCACGTCCAGCCGCCCGATCTGGGCATAATGGCTGTCCGTCAGCTCGTAGTGCAGATGGCCGAGATGGCCGATGCATAGTCCCGCCACCTCGAAGATGAAGATGGAGTTACCGTTCGGTTCGGCTCCACCGCCGTAAAAGCCGCGAATATCCGTCGGCACGTTGCGGATATAGGCATCCCCCGCCACCATTTTGATATCGGCCGCCTCCCCCGGCGTGTCCGACCAGCCATGCAGGACATGCGGGATCGCCGGATCGGGCAGCAGCGTGTAGTGGCTCGAATGCGCCTTGTTCATGGTCACCACGTCCGGCACCAGCGGCGAACGCAAGGAACCGCTCCAGTCCGTGGCGATCCGCGTGCCGTCCGGAGTCTCGATGAGAAAGGTCGAGTGGCCGAGAAACGTGATCGTGACGTCCTCGTTGGCGGCGGTTTTCACCAAAGGCAGAGACGACCCGTCGAAACGCGCATACTGCGCGTCGGGCATCATGCCGGCGATCATCTGGCACTGGCTGACCGGCGGACGTTCCTGAGCACGACCCTCACCCGCTAAAGCGATGAGGGCCACAAACATGCCGACGATGAATGACAAATGTCTCAGCATTCCCGGCTACCAGCGATGTTGAGCACTCGTCGCATGATGCGGCAATGCTTGCCATCCGTCCAGCCGGCTCACGCATTCGTGACTATGTGGGGATCAATTCCAGAATGCCGGCAGGGTCTCTTCCAGGCGCGCGCCGAGGCGAAGCGGCGCGATCTTTTCGGCGAGCCCCGTGCGGTCCGAGATTTCGACGCCGACGCCGCAGATGGTGGCGGGACCGGAAGCGGCCTCGAAGCGGCCCTTCGGCATCTTCGAGATGAAGCGGTTGAGCGGCTCTTCCTTTTCCATGCCGAGCGAGGAATCATAGTCGCCGCACATGCCGGCATCCGACATGTAGGCGGTACCGCCATTGAGGATCTGATGGTCGGCGGTCGGGACATGCGTGTGCGTGCCGACGACGAAGGACGCGCGGCCGTCGACGAAATGCCCGAAGCACTGCTTCTCGCTGGTCGCTTCCGCATGGAAGTCGAAGACGACGGCATCGGCCTGCTCGCCGAGCGGACAGGCGGCGAGGATCGTCTCGGCCGAATGGAAGGGATCATCGAGTTCGGGATGCATGAATACCCGGCCCATGATGTTGGCGACGAGCACGCGCGCACCGTTTCGGGCATAGAACAGCCCGGAGCCGCGGCCCGGCGTGCCGGACGGATAGTTGGCCGGACGCAGGAACTGGTCGTGCTGACCGGCGAAGGTCACGGCCTCGCGCTGGTCCCAGACATGGTTACCGGTGGTCACCACATCGGCGCCGGCATTGATCGTCTCGAGAAAGATGTCCTCGGTGATGCCGAAGCCGCCGGCGGCATTCTCGCCGTTGACGATCACGAAATCGAGCTTCAGATCGCTGATCAGGCCGGGAAGCCTGTCCCACACCGCCTTGCGGCCGGTCTTGCCGACCATGTCACCGAGAAAAAGAAGACGCATTCCTATTCCAATCACCCGAAACTACGGAAGCCGCTTTCCGTCAGAACGCCATCAAGGCGGACGTCATGCGGCTCAAAAGGCACCTTTGCCACTTCCTGCACGTCGAAGGCAATGCCGAAAAGCTTCGGTTTCCGGCCTTTTTGCTGCAGTTTCTCGATTGCGCGGTCATAATAGCCGCCACCATAGCCGATCCGGTGACCTTCACGATCGAAGGCTGCAAGCGGCACCAGCATGATATCAGGATCGACAACGGCCGCGTTCTCACCCGGCCCCATCGTGCCGAAGCCGGTTTCGACCAGCGGCACGCCGGGCGCGTATGTGCGGAACTCGATCGTCTCCTTGTCCAGGACCACCGGCAGGCAGAGCCTTGCTCCGCGATCCGCAAGATCCGCCATCAGCGGACGGATGTCGGCTTCCGAGCGGATCGGAAAGAAGCCGGAAACAAGGCTGCCGGTCTCGACCGCTATGGCCATGACGCCATGACGGGTCATGGCGTCCGCCTTGGCCCGCCGTTCATCCAGCGTCAGCGCCGCGCGTGCGGCAAGCCGCTGCTTGCGCAGGACGGATTTCAGTTCGCTGGGCGGAAGATCGGCGGGTCCGTTTGGCATTCAGGCTTCCCATGGACAGAAAACGGCAGCAGGTCAGGCGGCCATGCTGCCGTTCTTCATGGAGTGGAATGACGGCGGAACGCAAGACCCCACCCGCCGCCTGTCTCAAGATCAGGGCAGGATGCTGGTGCTCGACCAGGCCGGGCCGTTGCGGTCCTCGTCCTTCAGGCTCTGGGAGCCGAAGCTGTAGCGCAGGCCGGCGAAGAAGGTGTGGCTGTGATCGTCGCTCAGGTCCGTGAGCGAGGAGGTCGGGTGATAATTGTCGAAACGATAGCCGGCAAAGACCGTCAGGGGCATGCTGTCCATGCGATAGTTGACCGCCGTCTTGATCGTCCCGATGTCCATGTCCGACTGGATGCCGTCGATATGGTGATACATGCCTTCAAGGTCGAGACGCAGATTTTCGGTCAGGAAATAGCGCGCGCCGATGCCGCCGAAATAATGGTCCGCGTCGCCGATGGCGTAGTCCTGCTTGCCATAGCCGGCAAGGCCGTAGAAGGTCGTGTTGTCCAAATAGGCCGCGACTTCCAGACCGCCGGACACTTCCTTCGTGTAATCACCGACGCCGACGATGCCGAGATTGCCGAACATGCCGGTCGCGACACGGTCGTATTTGACGAACCCGCCGATGGCATAGGCATTGGCCGGCCGGTAATAGAGGTGGGCTGCTGCGCTGTAGGGCGTGTAATAATGGTCTTCGATGTGGCTGCGCTGAACGCCGCCGTCGACCTGCAGATTGATCCCGTTGCCGGCATCATAGTTGAGCGCGCCGCGCAGCGACCAGGCCTTCTCGTCGACGTCGAATTTCTTCGAGCGGCCGATCACTCCACTTTTCTCGACATAGCCGCTGATGCCGGAAGAAGCCGATGCGCCGGACTGCAGATCGGCCGCAAGAAGCCCGCCCGGCAGAGGCAAAACGACGGTGGAAGCAAGAAGAACGACCTTGTGAAAACGCATAATACCCTCGCGTGCAGTATGCGAAAATCTGTAACAACTTGTGGTTAATCGTTCCTTACCCCGTCCCTATATTGCACTGCAGGAAAAACTTGCCTTCCATCGTGTTCTTTGTGAGGCTGGTTGCGAACACAGCCGGAGGCACACGCAATGAAAGTCGGGATTGTCGGCGCCGGCATGGTAGGCAGTTCGGCCGCCTATGCGCTCGCCCTTTTGGGCCTCGCCAACGAGGTGGTGCTGGTCGACCTCAATGCGGACCTGGCCCGTGCCCAGGCCGAAGACATTTCACACGCCGTCCCCTTCGTCTCCGCCCGCCGCGTGACGAACGGCGACTATGCGGATCTGAAGGGCGCGAATATCATCATCATAGCGGCCGGCGTCAGCCAGAGACCGGGCGAGACCAGGATCGCGCTCCTCGGACGCAACGCCGAGGTCTTCCGCAGCGTGATCGCGGAAATCTCCCGCGTCGCGGCGAATGCCATCCTTCTGATCGCGTCAAACCCGGTCGACATCATGACCGAGATCTCGACACGCCTTTCCGGTCTTCCGCGTGGCCGGGTCATCGGCTCGGGAACCATTCTCGACACCGCGCGCTTTCGCAGCCTGCTTGCAAGGCATCTCAGCGTTTCGCCCCAATCCGTGCATGCCTATGTGCTGGGTGAGCACGGCGACAGCGAGGTTCTGGCCTGGTCGAGCGCGCGGGTCGGGTCGGTCCCGGTCGAGACGCTGGCCCGGCAGCTCGGACAGCCACTCGACGCGGATGCACGGGCGATGATCGACGGCGGCGTGCGCAACGCCGCCTATACGATCATCAACGGCAAGGGCGCGACCTATTACGGCATCGGCGCCGGACTGGCGCGGATCGTCAGGGCTATTTCGAGGGACGAGCGTGACCTGCTGTCGGTTTCGGTCTCGACGCCGGACATTCTCGGCGTCAGGGACGTTGCACTGTCGATCCCGCGCATCGTCGGCGCCGACGGGATCATCGGCGACGTCATGCCGGATCTCGACGCCACCGAACGTGACGCCCTGCGCGACAGCGCCACGCTGCTGAAGAGCCTGGCGGACGCCGTGCCGCTTTGAAACCGATCAATGGATGAGAGAGAGGTGCGATCCACGGCAACCGATGGAAACGTCGATCCTGGGCGCCTACTGAAGTAGGTGGGCGCCGTGTAACCAAGCCCACGGGCGTGGTCAGGGACAGCTCCCTTAGGATCGGGTATGGCCCCGAGGATTCATTTGTTCCTGTCGCGAAGCGCAGACCGCAAAGCAGATATAGTGGAGTTCGCTGGGTTTCGCCAGTGGCGGCAATGACGATATTGCTCTCCTGAACCCCTTGCCAGACCGTCCCGGAAGGCTCCAGGACCGGGTCTTCGGCGGCACCCCAATATTGGCAGCGGATGTGCAACGAAATCTTAACGATATCGCGATCCACCGCAGCGGGTCTTTACCGTTCATTAGCAAGAAGCGGCAATAGACTTCTCCATTCAATGCGGGGAAGAATATCCGTGAAAAACAGTGCGCCGTCTGCCTTTCTCTCATCAATTCCGCAGCGGCTTTCCAAGCGCTTCGGCATGCTCTCGAAGCTGATCCGAAGCCGTGACGGCAACTTCTCGATTCTCTTCGTCCTGTCCTTCGTGCCGGTCGCGATCGCCGTCGGCACCGGCATCGATTTCTCGCGCGCATTGAACGCGCGCACCGAGATGCAAGCCGATCTCGATGCGGCAATCCTTTCGGCAACGAAGGACATCGGCAAGGACACCGAGGCCAACCTGAAGACAAAGGCCGAGAAGACCATGAAGGCGATGGCGCTTCAGCGCGGCAGCTACACGCTGGATGAGCTGGACATCACCGTCGACGCGACCAGCAAGTCGATCAGCGCAACCGCCAGCACAACGGTGCCGACGACGTTGATGCGCCTTGCCGGCATCGACGAGGTTCCGGTCAAGGTCGCATCGGCGGCGGCCGGCGGCAAGGACACCTATTACGAACTTCACCTCGTGCTCGACAAGTCGGCGTCAATGCTTCTGGCCGCGACGACCTACGACCAGAGCATCATGCAGAAGCTCAGCCTCAACTGTGTCTTTGCCTGCCACGACACCGCCTATGGCGAGAAGTACCAGGGCGTCTATTACAGTTCCTATTACGATTATGCGCGGGCGAAGAAGGTCGTGCTTCGCGCCGATGTCCAGGCCGACGCTGTTGCCACGCTCATGGACACGATCGACGCGTCCGATCCCTCCCACAACCGCATCAAGGTGGCAGTATATACGCTCGGGACCAATTCCACCGCGGCGCAGGTGCTGAAAAGCAATTACAAGGTCGCCGGCGGAATCCGTCAGGTCATCGCACCGACATACAGCACCAAGGATATTCGCACCCAGATGGTCAGCAATACCGAGCTGACCTCGGCCAGCTCCTACATCACCACCGACTTCAGGGCGTTGACGACCCTGAACAACTACATCTCCAAGGCCGGCGACGGAACGTCTGCGTCAAGCCCTCTGAAAATCGTCGTGATGATCACCGATGGTGCGCAATCGTCTGCCGACTGGGTATTCTCCGGCCAGCCCTACATCACGCCGCTGAACAACGCCTGGTGCGATACGATGAAGAAGCAGGGCGCCACCTTCTCGGTGCTCTACACGACCTATCTGCCCTGGACCAACCGATCCGAGTACAACAACACCATCGGCAACACGATGTCGAGTTCCAACTACAAGTCGATGTGGGGTGGCACGATGCCGTCGTCCAAGGTCACCCGCCATGACTATCTGACAACGGCACTGACCGCATGCGCCAGCAGCCCCGACTATTTCATCTCGGCCGCTTCGCCGGATGAAATCAAGGCCGGCCTCACCGAACTCGTAGGCAAGACACTCGGCTCCCTGCGTCTGACCCAGTAGGGGCGCGCTGAGATTACACAGCCTCAGCGCAACAGGGCCAGCACCACGTCCCTGTCATAGGGCTTGCTGATCATCGGGATGCCGGCGAATTCCTCCGGAAAGGCTCCCGTGTCGCCGTATCCGGACGCAAAGGCGAAGGGTATCCCCTGTTTCATCAGCAACCGCGCGATTTCAAAGCTCGTCTCGGTACCCAGATTGACGTCCAGAAGGGCAAAATCGATCGGGGTGGAACGCTGGCTGATTTCCTCGATCGCCAGCCCGACGCTGGAAACGACCACGGTGTCGCGGCTGCCAAGCGTGCGGAATATGTCCTCGGCCTCCATCGCGATGATAAGATTGTCCTCGACGATGAGGACCGACTGGGGCACCGCAACGACGTCGGCGGCAGGTGTCTTGTCGTTCACGCCAGCGTCCTGGGCAATCGGCGCCTCGCCGGCAACGATGTGTTGCGCCGGCAGTGAAAAGGAGGCCGTGACCCCTTCGAGATTGTAGGAAATCTCCGCCTTTCCGCCGAGTTCGAACGGGATGGTGCGCTCGATGATCGCCGAGCCGAAGCCGCGACGCTCCGGAGCCTTGACGGGCGGTCCGCCGATTTCCCGCCAGAAAATCTGCAGGTCGCCCTGCTCGGTCATGGACAGTGCAATCGTCACGCGCCCGCGCTGGTCCGAAAGCGCGCCGTGCTTGGCGGAATTGGTGATCATCTCGTGGATGACCAGCGCCACCGACGAAAAGGCCTGGGGCGACAGAAGGAGTTCGGGACCTTCGATCGAAATGCGTCCGCGCTTGTCGAGAAGATAGCTTTCCGCTTCGATCCGCACCAACTGCGAAAACGGTGCGGGAGACCAGTTCTGCCGCGTGATCTGGTCATGGGCGCGGGCCAGCGCCTGCACGCGACTGTCGAGCTTCTTGACGAAGTCCGCCGTCGTATCCTCGCCGGCGCTGGACTGCGAAATCAGGCCGCGCACCAGGCCGAGAATATTGCGGACCCGATGGTTGAGCTCGGCAATCAGCAATTCCTGCTTCTCGTTCGCCAGCTTGCGCTCGCGCCCCGCCTCGTCGGTGAGCCGGAGGACCACTTCCAGGAGCATGACGCGCAGCTGGGAAGCCGCGCGAATCTCGGCAGCCGTCCACGGCGCACTTTGACCGTGAACGGATGTCTGCCAGGCGGCAAAACTCTTGCGCGGGGAAATCCGTGAGCCGTCCGCGCCAACTTCCGCCGCCTTGTTCGGATCGCCGGCCCAGACGACCTGCTGCACCAGTTCACCGCGGAAGAACAGGATATAATCGTGCGGCGATCTGGAGATCGGCACCGACAGGATGCCGGCGGCCACATCCGCAATCGCGCGCGCCTCCGGCATCAGGGAAGAGAGCTCGTGGGTTGCGAGAACCTCGTTGTCTTTCCGAGTGTTAAGGAAGGACTGCAGCCGGAATACGTCTTCCCGCTCCGGCGCCGCGCCGCCCGTCAGCACGACCCCTTCCTGGATCACCGCGTAACCATCGGCCTTCAGGAGCTGGGCGAATGACTCCGCCGAAAGCTTGAGGAGCTCCGGGGCGGAAACACCCGTGGACATGGTCCTTGAAATCTGCGCCGTCAGCTCTGTCACCCGTGAATCGTTGACCCGCTCTTCCGCCGTCAGCCGGGTCTGGATGATCAGCGACAGCATCTGGCCAAACAGCAGGACGGCGCTTCGCTGGCGCATGGACGGCGTATGCTGCCGCTCATGGTGACAGGCGATCAATCCCCAGAGTTCGCCGTTGACGATCACCGAGATGGACATGGAGGCACCGACCCCCATGTTCTTCAGGTATTCGATATGGATCGGCGAAACGGATCTCAGCCGGCTACCCGACAGATCGATCGGCCCGGCACCCGCGGCAATGGGCGCCGCCAGCACGGGCGAGCCCGCGTCGTTGACATCTGCGATCAACCGGATCGGGTTCTCGACATAGAGGGCTCTTGCCTGCTTCGGAATATCGGTTGCGGGGTAACGCAGATTCAGGAACGTCCCCATGTCATACCGACGTGCTTCGGCCAGGACTTCGCCGCTGCCGTCATCGAGGAACTTGTACAGCATGACACGGTCGAAGCCGGTCATCATCTTGACGAAGCGAACGGCCTGCGAGCAGGCGGCGTGCATGCTCGGCACCTCGGCGAGCTGATCGATCGCGTTCCTGACATTGGCAACGTCGAGGGCAACGCCCTCCAGGGCTCCCGCCCTTTCGAATTCGAGGATCACGCGGCCCTCGCCGATATGCAACGACACGTCGAAACGCTCGTCGACTCCCTCGAGCGCCACGTCGTAGACCACTTCCACGCCCTTCTTCGGACGCAGGAACTGCAGGCGGTTGCGGATGGCGTGAATGGTTTCCGGCGTCAGCAACTGCGTGGCCGGCTTTTCCATGAGCGACGGCGCATCCATGGGCAGGAAGTCCCGCACATTCTCCGAGACATGCGAAATCGTCCAGTCGGGAAGCAGGGCGACCAGAAAGCCGAAGGACTGCACCTTGCCAAGAAGGTGGATGGGTTCGGCGTCACAATTCGCCAGATCGATGTGCTCAGACATGGACACTCTCCTCAAGGCCAGCTTCGGCACGCGCGGCAGACAGGTAGGATCCGAACACGAGGCTGGCGGCAGAAACCGCCTGGCCTATCGCTGTGTCGGATTGATCCCGTGCGGAAAGCCACGTCGTAAACGACTTCCAGAGCCCCCGTCCTTCGCCGTGGCGAAGGAACGATTGTGGCAGGGGAGGTCCACCTGCCTTGTCCTGCTGCGCCCGGATATGGGCCGCGCCCAGACGCGATCCTTCGAGCACGTAACAGACACCAACGACCGACAGGTCGTAATCCAGATAAGGCAGCGCCTCTTCGTTCGGCGCATTCAGCCCCATGTCCTGCAAATCGGATTTCAGCGCCGGCAATCGAGCACGCTCCTCGTGAAGCGGCAGCGTCTGGAACATGTCCTGACGGTCAAGCCAGGACTCCAGCGCCGGCAACAGACGCGCATGCATCATGAGGAAACGGCCATATCCTTCGCGCGTACTCAGATCGGCCCGGGACATCATGCAATCCAGACGCCCGTGGAGACCTGCAGTCTCGGCTCTCAAAGCTTTAATGAGGGGCATCCAGAAGGGTCTCCAGCCTGAAATTATGCAAAAGTTATCGATGGTTAAACTGAAAAGCGGGATTTGGCGAGAGCAATTGCTTCACGCAGCTGGTCGGGGCGCGATGGTTTCAGCACGACCTGGGAGCCCGCATAACGGGAGGCCAATAAATCGGCTCCCGTATTGGCCGTATGAAAGATCAGCGGTACTTCGTTTTCATAGAGGCGATCAGCCAGCGGAAAGACTTCACCATCCTGCAGGTTGACGTCGAGAACGGCGATCTTCGGAGCGCAGTTGCTGAGCGCGGCAATGGCGGAATGAACCGACGGGAACGGCCCGGCGACGCGACAGCCGAGCAAGGACAGGGTGTTTTCCAGCTCCCACGCCACGATGGGCTCGTCCTCGGTGACGATCACGTCGAGCAGGTCACTCTGAGCATTCTGGACCGCAAGCCCCATAAATTACATCCTTGCATCTCAATTGATTAATCTTGGTTAGCGACACAACGGCGGACGCAAGGAATTTGTTCCCACCCAATCGCCGCATGTTTGCGCCAACTCACACCGACGGCGTCCGACGACGGCGGCCGCAGACATGCGTTGGGAGCGGCTTCCAAACCGCGATCAGATTCGTTGAAGGAAGTTCCTGTTCAGTTCACCTTGCCCTGTGGGCGGCTGGTGAGCTTGGATGTCAGGCCATTGATCTGGCTGGTGATCTCGACGATGGCTTCGGCCAGTACCGCCTCGTTGCGGGCGGTTTCCGCAAGCGCCGTCTCGCGAACGTTTTTCAGGCTCAGGCTTTCCGCCTCGAGCTTCTCGAGCCGACGGCTGACCTCGGACAGTTCGTCCATGACCATGATGCCGGCCATGACGGTGAGCCTCAAATCGCCGATCTCGCCGAACTGGTCACGGAGATGCCCGACATAGCGGTCGAACTTCGCGGCAAGACCCGTCAGGTGCTCTTCCTGGCCTTCCTCGCAGGCCATGCGGTAGGCCTTGCCGTCGATGTTCACCGTAACCTGCGCCATGTGTCGTCCCTTGCTTCCTGCTTAGCGGTCCAGCACCGCGCGGATCGTTTCCATGGCGGTCACCAGACGCCGGGAAACCTCCCGATTGACCTCTTCCAGACGGTTGGCACGGAACTGGGATTCGTCGAGTTCCTGGGCGAGCCGCGACCGGTCTTCGTGCACGCGACGAACCTCTCCGTCGACGTCACGCTGGTCGCGCTCCTTCTCGAACCGGGCGTCGAGTGCGCTCTCCAGCCCGTTAAGCGCCTGCTTGAGACCAGCCAGCGCCGCATTTACCGTTGTGTCTACCGACATGCCCTCGTATTCCCTTGCCGCCACCGAATCGGCCGGAAAACAGCCATTCTGAGTGTGTGACAGTATTCTTCCGACTGTTTATCCGTCAACAAAGCTGACAGGCAAGCCCGGTGCGGAACTTGTGGACGAACAGGCGACATCGGCAAATTTCAGCCGGTCTTCTTTCCGGAGCCCGAAAATTATTCCGCCGAAAAAGCGCGCGAGGGCCTGTTTTATTGACTCATCCGCGCCACCTGCTATGTGTCAGCCGCGTTTGTAAGGCCCTGTGCAAGGGCCAGCACTTTCTTGACACCCGGAACAAGCGGACAAGCTATGATCTCTCGCGAAAAACACAACCGGATGGCCAATGCGATCCGTTTCCTCAGCATGGATGCCGTCGAAAAGGCCAACTCCGGTCACCCCGGACTGCCGATGGGCATGGCCGATGTCGCAACGGTTCTGTTCACGCAGTTCCTGACCTTTGATCCGAAGACCCCGCTCTGGCCGAACCGCGACCGCTTCGTGCTGTCCGCCGGCCATGGCTCGATGCTGCTCTACTCGCTCCTCTATCTGACCGGGTATGAGGACATGACCATCGAGGACATCAAGAATTTCCGCCAGCTCGGCGCCAAGACCGCCGGCCACCCCGAATATGGCCATGCCTCGGGCATCGAGACGACCACCGGTCCGCTCGGCCAGGGCATCGGCAACTCGGTCGGCATGGCGATTGCCGAGCGTAAGCTGCGCGACGAATTCGGCTCCGACCTGATGGAGCACTTCACCTATGTGATCGCCGGCGACGGCTGCCTCATGGAAGGCATCAGCCAGGAAGCCATCTCGCTTGCCGGCCACCTGAAGCTCAACAAGCTCATCGTCTTCTGGGACGACAACGGCATCTCGATCGACGGCGCGGTCAGCCTGGCCGACTCGACCGATCAGCACGCCCGCTTCCGCGCCTCCGGCTGGAACACGCTGGCCGTCGACGGTCACGATCCGGAAGCCATTGCCGAGGCAATCGTCAAGGCACAGCAGTCCGACAAGCCGACCATGATCGCCTGCAAGACCATCATCGGCTTCGGCGCGCCGAACAAGGCCGGCACCCACAAGGTTCACGGCTCGCCGCTCGGCGCCGACGAAATCGCCGCAACCCGCAAGGCCCTGAACTGGGAAGAAGAAGCCTTCGTCGTTCCCGCCGACGTGCTGGACGCATGGCGTCTTGCCGGCCTGCGCTCGACCAAGGTGCGCATGGAATGGGAAGCCCGTCTGGAAGGCGAAGCCGCCGAAAAGAAGGCGGAATTCACCCGCCGCTTCGGCGGCGACCTGCCGGGCGGCTTTGACAGCGCCATCATCGACTACAAGAAGAAGCTGGCCGAAACCAAGCCGACGCTTGCCACCCGCAAGTCTTCGGAAGATGCGCTCGAAGTCATCAACGGTGTCGTTGCCGAAACGATCGGCGGCTCTGCCGACCTGACCGGTTCGAACAACACCAAGACCAGCCAGACGGCTTCGATCAAGCCGGACGACTTCTCCGGCCGATACCTGCATTACGGCATCCGCGAGCATGGCATGGCGGCCGCGATGAACGGCATGGCGCTGCATGGCGGCCTGATCCCCTATTCCGGCGGCTTCCTGATCTTCTCCGACTATTGCCGTCCGTCGATCCGCCTGGCTGCCCTCATGGGCATCCGCGCAATCCACGTGCTGACGCATGATTCCATCGGCCTTGGCGAAGACGGTCCGACCCACCAGCCGGTCGAGCACATGGCCGCCCTGCGCGCCATCCCGAACCTTCTGATGTTTCGCCCGGCCGATGCCATGGAAACTGCCGAATGCTGGCAGCTGGCGCTGCAGCACCACGACCGCCCGTCGGGCCTCGCGCTGACCCGCCAGAACCTTCCGGCAGTGCGCACCAAGTTCTGCGAAAAGAACCTCTGCGCCAACGGTGCCTACGATCTGGTTCCGGCAGAAGGCGCCCAGGTGACGATCTTCGCCACCGGCTCCGAAGTCGAGATCGCTCTGAAGGGCCGCGAAGCACTGGAAGCCAAGGGCATTTCCACCCGAGTCGTCTCCGTCCCCTGTGTCGAGCTCTTCCTCGAGCAGTCGGAAGACTACCAGAAGTCGATCATCGGCAACTCGCCGGTCAAGGTCGCCGTCGAAGCCGGCATCCGCCAGGGCTGGGACCACTTCATCGGTTCCGACGGCATCTTCGTCGGCATGCATTCCTTCGGCGCCTCCGGCCCCTACAAGGAACTCTACAAGCACTTCGGCATCACGCCGGAAGCGATCGTATCGGCTGTCGAGGAAAAGCTCGCCTGATACCAGGACGTCATACCCTCCGGCCTCGCGTCGGAGGGTTTCTCCCCGCGACACAAGCGCGGTGGAATCCCACCCGAAATACTCTATAACGAGCACTGAAATCCGCGTCGCAAGACCAACGGGACCAACCTGACATTTCCAAGGAATGGGAGTTCGAGCAATGACTGTAAAAGTTGCCATCAATGGTTTCGGCCGCATCGGCCGCAACGTCCTCCGGGCGATCTATGAGTCCGGCCGCAAGGACATCGACGTCGTGGCCGTCAACGATCTGGGCCCGGTTGAAACGAACGCCCACCTGATGCGCTATGACTCGGTTCACGGCCGCTTCCCGCATGAAGTCACCGTCGATGGCGACGTGATCTCCGTCGGCTCCGAAAGCTTCAAGGTCTTTGCAGAGCGCGATCCGTCCAAGCTGCCCTGGGGCGACCTCGGCATCGACATCGTGATGGAATGCACCGGCATCTTCACCTCGAAGGAAAAGGCCTCTGCGCACCTCGCAGCCGGCGCCAAGCGCGTTCTCGTTTCGGCTCCGTCCGACGGCGCCGACAAGACGATCGTCTACGGCGTCAACCACTCGGCCCTGACCAAGGATGACCTCGTCGTCTCCAACGCCTCGTGCACGACCAACTGCCTGGCGCCGCTCGTCGACGTTCTGCATTCGGAATTCGGCATCGTCCGCGGCATGATGACGACGATCCACTCCTACACCGGCGACCAGCCGACGCTCGACACGATGCACAAGGATCTCTACCGCGCCCGTGCGGCCGCGATGAGCCAGATCCCGACCTCGACCGGCGCTGCCAAGGCGATCGGCCTCGTCATACCGTCGCTGAAGGGCAAGCTCGACGGCATCTCCGTCCGCGTCCCGACACCGAACGTCTCGCTCGTCGACTTCAAGTTCATTCCGTCGAAGGAAGTGACCGCCGAGCAGATCAACAATGCGCTGATCGCAGCCGCCGACGGGCGCCTGAAGGGCATCCTGGCCTACACGCGTCATCCGAACGTCTCGATCGACTTCAACCACGACCCGCATTCGTCGACGGTTGCTCTCGACCAGACGAAGGTCATGGACGGCTCGATGGTGTCGGTCCTGTCCTGGTACGACAACGAGTGGGGCTTCTCCAACCGCATGTCGGATACCGCCGTCGCGATGGCCAAGCTCATCTGATTGCCGTTGCCGCAGAGACATTGAGAAAGCGCGCCCCAGTGGCGCGCTTTTTTGTTGCACTGCAAAAAATGCATCTTGGTGGAGGTCCCAGGATCGGTCATTGTGACACGAGACACCGACCATAAAAGGCCCGCCATGCCCCAGACGACCGACACCGCCTCCCCTTCGCTCACCGGCTTCGACTTCGCCGCTCTGTCGGCCCGCGAACGCTACAAGCTGATGATCGGCACGATCATTCCCCGGCCGATCGCGCTGGTCACCAGCGTCGACGAGGACGGACGCGTCAACGCCGCCCCCTTCTCCTTCTTCAACTGCCTGTCCGCCGATCCGCCGATCATCGCCCTCGGCGTCGAGCTGAAGCCGGACATGTCCTTCAAGGACACCAGCCACAACATCCGCATGACCGAGGTGTTCACCGTCAACATCGTCTCGCACGCGATCGCCGAGGCCATGCATGTCTGCGCGGCGAAATATCCGCGCGGCGTCGATGAACTGAAGGAGGCGGGTCTGACCGCCGTGCCGGGGGTCAAGGTCGCGTCTCCCTATATCCGCGAGGCACCGGCAGCGCTCGAGTGCCGCCGCCACATGACGCTGGAACTCGGCAAGTCGCGGCAGATCATTCTCGGCGAAATCGTCTACGCGCATTATCAGGACGGCATCGTCGACGAACGGCTGCATGTCGACCCCGCCGGGATCGACGCGATCGCCCGTCTCGGGGGTGACACCTGCGCAACCATCCGCGACCGCTTCGAGATGCTGACGCCGGTCATCTGAAACCATCTGTGGCCAGCGAAAAAATTCAGAATTTTCAGCCGGCTACCTCAAAATCTCCGCATTGCGCGCCTATGTTGCAGAAGCAGGGTTGCGAGATCGACAGGGGGCATATTTGGAGTCATTTTACATAGCCGTTTTCATCAGCATGGTGCTCGTGCTGTTTGCCATTTTTTCAAGCCTTATTGCCTTCCGATTTGGTGCTCCCCTTCTTCTGCTTTTTCTTCTGATCGGAATCGTCACCGGCGTTGACGGTTTCGGTATCGAGTTCAGCAATTACAACCTGGCCTATTTCATCGGGTCCATCGCGCTGGCGGTCATACTCTTCGATTCCGGGTTTGGGACGTCGCTGCATTCTTTCCGGCAGGCGGCCGCGCCGGCCCTTGTCCTGTCGATCGTCGGCGTGCTCATCACATCGGCGATATTCGGACTGGCGGCGATGGTGCTGCTCGGCTTTTCCTTTCCCGAAGGCCTGCTTCTCGGAGCGATCGTCGGTTCGACGGACGCCGCCGCCGTCTTCTTCCTGCTGCGCATCGGCGGCATTCACATTCGCGACAATGTCCGCTCGACGCTGGAAGTGGAATCCGGCACCAACGACCCCTTCGCCATTTTTCTCACCCTGACGCTCGTCAACATCCTCGCCGCCGGGCAGTCTTATCAGGATCTGGACCTGACCCTGCTAACCGGTTTCCTGCGGCAGATGGGATTCGGGCTCGCCTTCGGCTTCGTCGGAGGCGTGGCGATCGTCGCCCTGATCAAACGCTTCCAGCACGACCAGGGGCTGCTGCCGATCCTGGTTCTGGCCATGGCGCTCCTGGTCTTTTCGATCACCGGCGCACTCGACGGCAGCGGCTTCCTCGCCGTTTATGTCGCCGGCCTTTACGCCGGTAACGCCAAGATCCAGTCGGCGCTCTCCATACGCCGTTTCCAGGCCGGGATGACCTGGCTGGCGCAGATCATCATGTTCCTCGTGCTGGGCCTGCTCGCTACCCCGTCACAGTTCACCGAAATCCTTCTGCCGGCGCTGGCGCTCGGCCTGTTCCTGATCTTCGTCGCCCGACCGGTCGCCGTCTGGCTCTGCATCCGGCCGTTCCGCTACACCCGTCGCGAGACGGGATTCGTCGCCTGGGTGGGCCTGCGCGGCGCCGTCTCCATCCTGCTCGCCATCCTGCCGGTGACCGGTGGGCTGGAAAACGGCGAAGTCTATTTCAACGCCGCCTTCGTCATCGTGCTCGTTTCGTTGATCGTGCAGGGCTGGACCATCAAGCCGACCGCCAAGCGGCTGGGCCTCATCGTGCCGCCGCGCACCGGTGCGGTCGAAAAGCTGGAGGTCGATCTCCCGGGCGCCGTCAATCACGAGCTGATCGCCTATCGCGTCGCCCGCGAGAGCCCGGTGCTCAAAGGCGAGCGCATTCCACGCTGGGCGCGTCCGTCGCTCGTCCTGCGCAACGGCCGCTCTATGCGCTACCAGTATGCCGGACGCCTGCAGGAAAACGATCTCCTCTACCTTTTCGTCGATCCCGGTTTTTCCCGCCTGCTCGACCGTCTCTTCGCCGGTGCCGTTGCCGTCGCCAGCGATGACAACGAATTCTTCGGTTCATTTGCCGTCTCACCGTCACGACCGGCTCGCGAGCTGGACGCGGCCTACGGTCCCGGCCTGCTCACCGAAGCTGAAAGCGAGATGACGATTGCCGAGCTCATCAACAAGCGTGTGGGGGGCCAGGCGGACTATGCCGACCGCATTCGGCTTGGCCAGATCATCCTGATCGTCCGCGAGATCGACGACAATGGCCGCATCGCCAGCGTCGGGGTCTCGCTCGAGCCCGTCGACCCGTCCAACAAGCTGCCGCCGCTGGCCGGCGTGCAGGTCGGCTGGGAGCGTCTGCAGGCATTGATGGAGAAGTTCCGACGCGCATAAATCGGGAGCCGCCGCTTGCGTCTGCGGCCCGGCGTAGTATGGTCCGGGCCGACAGTTGGGAGCGGCTGCGGCCGCTCTTCAAAGCCTACCAGACGGACAAAAGTGGAGCACCCATGCCGACCTTCAAAACCCTCGACGATCTTCCGGATGTCACCGGCAAGCGCATTCTTCTGCGCGTCGATCTCAACGTGCCCGTCACCGACGGCAAGGTGTCCGACACGACCCGCATCGAACGCGTCCGCCCGACCATTCTGGAACTTTCCGACAAATGCGCCAAGGTCATCCTGCTCGCTCATTTCGGCCGCCCGAAGGGCAAGCCGGTTGACGACATGTCCCTGTCGCTAATCATCCCGGCCATCGAAGAGGTTCTGGATCGCCACGTCGCCTTCGCTTCCGATTGCATCGGCGAAGCAGCGGCGGAAGCCGTCGAGAAGATGAACAACGGCGATATCCTGCTGATGGAAAACACCCGTTTCCATGCCGGCGAAGAAAAGAACGACAAGGACTTCACCGCCGCGCTGGCTGCAAACGGCGACATCTTCGTCAACGACGCCTTCTCCGCCGCCCACCGCGCCCACGCGTCGACCGAAGGCCTTGCCCACCATCTGCCCTCCTATGCCGGCCGCACGATGCAGGCCGAACTGGAAGCACTGGAGAAGGGTCTCGGCAATCCGACCCGTCCGGTGGTCGCCATCGTCGGCGGCGCCAAGGTCTCGACCAAGATCGACCTCCTGCAGAACCTCGTGAAGAAGGTCGATGCGCTGGTGATCGGCGGCGGCATGGCCAATACCTTCGTTGCTGCCAAGGGCATCAATGTCGGCAAGTCGCTTTGCGAGCATGACCTCGCCGACACCGCCCGGGCCATCATGGCCGAGGCGGAAAAGTCCGGCTGCGAGATCGTTCTTCCGGTCGACGGTGTGGTTGCCCGCGAGTTCAAGGCCGGCGCCGACAACGAGATCGTCGCCATCGACGCGATCCCCGCCGATGCGATGATGCTCGACGTTGGCCCGAAGTCGGTCGATGCCGTCAATGCCTGGATCTCCAAGGCCCATACGCTGGTCTGGAACGGCCCGCTCGGCGCATTCGAGATCGAGCCCTTCGATGCGGCGACGGTTGCCGCCGCAAAGCATGCGGCAAACTGCACGACCGGCGGCGAGCTGGTCTCGGTTGCCGGTGGCGGCGACACAGTCTCGGCCCTCAACCATGCCGGCGTTGCAGACGATTTCACCTATGTATCGACCGCCGGCGGCGCCTTCCTGGAATGGATGGAAGGCAAGGTCCTGCCGGGCGTCGAGATCCTGACCAAGCAGTAAGCATTTCGATTATTGCGTGCACGAAGGAGCGGGATTTCCCGCTCCTTTTTGTTAAATTGATGTGAATTACTCAAATATTTCAAACGATTAAAATAATTTCAATCGTTTCAATAAAATCCACCTGCATTTTAATTGCCATAAACTTCTGCTAACGGAGGCTGAGATTTGCCCAGGGAGTAGTTGCATGAGCGAGCGCCTCGAAGACATTGCTGTGAAAATGGTGACCGGAGGCAAAGGCCTGCTGGCAGCCGACGAATCCACCTCCACCATCAAGAAGCGGTTTGACACGATCGGTCTGGAATCGACCGCCGACAGCCGCCGCGACTATCGCGAGATGCTGTTTCGCGCCGACGAGGCGATGAACGACTACATCTCCGGCGTCATCCTCTATGAGGAAACCCTCTTCCAGAAGGCCGCCGACGGCACGCCGCTCGTCGAGCTGATCAAGGCCGCCGGCTCCATTCCGGGCATCAAGGTCGACACCGGCGCCAAGCCGATGGCGCTTGCCCCCGGCGAAACCATCACCGAGGGCCTCGACGGCCTCGCCGACCGGCTCGCGCGTTACCATGAGGCCGGCGCCCGTTTCGCCAAGTGGCGCGGCGTGATCGCCATTTCCGACACACTGCCGACCTACGGCTCGCTGAAGGCCAACGCCCATGCACTGGCCCGCTACGCAGCCCTCTGCCAGGAAGCCGGCATCGTGCCGATCGTCGAGCCGGAGTGCCTGATGGACGGCAAGCCGGGCAACCACGACATCGCCCGCTGCGTGGAAGTCACCGAATTCGTGCTGCGCACCGTCTTCAACGAATTGGCCGAGATGAAGGTCGATCTCGAGGGCATGGTGCTAAAGCCGAACATGGTCATCGACGGCAAGAACGCCCGCAAGGCGTCTGTCGCCGAAGTCGCGGAACGCACCGTGCGCGTCTTGAAAGCGACCGTTCCCGCCGCGGTGCCGGGCATTGCCTTCCTGTCCGGCGGCCAGTCGACCGAAGAGGCGACGGCCCATCTCTCGGCCATGAATGCAACCTATGACATGCCTTGGGCCTTGACCTTCTCGTATGGACGTGCTCTGCAAGAGGACGCTTTGAAGGCGTGGGGCGGCAAGTGCGAGAACGTCGCTGCCGGCCAGCGGGCGTTTACGCACCGCGCACGCATGAACAGCCTGGCTGCCAAGGGCAGCTGGAAAAAGGATCTTGAAAAGGCAGCATAAAAAACGCGCCGTTCAAGGGAGGTTGGAGCCGCTGCGCCTTTGGCTGCAGCGGCTTCTTTCATTTCGGCGCTGTCGTCTCGATGGTGCCTGCCTATCAGCCGCCGGGCCGGATGAGCGCCGTCAGCATGGTCAGTACGAAAGCGCCGACCGCGATCTTCCAGAAATCGCCCCGCCGCGTCAGCCCCGGCAGGCCGATCGGCTTGATGATCTGCACGGCCATGGCGAGCACAAGCAGCAATGCAATGAGTTTTGCCATGACCTTTCCTCTTTTTCCGGTATGCTTTGCCGCAGGAATGATTCCGTCCCTCGCGATCGAGGGCTCCGCCCCGATCTATCGCAGATGAATGGAACCATGCAATGGCACTGAGCATTTGCATTTTCATTCAAAGTCCGCTCACATAAGACCATGCGCCGCAATATTTTTCCTGTTTTCGCACTCCTCCTCGGAGCCCTGTTCCTCTTCATCGGCAACGGCCTGCACGGCCTGCTGCTGCCGGTCCGTGGAGCCTCCGAAGGCTACAGCACCACCATTCTCGGCCTGCTTGGCACGGCCTGGGCCGGAGGCTTTGTCACCGGATGCTTCGTGGCGCCGGCGCTTGTCAGGCGCATTGGCCATGTCCGCGCCTTTTCCGGCTGCATCTCGCTGATCGCCATCGTCGCGCTGCTGACCGGCCTCGTCGTCAACGACATCGCTTGGGTCGCGCTTCGCGCCATGACCGGCTTTGCAGCCGCCGGAACGTCGATGATCGTCGAGAGCTGGCTCAACGAGCGCGCGACGAATGAAAGCCGCGGCACGATCTTCTCGCTCTATTTCGTGATCAACCTCTCCGGCGTCGTCGCCGGCCAGATGGTGGTCTCCTTCGGCGACGTCCACACGCCGGTCCTGTTCATGATCTGCGGCATCCTCTACTGCGTCGCCATGTTGCCGACCACGCTCTCCAACGCCGCCTCTCCGCAACCGTTGAAGAACGTCAAGCTCGACCTCAAGAGCCTCTTTTCGCATTCGCCCGTCGCCTTTGTCGGCATTCTCCTGATCGGCATCGCCAATGGCGCATTCGGCACGCTCGGCGCCGTCTTCGGCGCGCGTGCCGGCCTGCCGCAGGCCTCCATCGGCCTGATGATGAGCGCCGCCATCTTTGCGGGCGCCCTCCTGCAGCTGCCGGCCGGCCGCATCTCGGACCGGATGGACCGTCGCTACGTGCTCGCCGCCCTTGCCGGCATTGCCGCACTGGCAGGCATTATTCTCGTCGTCCTGCAGCCGACCAATGTAATATTCCTGATCGTCATCGTCGCCATCTACGGCGGCACGGCCAATACGCTCTATCCGATCGCCGTGGCGCATGCCAACGACCACGCCGCCCCGGACGAATTCGTCAAGGTCTCCGGCGGCCTCCTGCTGCTCTTCGGCATCGGCACCATCATCGGCCCGACGGTCGGCGGTCCGGTGATGTCGGCGCTTGGTCCCTACTCCCTGTTCCTGATCACGGCGATCGCCCACATAGCCACTGTCGGCTACGCCATCCTCAGAACCCGCATGCGGGCGGCCGTTCCCATCGCCGATCGCGAAAACTTCACGACCGTATCCAACACGCCGAACGCCCTCACCACGCCACAAGGCGCAGAACTAGACCCACGCGCCGGCGGCGATAACAGGCAGGATGGGCTGCAGGCTGCGGAATAGGAACCGATACCCATGAACCCGTTCGACGACGACAAGCCCAAGAAAAAGACCGAACACGAGATCGGCTCGGATATATCGAGCCTTTCCGCCGACGAACTGACGGCAAGGATAGCGCTGCTCGAAGCCGAGATAACCCGTCTCGCGACCGAGCGAGACGCCAAGTCGAAGGGCCGCGCGACGGCCGAAAGCTTCTTCAAACGCTAGAAATTATAAGTCTTCACGGACGAGAAAACGCAGTCATTTGAAGACGATATTAAGGCTTGATACACCCGGCCGATGGCGTTTAACGCAATATTAAGCTTTATAAGTCATTACTGTTGGCATCCAGTTCACTGGATTCGGACATTGCCCTTTTGGGTGTGACGTCTGATTTCTCCCTGTTTTACCTTGAGAGCTGCTTCCGAGCGGCTCTTTTTTTTGCCATTTTGGTGCCATAAGGCACAAGGACTGCGGAACAACGCCGTCAGATCGGAGTTTAGTTAAAATCCTAAGCAAAATCGGCACCTTGGCTTTGGCAATCGGCAGTATCTTCACATTGGTTTCTGCAAAGGTGTGGGAATTAACCCTTTCTTAATAATCGGCTTGCGCATTTGGGGTAATGATTGCATCCTGTAAACCGATAAAACGGGTGCCGCCCATCCAAGAAGGCGGCCAGTCCGACACCCAAGAATGTGATGCGTTGAACAGGGAAGTATCGATGTCAGACCGCGGTTTGAACACTATCAGTTTTGCCGGCCACGCGGCATCTTCCAGTCAGTTTCAGACACTCTACTCCGAGGGCATGTCCCTGGTGGAAGAGACTGCAAGCTATCTGGACGGTCCGGGTCGTGCCGCCTCCAAGGTTCTGCCGCGCCTCGCCTCCGTTCTCTATGCCGCCGAATCCATGCGGTTGACCACCCGCCTGATGCAGATGGCCTCCTGGCTGCTCCTGCAGCGCGCCGTCAACAACGGCGAGATGACCCGCGAGCAGGTCATCGCAGAGAAGAGCAAGGTGCGCCTCGACAGCTTCAACGTCGACCGTTCGGCCCCGGGCTGGAACGATCTGCCGGAATCCTTCCGCGATCTCGTCGAGCGCTCGCTCCGCCTGCAGAAGCGCGTCTCCCTGCTCGACCGCGAAATCTATCGCCCGGCCGAAACCGCACCGCAGACCGGTGGCGAGAATTCGGTCCAGGCCCAGCTCGATCTTCTGAAGACCGCCTTCGGCGGCCAGTAAGACGGATCCGTCGGTGCCGACCCGACCCCGATAAAAGCATCGCATCAGAAAAACCTCTGGCGAACCTCTTGCCGGAGGCTTTCTTTTTCCGATCTCGACCAGACAAACGACATACGAATCTCTTAAGCTCCCGCCCCAAGACGAGAAGCGGACGAGAGGAAGTGCCCGTGACATATCTGGAGTTCGAAAACGACGCGGCGCCCGAAACGCGTGCCTTCGTCGACAGGATGAACGCGGCGGCGGATGCGGCACTGCGCGACCCGGCCTTCGAACGTGACCGCGACCAGATCCGCGCACTGATCGAACGAGACGACAAGCTGATCATCCCTGGACGACGCGGTGACTGGCTCTATCAGTTCCGCAAGCTGAAAACCCACGCCCTCGGCGTCCTGCAGCGCGTACCAAAGGACGTACCGCCGCTCCCCGATGCCGACTGGGAAACGGTCTTCGACCTCGACGCCTTTTGCGAGGCGGAGGGCAAGACATGGGTCTGGCGCGGCGCCACGGCGTGTATCGACGACCCTGACCTTATTCTCATAGCACTGTCCGACGGCGGTTCTGACCTGATGCGCGACATCGAATTCGACTGCCGCGACAAGACGATCGTCAGGGACGGCTTCGATACGCCCGCCTGCCGCGCGCATGCCTCATGGATCAGCCGTGACGAGATCTTCTATTTCGGCTCCATCGACCGGGAATCGGCGACCCGTTCCGGCTGGCCGCGGGTCGGGCGGATATTGAAGCGCGGCATGGCACCCCCCGATGCCCCCGTCGTCTTTGAAGCCGGCGAGGACGACGTGACCGCCTATGCCTTCCGGATCGGCCCATCGCTTGCCGGCCTGCCGAAAACCGCCGGCCACATCGACGTCTTCGCCATCCGGCACGACATCGGTTCGGCGAGCTATTGGCTGCAGAAGAACGGCGGCGAGCGCATCGCCCTGGAGGTGCCGCGGCTCAGCGATGTGAGCTTCAACCACAATTACTATTTCTGGCGCGCCAAATCGAACGAAGCGGTGGCCGAGGGAAGCCTGGTGCTCGCACCGCTGCCGGTCTATTTCGACGGATGCCCGCCGCAGCTTGGCGAGCCGCGCATCCTATTTGCCCCCGGCGAACGCCAGACCGTCACGCAGTTCACCCTGCTGAAGGAGTGGTGCGTCTTCACGGTGTCCGACAATCTGCGGCCGAAGGTCTATTTGCTCGATCTCAGCGATCCGCAAGGCGAGCCGCGCGAGCTTCACATGCCGGCGAATGCCGAGACCATCTGGTTCAGGACGCTCGACGACGAGCTGCATCACGGCGACGACACCCTCCTCGTCTGGACGCAGGGTTTCCTGCAGCCGCCGACCCTCTATCGGCTCGATCTCACCGGTGCTGCGCAACTGCCGGAATTGATCGAGATGGCACGGGCGCCGGACCTCTTCGACGCTGGCGGCATGCGCTCGGAACTTCTGATGGCGACCTCGTCGGATGGCACCAAAATTCCCTACAGGCTCGTCCTGCCCAAGGACGCAACGGTCATGCCCCTGCCCGTCCTGCTTTACGGCTATGGCGGCTTCGAAAGCGGCTTGCAGCCCTATTACTCCGGCGTCACGGGCCTGTGGCTCTCGCAGGGCAATGCCTATGTCCAGGCCTATATCCGCGGCGGCGACGAATACGGTCCGGCATGGCATCTGGCCGCCAAGCGCGAAAAGCGGCCGACGGCCTATGAGGACTTCGCAGCCATCGCCCGCGATCTGGTGATGCGCGGCTATGCCCGGCCGGTGACGATCGCCTGCCAGGGCGGCTCGAACGGCGGCCTTCTGACGGGCGTCATGCTGACTCGCTACCCGGAAGATTTCGGCGCGGTCTGGTGCCAGGTGCCGGTGCTCGACATGCTGCGCTTTCACACCTTCCCCGCCGGCCGCGCCTGGATCGACGAATACGGCGACCCGGACACGCCGGAGGACGCCGCCTTTCTGAAGGCCTATTCACCGATCCACAACATTCGCCCGGCGGAGGAGCGCCGCTATCCGCCGGTCTACGTCGAAAGCTCCAGCAACGACGACCGCGTCCACCCCTCGCACGCAAGGCGTTTCGCCGCCCTGCTGCAAGATGCCGGACAGTCCGTCCTTTTCCGCGAGTTCGGCTCCGGCGGCCACGGCGGCGACGGCCGCGCCGACGACATCGCCGCCCGCCTAGCGACAGGCTACAGCTTCCTGAGGACAACGATCGTCGCAAATGCCCGCAGGGGGTAGTCGATACCTATTGACCTGATATCTGCCCCTCAAGGCGGAGATCGTCCAGGATGCCTTTCTCGATAAGAAAGGCATCTCCTTCCTCTGTCAGATGCTTGTTATCGAAGAAAACGGGGACACCGTCTTCGTTGAGCACATAGCAGAGATCGGCACGAGGGCAGACTTTTCCGAGAATATCGACATATTCGACGCCAGCCTCGTCGGAAGCGCGCTTGAGATCGGCATTCGTTCTGACGACGGTCGGATCAAGTTTCTCGGCGGCCAACTTCTCGACACCGTCAAGCTTCCCGAGTGAAGCCACCAGATCCATGCCGCTGCTGGACTGTGTCTTCGGCCCGATCAAGACGATGCGCTTGGCGCCCGACTGCCGCAAGGCTTGTACATTGTCCTTTATGAAGGACGGTGACCGGTCGAACCAGTTGAAGGCCAGAATGACAAGATCAGCTTCCTTGATGCGGCTGTCCGCCAGAATCCGCTCATTGCTCTTGCCGCAGCGTTCCCTCTCGTCGGGCTCCAGATCGTAGAAGGCGTTGTTCACGAGGATCTGGCAGGCGGCCGAGCTTGGAAACGACCTCAGATCGATGGACTCGCCATATTTTCGATCCAGCATATTTGCCATGTCGCCGGCCTGGCTGTCGCCGATGATGAGAACCTTCATTCGTGCGTCGTCTGCGAACGGGGTCTGCCTCTTCTTCAGCAGAGGCCACGTATGCTTTGCGCCAACGACCGCAAATCTCGGGTTCATCGAGAATGCAATTCGCGATGAATATCGAAATTTCCACACGCTATCGTCAAGACGCAGGCAAACAGCCAACCCGACAGTTAGCAACAACACTCCATAGCTCATCAGCCTGAATTTTATCGCCCGGTGAGGACCGGACCGAAAGGGCGTTTCGATCCAGCGGTAGCTCAGGAAGCCGAGCACCAGTGATATGACGAACAGCCAGTTGGTTCCAAGGCCGGCATCAAGATAGTTATCGAAGACGATCAACGGCCAATGGACGAGATAGATGGAGTAACTGGCACGTCCGAGCAACGCCATGACCCGATTGCCGAGGACCATCGAGCTGGCAGCGCCACCGGCCGACGCGATGACAGCCGCGGCGGAAAGGCATGGGAACAGGGCATAGAGGCCCGGAAATGGCATCGTTTCGCGATAGACGATCGCACAGACCAGAATGCCCGACAATCCAACAACGAGCGCTGCGAGGGACGTCTTCCTTGAGAGCCTCCCGGTCCCGCCAATCCAGTTCAGGGCCGCCCCGACGCCAAACTCGAATATGCGCGCCGGGGTCAGGAAGAACGCACCGGCGGGATCGATTGCAAGCCATGCCTGCGACAATGATATCGCCAGGACGAGAAATATGCCAGTGGCCAGGTATCGAGCAATCCGGCTTCGAATCCCGACGGCAGCCAGCATCAGCAATGGCCAAAACAGATAGAACTGCATTTCCACGCCGAGCGACCAGGTGTGGAGCAGCGGTTTGAAAATCGCATCGGAATCGAAATAACCCGCCTGCATCCAGAACAGAAAATTGGAGAGCCCGAACAGGCTCAGCAAGGCGGACCACAGTGTCGGCTCGATATTCGACGGCAGGAAGATGAAGACGCCGGCCACTGCGGAAATGGAGGCAACCGCCGCGAGTGCCGGAAGCAGGCGACGAATGCGACGGGCAAAAAACCGGCGGAAGGAAAACTCCCCCCGCTCCATCTCGCCGAGCAACTGCTGCGTGATCAGATAGCCGCTGATGACGAAGAAGACATCGACGCCGATGAAGCCCCCTCGAAAGATCTTATTGCCGAGATGAAACAGGAGAACGAGCAAAACGGCAACTGCGCGCAGGCCGTCGATATCGGGATTGTATTTGGTCTTCGCAAGCATGCCGTTCCGTCGCACATCGCTTCGGGTAATTCAAACGCAAAAAGCCCGGCGCGAGGCCGGGCTTTGGAAGCTGTTCGAGCGCGAAATCTTAGAGGCCGAGGCCGGAGAAGCGCTGCTTGAACTTGGAGACGCGGCCGCCGCGGTCCATGAGCTGCTGGTTGCCGCCGGTCCAGGCCGGGTGCGACTTGGAGTCGATTTCGAGGTTCATGACGGCGCCTTCCGTACCCCAGGTGGACCGGGTTTCGTATTCGGTGCCATCAGTCATGACCACCTTGATCATGTGATAGTCGGGATGGATGTCTGCCTTCATAACAATCTTCCTGTGACGCGCTTCGGGTCCAATTGTCGCAAGTTTTTGGCAAACCATTGCGGTCTATGGACCAATTGAATAAATGAAGCCGCAGTCGTTTCTGGCTACGGCTTTCCAATTCGATGCCGTGCCTATACATGAACGTTGCCTGGATAACAAGGCCCACAAGGCAGGAACTTCGTCCCGCCCGGGCAAGGGGGAAAAGTGGCCCAACAACAGCCCGACAGCACTGCCTCACGGCGCAATCTGCAGCCCCTGGCGCAACTGCTTCCGTACCTCAAGCGCTACAAGACGAAGATTGCCTACGCGTTGTTCTTCCTGACGCTTGCGGCCGCCATGACGCTCGCCCTGCCGCTTGCCGTGCGCCGGATGATCGACCACGGCTTCAACGAGGCCGACCACGCCTTTATCAACAACTACTTCGGCATGCTGGTGCTGATGGGCCTTCTCCTCGCTCTGGCGAGCGCCATGCGCTACTACCACGTCATCTCGCTTGGCGAACGGCTCGTCTCCGATGTGCGCCGCGACGTGTTCACGCGTGTCACCGCCCTGTCGCCGGAGTTCTTCGACGTCAACCAGTCCGGCGAGATCGTCTCGCGGCTGACGGCAGACACCACGCAGATCAAGTCCGCCGTCGGTGCGACTGCGTCGCTGGCATTGCGCAACACCATTCTCTGTCTCGGCGCAATCGGCATGATGGTCTATACCAGTCCCAAGCTGTCGAGCCTTGTTCTGGCCGCCATCCCTATCATCGTCTTTCCGCTCGTCGCCTTCGGCCGCTCCGTGCGCCGGCGCTCGCGCGCAGCACAGGACACGCTGGCCGATGCCACCGCCTATGCCGGAGAAACGATTGCCGCCAGCCGCACCGTGCAAGCCTTCAATGGCCAGGATGTTGCCAACGCCCGTTTTTCCGGCGCCGTGGAGCAGGCCTATGAGGCGGCGAGGGACGCCATCAAGTCGCGCGCGCTTTTGACCGGCGTTGCCATCACCCTGATCTTCGCCAGCATCATCGGCGTCCTCTGGTTCGGCGCCCAGAGCGTCATGGCCGGGACTTTGTCGCCCGGCACGCTCGGCCAGTTCCTTCTCTATTCGGTCATTGCCGCCGGCTCGCTCGGCTCGCTGTCCGAGGTCTGGGGCGAACTGGCGCAGGCCGCAGGCGCCGCCGAACGCATCGGCGAACTCTTGCGCGAAGTGCCGGCGATCCGTGCTCCGGCAAAGCCGCTCGCGCTGCCCGAGCCGGCCAAGGGCGAAATCGAATTTAGCGACGTCTCCTTCTCCTACCCGACCTCCGTCAGCAAGGTGACCTTGAACGGGCTGAGCTTCAAGGTCTCCTCCGGCGAACGCGTGGCGATCGTCGGTTCTTCAGGGGCCGGCAAGAGCACCGTCTTCTCGCTGCTGCTGCGCTTCTACGATCCGCAATCCGGGCTCGTCACGCTGGATGGCGTCGACGCCAAGGCGGTGACGCCCGAAGACCTGCGCGCCCGCATCGCCATCGTGCCGCAGGACGTCACCATGTTTGCCTCCTCCGTGCATGACAATATCGCCTTTGGCTCTCCCGGCGCCAGCCGCGAGGCGGTCCGCGCAGCGGCGGTCGCAGCCCAGGCCGACGAGTTCATTTCGCGCCTTGAGAACGGTTACGACACCATGGTCGGCGAGCGCGGCATCACGCTCTCCGGCGGCCAGCGCCAGCGCATCGCGATCGCCCGCGCCATCCTCAAGGATGCCCCCGTGCTGCTGCTCGACGAGGCGACATCGGCGCTGGATGCGGAAAGCGAAACACTGGTGCAGAAGGCGCTGGACGGGCTCATGGAAGACCGCACGACGGTTGTCATCGCCCACAGGCTGGCAACCGTGCTGAAGGCCGATCGCATTCTGGTGATGGACCAGGGAAAGATCGTCGAGGAAGGCACGCATCAGAGTCTTGTGAAGAAGGGCGGCATTTACGCCCGCCTGGCGCGCCTGCAATTCAACTACGAGATCGAGGCCGACGCCTCGGCGCAGGCGACGGCTCCCGCCGCAGTCTGACGGCGGACGCCAAGCCCAACTATCACCCTTGCCTTGCAGCCCAAGGCGGAGCGCCTCAGCGCTCCGTCAGCTTGAATTCGATGCGGCGGTTCTGCGACCGCGCTTCCGGGCTGTCGCCTTCGGCGATCGGCTGGTATTCGCCGAAGCCGGCCGCGACGAGGCGGTTGGCCGGCACGCCCTGCGAAATCAGGAACTTGACCACTGAGGTTGCGCGACCGGAGGAAAGCTCCCAGTTGTCGGAATATTTGCCCGAGCCGGACAGCGGCACATTGTCGGTATGGCCGTCGACGCGCAGCACCCAGTTGATCTCGTTCGGAATTTCCTTGGCGATATCGACGACGGCGCTGGCGAGCTTCGCGAGCTCTTCCTTGCCTTGCGGATTAAGATCGGCGCTGCCCGAGGCGAAAAGCACTTCCGACTGGAAGACGAAGCGGTCGCCGACGACGCGGATGTTCTTGCGATCCGAGAGGATCTCCCTGAGACGCCCGAAGAAGTCGGAGCGGTAGCGGTTGAGTTCCTGCACGCGCTGGGCAAGGGCGACGTTGAGCCTGCGGCCAAGATCGGCGATCTTCGTCTGGCTCTCCTGGTCCTTGGCTTCAGAAGCATCCAGCGCCTGTTCGATCGCGGCGATCTGCCGGCGAAGGGCGGCGATCTGCTGGTTGAGAATATCGATCTGGCTTAGCGCCCGGGCACTCACCTGTTTCTCGGAATCGAGCGCCTCGTTGAGATCGCTGATCGTGCCCTGCGCCGCCGCAGCACTGCCGGAACCGGAATCGAGTAGGCTCTGCAGCCGCGAGCGCTCGCTTTCCGACGTCGTCAGCGACGCCTGCAGATTGGCGAGCTGGTCTTCGAGATCCTGCTTGTTGCCCTTTTCGAGCGCCAGAAGCTGGGTGAGTTCGTTGATCTGACTGTTCAGCCGGTTCAGCACCTCGTCCTTGCCGCTGATCTCGCGCGACAGGATGAACTGACCGATGACGAAGACCGTCAGCAGGAACATGATGGCGAGCAGAAGCGTCGACAGCGCGTCGACGAAGCCCGGCCAGTAATCGACCGTGTGCGCCTGCCGCCGGTTGCGGGAAAGACCCATCGGCTATTCTCCGCTGACGATGTCGGTAAGGCGGTCGAGCGATCGGCGCATCGCCTTGGATTCCTCCTGCTGCGCCTCGATCCAGTCACGCAGCATCTGCTGTTCGGACCGCATGTTCTTGACCAAGCCCTGGATGCCTTCGGCAAGGTTGGCCATTGCCTGCACCGTCCGCTGGCTGGAGCCGCCGCCTTCCGCGATCTTCTGCAGCTGTTCGACGAGCAGCTTCATGTCTTCCGACGAGCCGCCGTCCGGCGCCGTGGTGGTCACGGCTTCGGCAACCGCAGCGATTTCGGAGCCGACGTCGGTGACGGACGACAGCCAGTTTTCCAGTTCCATGTAGAACCGGTTCTGGGCGCGGCCGGCCTGCAGGTCGAGAAAGCCGAGGATCAGCGAGCCCGAAAGGCCGAGCAGCGAGGATGAAAATGCCGTGCCCATGCCCGAAAGCGGCGCAGCAAGGCTTTCCTTCAGCGTGCCCAGAACGTCGGCGCTGTCGCCGGAGCCGGGGTCGAGCGACTGGATGACGTTGTTGATCGATCCGATGGTGCTGATCAGACCCCAGAATGTGCCGAGCAGGCCGAGGAAGACCAGAAGACCGATGAGATAGCGGGAAATTTCGCGCGATTCATCGAGACGCGTGGCAATCGAATCGAGGATCGAGCGCAGCGCGGTGGTCGACAGCGCGATCGTCTGCCAGCTGCCGATCAGCGAGCGCATCGGCGCCAGCAGCTTCGGCTCCCGCCCCACCTTGTCGGCACTGCCGACGGCGCGGAACGAGTTGAACCAGCGCACCTCCGGTCCGAGCCGCAGCACATGGCTGAAGACGAGCAGGATACCGATCCACAACACGAAGACGATGAGGCCGTTCAGACCCGGATTGGCCATGAAGGCCGTCTGGGCCTGGCGATAGAGAATGGCGACGATGAAGCCGACGATGATGAGGAACAGCACCATCGTCCAGAAATAGGGCATCGGGCTGGAAAGCTTCTGCCCGTACTCTTCAGCCTCCAGATCCGACTTACCAAAGCCAGACAGTCCGAATCTCGCCATATTTCATTCGCCTCCGCAACCAGTGCGCCGGAGGCTATTAGAAAATAGTGGAAAATTGAAGTGAAAAGCCGCGCAAAACTTTGTCGGGCAGCCGACGAATTGGCCGATTTGCCGAACCCGCCTCACGCTTTCGCGATCGGACGCTTCAAAACTTCGCCGAGTGCGCGGTGGATATGCTCGTTGCCGGCGAGCACGGCGCCCGTCTCCAGGCTCTTCGTGCCACCGTCCATGTCGGTCGCATAACCGCCGGCTTCGCGAATCAGTAGCAAGCCTGCCGCGAGGTCCCATGCCTGCAGCCCGGTTTCCCAGAAACCGTCGAGGCGACCAGCCGCCACATAGGCGAGATCGATGGAAACCGCACCCATGCGACGAATGCCGGCGACCTCACCCATGACGTTGCGCAATTCGACGAGGAACTGGCCGTGATGACCGCGGCCGAGATGCGGCACGCCGCAACCGATGACGGCGTCGGACAGTTCCCGGCGTGCGGCAACGCGCATGCGGCGATCGTTGACGAAGGCGCCGCCACCCTTTTCAGCCGTGTAGAGTTCATCCGTCGCCGGGTTGAACACGACCGCGACAACGATCTCGCCATTGCGCTCGAGCGCGATCGAGATGCCGAAACAGGGAATGCCGTGCAGGAAGTTGGTGGTGCCGTCCAGCGGGTCGACGATCCAGCGATGCGCGCCGTCGGTGCCGATGATCTCTTCGCTTTCCTCGCCGAGGAAGCCATAGGTCGGACGCGCCTTCAGGAGTTCGTCGCGGATGATCTTCTCGGCCTTGCGGTCCGCCTGGGAGACATAATCGCCGGGTCCCTTGAGCGACACCTGCAGGTTCTGCACCTCGCCAAAATCGCGCGCCAGCGACTTGCCAGCCTTGAAGGCGGCCTGAACCATGACATTGAGGAGAGCGGAGCGGGCCATGAGGCTTCTTATCCTTGAGAACTGATCGTGCAGCTTCGGCTCCACGAGCCCGGAAAGCTGTCTTCGTCGATGCGGATTGAATGATCGGCGGGTTCAAGACCACAAAACGGCCCGGAATTCAAGCCTTGGCGGTCAAGAGGCTCAGAAATCGAGCGGCGCGTTGTCGATCACTTCCTTCATCACGAAGAACGTCCGCGTCTGGCGAACGCCCGGCAGCGCGATCAGCTGCTCGCCATGCACGCGATTGAAATCCGCCATGTCCTGCGCACGGATCTTCAGGAAATAGTCGAAATCACCGGCCACGAGATGGCAGTCGAGCACGAATTTCAGGGAGCGCGCGGCCTTCTCGAATTCGGCGAAGCTGTCCGGCGTCGACCGGTCGAGCACAACGCCGACCATGACGAGCGCACCGCGATTGACCTTCTGCGGCGAGACCATCGCCCGGACCGTCTGGATATAGCCTTCGTCGAACAGGCGCTGGGTCCGGCGGTGGCACGTCGCCGGACTGACGCCGACGAGATCGGCCAGGTCGGCATTGGTCAGGCGGCCGTTTTCCTGAAGCAGTTTCAGGATTTTGACGTCGATCCGGTCGAGCTCTGACAGCATGGCGATGAGTTCCGTGATTTGCCAAAAGCCCGGAATATACGATCGCCTTCCGGCTTTCCAGTTCGTTCTGGCGCAAAGCGACACGCCGAAGGCGGCGTATCAGACTGCATCCGATCAGATGGGCCGGAATTTGTTGGCGGCGTCGATCGCCTGCTTCTGCTGGTCGTCGGTGAGGCCGAGGTAGAAATCCTCAAGTCCCGGATCGGCAAGCCCGGCGCGGCGCGACAGCACGTACCACTTGGCGGCCTCGATCGGATCGGGCCGTGTTCCAAGCGCGTTGATGTAGAGATAGGCGAGCTTGTTCTGCGCGGCGACATTGCCGCGAAGCGCCGCGATCCTCAGCCACTGAAAGCCCTTGTCGAAGTCCCGCGGCCCGCCCACACCGTTGACGAGCCAGACGCCCATGTCGAGCTGGGCGGTGTCGTAGCCGGCCCGCGCCGCGCGCAAGAGCCATTCACGGGCCTTCGCCCGCTTGTCTTCCGGAATATCCGGCAGCGACATGTAGACCTGCGAAACGGCGTATTGCGCGTCGGCGATCCCCTGCTCGGCGGACTTTTCGTAATAGGGCAGCGCCTGTTCGAGCCCGCGCTCGCCGGGATTGTCGGCAACCAGCATCTGGGCATAGTTGAACTGCGCGGAAGCATTGCCCGCCTCCGCCGCCTTCTTCATCATCTCGTCGGCCTTCGCCTTGTCGCGCGGCACATCCTCTCCCTCCATCAGGAGAAGCGCATAGCGGAACATGGCCGGCGGATCATCGTTTTCGGCCGCCTGCTTGAACCAGAACGCCGCCGCCTTCGCATCGCGCGCAACGCCGAGACCTCGCGACAGGAGCACGCCGACAAGCGTCTGCGCCACCGCATCACCAAGCTGTGCACGCGGCAAGGCCTTCTGCAGGGCGGTGACGTAGAGACCGCGCTGGTAGGCGCCATAGGCCTCGTCGACGACACCGGTATATGGCTTTTCGGGGGGAAGATCCGGCAGGCCCTCGGCCATGCGATGCAGGATCGTTGCGCGATCCGCCGCCCCGACCCTTCCGGATCGCGCGTCTGGAGCAAGCGTTCCACCGCCCGCCACCGGCGGCTCGATACCCATTCGCTGCAACAGGTCAGCCTCGCCGCCCGCTGCCGCACCGGGCCTTGCACCCTTGTGCAGCGGCTGCGCGAGGGCGCCGTCGTCCTGAAGCAAAAGACCGCCGAGGCTGTCGTCAGCCGCCAGCGCACCCGAACAGGAAAGGGCGCCTAGCACGGCGAAAAACAGGCAAGAGCGGGCGGGCTTCAGCATCATGCCAACGTTCAATCGTCAAACCGTGGCGCTTTTTCGTCAAGAAGAGCGTTTGCTTCGGCGACGGCACGGGCGGCTGCGGCCAGGTCCCCGAAAATCGCGGTCCGGAGCGCCACGAATTCCGCTCCGGTTTCGGCAACGGTGACGACGGAGTCGATCGAGGTGCCGCCCATGACGATGCAGGGAATTTCCACCATCGAGGCCCACCACTCGCCAAGCGCGACATTCTTCGGATGCGCTTCGGGCCGGATGTCTCCATCGAGCTTGCCGAAGAAGGCGTAGTCCGGATTGCATTCGCCGATTTCCAGCGCGTGATGACGATCCGGCATGTTGCCGCTGCCGACGATCATCTTCGGCGCGTGCTTTTCGATCGCGTCCGCCAGCGCCTCGGCGTCGGCTTCGATATGCAGGCCATCGGCGCGGGCGCGGCCGGCCACCCGGCTGTCGCCGGCGATCAGCGCTGCAACGCCGGCGTCCTGGATCACCGGGACGAGCTTTTCGGCATAATCCTGAAAATCACGGTCGGACATGCCGTATTGCGGCACGATGACCGATGCGACATCGCCACCGCGCAGAGCGTCCTCGACGGCTTTCAGCGCAATCGACGGCTCAGCAATGTCCGGAATCACGAGAACAAGTCTGCAACGATTGTCGGCACCGGCCATGTGTTACCTCTGCATTCTGACGGCATTCATGTCACAGGAAACGTCGGGAATGGGCTTTTGCCCAGATCGCCCCTCGTCTTATCCATGCAAATCCGATAGACCTCTCTCACCAATTGATCAACCGGAATACGGCCCGCCGTGACTCTTCCAGACATAACTTTCTTCCTCGCGGCCATTCCGGCCGTGACCGTGGTCGGCCTGTCGAAGGGCGGCATGGGCGGCGCCATGGCGCTGATGGGTGTGCCGCTGCTGGCGCTCGTCGTGCCGCCGGTTCAGGCCGCCGCCATCTTTCTGCCGATCCTGATCGCCATGGATCTGGTCGCCCTCTGGGCCTGGCGCAGCCACAATCACCGTGAAACGCTGCTTATCTGCCTTCCGGGTGCCGTCATCGGCATCGCACTTGGCTGGGCGACGTCGGCCTATGTCTCCACGAACATCATGCGCCTCGTAATCGGCGCGATCACAATCGTCTTCGCGCTGAAATTCTTCTACGACACCTACGGGCCGAAGCGGCATGTCGAAGTCAAGCCGAAGGAGCAGCGCCCGGCACTTGCGACCTTGTGGATGACGCTGTCGGGCTATGGCAGCTTCGTCGCCCATGCCGGCGGCCCACCCTTCCAGATTTACGTCCTGCCGCTGAAGCTCGACCCGAAGACCTACACCGGCACCAGCGTTCGCTATTTTGCCATCGTCAACGCGATCAAGGTCTTGCCGTACTTCGCGCTCGGCGAACTCGACACGGAGAACCTGTCGCTGTCCGTCCTCCTGCTGCCGGTCGCCTTCGTTTCCACCATGATCGGCGCCTGGGCCGTCAGGCACATGAAACCGCAGTTCTTCTACCCTTTCATGTATGTCATGGTGCTGATTGCGGCGACGAAATTGTTCTACGACGGGCTGCAATGGTAGCGCTCAAGATGAGAGATCGCCTTTTCTCGCTGCAGCGCACAAATATTCTTGCCCGCCTCCGGCCTTTCCCGTAAGTTCGCGCTCATGTCCAACACCGATCCTTTCAGTGCGATTGCGGATCCGAACCGGCGTTACCTGCTGGAGGAGCTCAGGCGCGCACCACGGACGGTGAACGAGCTGGCCGAGGGCCTGCCGATCAGCCGGCCGGCCGTCTCCCAGCATTTGAAGGCGCTGCTCGAAAGCGGCCTCGTTTCCGTGAAATCCGAAGGAACACGACGTATCTATGCCGTCAACAGCCAGGGCTTCATGAAGCTCAATCTGTGGCTGGACCAGTTCTGGGCGTGAACTACGGCAACAGCGGACACCCAGAACCGGTTTCTTGAAGGGCCGGATCTATCTATCCGGCAAATCCACCCTTAACAGACCTCGTCGAGGCCGGCCTCCTGGGCCGGGTGGCGGACTTCCCGGTCCAAATGCCGGAAAGCCGAGTAAACACACATACAGAATTCGACTTAGTGTCGCGTGGAGCTTTTGATGCGCTCCATCTCGTCCTTGATGCGCAACTTGCGGCGCTTGATCTCGGCAATTTCGCGGTCGTCACTGGATACGGACATAAGCGCTTGGTGCAGTTCCTGCTCGAGAGCGTCGTGCTTTTGTTCAAGCGATGCAAGATGAGCCTGTATGGTCATTTTTACTGTCCTTCCTTCCCTAAACCTATCCCGGCCACACTTGACCGTGGCTTCAGGTTTCAACAGGAGAAATGTGCCACAAGATGCCCCCCTTGTCGAAGGCGATTTCGTGGATTCTTGAAGGCAATTTGACAGCCGGATGAATTTTTTTCGGCTTTCAACAGACATCCCTAACGGAAGGTTAGCAACCGTTTCCCAAGGCTCTGAACGGCCTCGGCCGCATGGCCGGCCGCAAAATGCGGAACAGCCGTTCCAGATAACTTCCCGAATGCACGTTTTAGTGATAGGAGCTTGCCGCAATCGCCGGGCAACCGGCTCGCAGGGCATTGTGACGTGAGAGGCGGGGACTGGAATGGCGGATCAGGAACAGGCGGAAATTCGGCTGGCGGTCGCAAGGTTGCGTCAGGAACACGAAGACTACGATGCCGCCATCAACGCCATGATACAGGTCGGCTGCGAAGCCCTTCGCATCCAGCGCATGAAGAAGAAGAAACTTGTCATCAAGGACAAGATCAGCAAGCTGGAAGATCAGATCATCCCCGACATCATTGCCTGAACAGCTTGAAAGAGGACGACTTATGACCAGTGCGGAACGACCGCCGATCGCCATCATCATGGGAAGCCAGTCAGACTGGGAAACCATGAAGAATGCGGCCGACACGCTGGAGGCGCTCGGCATCGAATACGACGCCCGGATCATATCCGCCCACCGCACGCCCGACCGGCTGGTGACCTTTGCGAAGGGCGCCCGCGACGAAGGCTTCAAGGTGATCATCGCCGGGGCCGGCGGCGCAGCCCATCTGCCGGGAATGGCGGCTGCCATGACCCCGCTTCCGGTCTTCGGCGTACCGGTCCAGTCGAAGGCGCTCTCCGGACAGGACAGCCTGCTCTCCATCGTCCAGATGCCCGCCGGCATTCCGGTCGGCACGCTGGCGATCGGCAAGGCCGGAGCGGTCAACGCAGCGCTATTGGCCGCCGCCGTGCTGGCGCTGACCGACGAGGACGTCGCGATCGCGCTTGACCAATGGCGCACCCGCCAGAGCGAAGCGGTCGCCGAATACCCCATGGACGACGTATAATGAAAGACAGAACGATCGGGATCATCGGCGGCGGTCAGCTCGGCCGCATGCTGGCGATGGCCGCTGCCCGGCTGAACTACCGCACCATCATCCTCGAGCCACAGCCTGACTGTCCGGCAGCCCAGCTCACCAACGGCCAGATCACCGCTGCCTACGACGATGCGGCGGCCCTCGCCGAACTGTCGAACCTTTGCAGCGTCGTCACCTACGAATTCGAGAACGTGCCGGTCGCCGCCGCCGAAACGCTGGCCGCGACCGTACCCGTCTATCCGCCGCCGAAAGCGCTGGAAGTGGCGCAGGACCGCCTGACCGAGAAGCGGTTCCTGAACGGCTGCGGCATCGAGACCGCGCGCTTCCACGCCGTCGACAGCCAGGCAGACCTGGAAGCAGCGCTGGCCGATTTCGACGGCAAGGGCGTGCTGAAGACCCGCCGCCTCGGCTATGACGGCAAGGGGCAGCGCGTCTTCAAGGGACCTCAGGACAGCCCCGCCGGCGCCTTCGAGGCTCTCGGCGCCGTACCGCTCATTCTCGAGAGCTTCGTCCCGTTCGAGCGCGAGGTGTCGATCATCGCGGCGCGCGGAACCGACGGCACGGTACGCGCCTACGATGCAGCCGAAAACGTCCATCGCGACGGCATCCTGCACACCTCGACGCTGCCCGCAGCGATCGGTCCGCAGACGCAGGCCACCGCCCTGAAGGCTGCCGAAAGCCTGTTGTCGGCGCTCGATTATGTTGGCGTCATCGGCATGGAATTCTTCGTCCTTGGCGACGGCACGCTGATCGCCAACGAGATCGCGCCGCGGGTGCACAATTCCGGTCACTGGACGGAAGCCGCCTGCATCGTTTCGCAGTTCGAACAGCACATTCGCGCCGTCGCGGGCCTGCCGCTCGGCGATCCGGCCCGCCACTCCGACTGCGTGATGCAGAACCTGATCGGCGACGACATCGACGATCTCAATGATTGGCTGAAGACGAGCGACACCCTTGTCCACCTCTACGGCAAGACCGAGGCCCGCCCCGGCCGCAAAATGGGTCACGTCACCCGGCTGACCGGTGCAAACCGGCAGGAAAAGGCTTGAAGGCCGGTTGACAGGCCCAGGCCTACAGGGTATTTGCCTGTCAACTTTTCGAGGGGCGCGCCATAGGCTTTTCCGACCGGCGCGCTTTTGATTGTTTGGAGACCGGGAGCGCCGAGAGGCATCCCCACTGAGAAACGCGGATTAAGAAAATGAAGATCAAGAATTCGCTCAAAGCGCTGAAGGCCCGTCACCGCGAAAACCGCCTGGTTCGTCGCAAGGGTCGTATCTACATCATCAACAAGCAGAACCCGCGCTTCAAGGCCCGCCAGGGCTGATTGCCGCGCCGCCGGCGTGACCGGCGGCTGGCCGCGAGATCGGCAGGCTTGCGCGACAGGACTTTTGCCGCGCAGCATGATGACAGGCAGATTTCATTTGATATTGGGCGCTTTGCGGATACCATGACCGCCATGCGCCCTTTGTCATTTTGCCTGATAGCAATGCTGGCTTGCCCCTTGGCGGCAACTCCGGCCTTTTGCGTCGACGACACAGCCCGAATCGAAGAACCGGATACCGGCACGCTGACGCAGGCCGAAGAACTCGATTCGCTTTTCCTGAAATTGAAGCGTGAACGCGACGCCGGCAAGGCGGAGGACATCTCCCGCCAGATCCGTCGCCTGCTCACTGATTCCGGCAGTCCCACGGTCAACCTCCTGATGGATCAGTCCGCCAAATCCATGACCGAAGGCAGCACAGATGCCACCCTCGATCTCCTGGACCAGGTGACGCTATTAAAACCGGATTTCGCCGAGGGCTGGAACCGCCGCGCCACCGTTCATTACACGATGGGCGATTACCGCAAGGCGATGGCCGACATCCAGAAGACGCTTGAACTGGAACCACGACATTTCGGCGCGATTGCCGGCATGGCGGAGATCATGAACCAGATCGGCGACGAAGAAATGGCCCTGAAGGCCTGGCAGCGATATCTCGAGATTTTCCCGGCGAGCAAGGAAGCCCGCAAGAACATGGAAGACATCTCGGAAAAGCTTGCCGGCCAGCGCACCTGATAGCTTAGTCCAAACCCGGTCCCTCCCTTGCTTTCCATCCTCGCCTTCATCCTGCTCGCCATCCTGCTGGCGCTTCTCCTTCTCTTGATCTTTTCCTGGATCATGGCGCGGAGGATCACCCGACGCTTTCCGCCCCAGGGAAATTTGGTCGATGTCGGCGGCTATCGCATGCATGCCGTGCATGTGCCGCGGCCGGACACCGCCGACCTGCCGCCGCTCGTCTTCATCCACGGCGCCAGCGGCAACTGTCTCGACCAGATGACGCCCTTCCTGGCGCCACTTTCCGGCCGCGCCGAAATGCTGTTCGTCGACCGGCCCGGCCATGGCCACTCGGAACGCGGCGGACCGGAAAACGACACGCCGGACGGCCAGGCGCGCGCCATCGCCGCCCTCATGGATCGCTACGGCATCGAACGGGCGATCATCTGCGGCCACTCCTTCGGCGGCGCCATTGCCGCAAGCTTCGCGCTGGCCGCGCCGGAGAAGACGGCGGGACTTCTGTTTCTGTCACCCGCCACGCACCCCTGGCCAGGCGGGGTCGACTGGTACTACACGCTGACGGCGAGGCCCGTTCTCGGTTGGCTCTTTTCCCGAACGCTTGCGATGCCCGCCGGCCTGGTGCGGATGCACGGCGCGATCCGTGCAGTCTTCCATCCCAATCCGCAGCCGCCGGACTATCATGAGCGCACCGCGCCGGCGCTCGTCCTGCGGCCGGCCACCTTCCGCAACAATGCCAAGGACGTCGCGGGCCTGCTGGACTATGTGACTACCGCCGCCCGATCCTATCCGAGCATCTCCGCTCCGACGATCGTCATCACCGGCGACAGCGACGATATCGTGCTCGCCGACATCCATTCCGTGGGACTGGTTCGTGACATTGCGGATGCGGAACTGGTCACCCTTCGCGATCTCGGCCACAAGCCGGATTACATCGCCACCGACATCGCGATCGCCGCGATCGAGAAGATCGCCGGCAGGCAACACGACCTGCAGCACATGGCGCGAACCTTCGTCGCACCTCTTGCGGCACAATGACAAAAGCCCCGCACGGTGGCGGGGCTTTCGAATAATGTCAGCGCATATCTGGGAAGCGGCTCAGACGCCGCTCTGCCCGTCCGAACCGATATAGGCGATGCGCAGCATGTTGGTCGCGCCGGGTGTGCCGAGCGGAACGCCGGCGGAAATGATCACCCGATCGCCGGGCTTGCCGAAGCCCTCTGAGGCAACGATGCGGCAGGCGCGGTTGACCATGTCGTCGAGGTCGGACGCGTCCTGCGTGACCACGCAATGCGTGCCCCAGCAGATCGACAGGCGGCGGGCCGTCTGGATGATCGGCGACAGCGCAATGATCGGCACTTCCGGACGCTCGCGCGAGGCGCGCAGGCCGGTGGTGCCGGAAGCGGTGTAGCAGACGATCGCGGCAAGGTTCAGCGTTTCGGCGATCTGGCGGGCTGCGAGCGAAATCGCATCGGCGCCGGTTGCCTGCGGCTGCGGCCGCTGCGCATAGATGATGCCATGGAAGTGCGGGTCGCGTTCGACCTTGCTGGCGATCTTCGCCATCGTCTCGACGGCTTCGACCGGATAGGCGCCCGAGGCGGACTCGGCCGACAGCATGACGGCATCCGCGCCTTCGAAGACGGCGGTGGCGACGTCGGAGACTTCGGCGCGCGTCGGCACCGGAGCGGAAATCATCGATTCCAGCATCTGGGTGGCGACGACGACAGGCTTGCCCGCACGGCGACAGGCGCGAATCAGCTGCTTCTGCAGACCGGGAACCGTCTCAAGCGGCATTTCGACACCGAGGTCGCCACGGGCGACCATCAGCGCGTCGGACAGCTCGATGATCTCGTCGATGCGTTCGATGGCCTGCGGCTTCTCGATCTTCGACATCAGGCCAACCTGGCCGCGGGCGATCTTGCGCACTTCGGCAATGTCTTCCGGGCGCTGGATGAACGACAGGGCAACCCAGTCGACTTCACCGGTCGCCAGCACGGCGTCGAGATCGGCGCGGTCCTTCGACGTCAGCGCACCGACGCCGAGCATCGTGTCGGGAAGGCTCACGCCCTTGCGGTCGGAGATCGTGGTGCCGGAGATGACCGTGCAGACGATGGAGGTGCCGTCGCACTTTTCAGCGCGCAGATGCAGCTTGCCGTCGTCGATCAGCAGGCGCTGGCCCGGCTTGACCGATTCCAGGATTTCCGGATGCGGCAGGAACACGCGGTTCTCGTCGCCGGGAACGTCCTTGTTGTCGAGCGTGAAGGTCTGGCCGATCTTCAGCTCAACCTTGGTATCGGCGAACTTGCCGACGCGCAGCTTCGGACCCTGGATGTCGGCAAGAATGCCGATCGGCCGGCCGCTGCGCTTCTCGACGCTGCGGATACGGCCAATGAGCGTGCGCATCACGTCGTGGCTGGCATGGCTCATATTGATGCGGAACACGTCGGCGCCGGCCTGATGCAGCTTCTCGATCATGGCCTCTTCGCTCGAGGCCGGACCTAGAGTGGCGAGAATTTTTACTTTGCGATTGCGCTTCATCAGTTTTGGCTTTCCTGCGTCCCGGGAGTGTCAGACAATTGGACCATCCAGCTTCCCTGGCGGCCCGTATCATATTCTTTGAAGCCCATTTTTTGGTAGCCACGGGCATAGCAGTCGTTGACCCCGAGGATTTTGAACTCGTCCTCGGCAACGCACATATTGATATCGCCGGCCCAACGGCCGCCGCGCGCCGCATCCTCGGCATAAAGATAATAGTAGCGGGACTGGAGTTCGCCCTCGATCAGTGTCGCGCAGGCCGAGGCGGGCACCTGCCACCATCCCTCGCTCACCCAACCCTTTTCGGTGCGGTAACCGATCGCCACGCCGACGAGGTTCGCCGTGCCATTGCAGACGCGGAAGTCGGCATAGGCCGCCGGGGCCGAAAAATAGAAGACCGGAGCAAGCAATGCGAGGAACGCACGCAAGCCATAGCGTGACAGCCCCCGCCCGTATTTTGAATAGCGCTGTGGCACGATGATCAGGGAAACTCCGTGGCTAAGCATTTGGGTCTTCATGCGACGCCCATTGTCGAAAGTCAACGCCAGTTTAATCGATATAAATGGTCCGGGACATGGGTCACGCGGCATCCCGGACGCCGGATTGCGGCGCTTGCACGCTCTTCGGGCTCATGTAAATAAAGGCGCCTTATCATTTCAGGATGTGCCCCATGCATGAATTCTCACCATTCGAATTGCTAGAAGGCGACTATGACAAAGGTATGGTCCTGATCGCCGATCATGCCATGAACGGGCTGCCGGCGCATTACGGCTCGCTTGGACTTCCCGACAGCGCCTTCAAGCGCCACATTGCCTTCGATATCGGCATTGAGGGACTGACCCGGCGCTTGTCGGCAATGCTTGGTGTGCCCGCCATCATGGGCTGCTTTTCGAGGCTGCTGATCGATCCGAACCGCGGCGAGGACGATCCGACGCTGATCATGAAGATCTCCGACGGCGCGATCGTTCCGGCCAATCATCCGATCACCGAGGAAGAATGGGACAACCGCGTCAAAACCTTCCATCGGCCGTACCACGCGGCAGTCGATGCGCTGATCTCGCGCACCGCGAAGGCCTGCGGCAAGGCGCCGCTGGTGCTTTCGCTGCATTCCTACACGCCGTTCTGGAGAGAAACCCCGCGCCCCTGGCACGCGGCAGTCCTCTGGGACAACGACCCGCGTGCGCCGAAACAGCTCATCGACCTTCTTTCGCGACAAGGTGATATTCTGGTCGGCGACAACGAGCCCTATGACGGTGCGCTGAAGGGCGATTGCATGTACCGGCACTGCATGTCCCAGGGCATTCCGCACGCGCTCCTCGAGGTGCGCCAGGACCTGATCGGCGATGATGAAGGGATAGAGGCCTGGGCAAAGCGGCTGGCGCCGCTATTTGAAACGATGAATGCCGATCCGTCCTTGCATGCGGTCGAGCTGCACCCGTCCCGCACGGGTCCCTACCCGCAAGGCTGACCGAAACAAAGGAGAGCGACACGATGTCCAAGCCCACCCCGCAACAGGAAATCGAACTGCAGGCCGCCGCCTTCCGCCGCCTGGTCAGCCACCTGCGTGAACGCACCGACGTGCAGAACATCGACCTGATGAACCTCGCTGGCTTCTGCCGCAACTGCCTGTCGAACTGGTATCGCGAGGCAGCAGAGGCGGAAGGCCTTGCCGTCACAAAGGACGAATCGCGCGAGATCGTCTACGGCATGCCTTACGAGGAGTGGAAGGCCCGTCATCAGCGTGAGGCTAGCGCCGACGATCTGCAGTCGTTCGAGCGCAACAGACCGAAGGAATAGCGGCCTCGCCCGGAAATCTGCTTGACCTTGCCGCCCGTTCGCGGCAGGTGACGCTACCAAACCGAAAGTCACATCAAACAGGAGTAAGACATGTCTGATGCTCACGGGCTCGCCCGCGACCAGCTCCGCGCCTTTGTCGAACGCATCGAGCGGCTGGAAGAAGAAAAGAAGACGATCGCCGACGACATCAAGGACGTCTATGGCGAAGCCAAGTCCATGGGCTACGACACCAAGGTGCTGCGCAAGGTCATCTCGATCCGCAAGCAGGACAAGGATGAGCGCCTGGAACAGGAAGCGATCCTCGACACCTATCTGCACGCTCTCGGCATGATCGAAGCGCCGCCGGAAGAATGATGCGGGTCTGAAGACGACAACAAAAAAGCCGCCCCAGGGGCGGCTTTTTTCATGACCTGCGACACGCTCGAATACGTCAGAGCAATTCGTCGGCGGATCCGCTGAAACGTCCGGCATCGATCGGCTGCGTCTGCGTCGAGAAACCGGTGCCGCGGGCAATGGCCGGGCTGCGGCGGATGGCGTCGCCGGCAAAGCGGGGGGCCTTGATCACGCCGGCTCCATCCGGAGCGACCGCATTGGCGACCGCCCAGTCGGACAGCATCTTCCTGGTCAGCTCGACGCGAACCTTGTCGTCGCCGACACGGGCAACGATCGCCTCGGCCGTGTCGGGGCGTGCGCCCTTGACCGGAAGTCCCTTGGCGAGACTGTTGTCGGCCGCTTCAGGAACATCGAACGCATCGCCGAGGCCGCTGTTCTGCTTTATCACCTGCTTGACGGGGTCAGGTGCGGCATAGGCCGTCATGATCGGCTTCTGCTCGAAGCCGCTCTTCAGGACGGCAGCCGTCAGGATCTGGTCGGCATGCTGGACATGGCCGGCCTCCTGCTGCTTCTTGCCCCAGGAGACAACCTCGTCTGCAGACAGTCCTGCGCTGCGCAATTCGGCAGGTGTCAGCGACGCAACCTGATAGGCGGGGCGTTCCTGCGGCGCCGGAGCATCGCCGAAGCGGCTCCACTGACCGTCATCGGCACTCGCCGTCATGTTGCCCTCATCGGCATCGCCTGGCAGGCCACGGGCCGCAAGCAGCGTCGGAATCGGAATGTCGTCATAGTCCGCAAGATCGGCATATTCCTCGCCCGCATCCGTCGGGTTCTCCGGCATGGCAGCAGCAAGCGCATCTTCCGCTTGATTGTGTGCCGGCGGCAGGAGCGCAGCCGCGACCGCAATGTTGGCAGGCGCATCCTTGAGCGAAGGCCTCAGGAGCGGCACGGGCGGCTCTATGCTGTCGACGCCCGGAAGCTCAACCGAAGCGACCTGGACGGGCGCCTGCTCGACAACCTGCGGCGCGGGAGCCGGAGCCGAGACCGTTGCAGGCGCATCACCCACGTCCTCGCCCTCATCCTCGTCACCGCCGCCGAACAAGGCTGCGAATAACGTCTTGCCTCTCGATTTTCCACCGCCCTTGTCGGCCACGAGAACGGTGTTGGAACTCAGCCGTTTCTTGTAATCCGCCATCGCCAGTTCATAGCCCGGCAGCGGCTTGCCATCGGCGGGAATATGCAGGGTGCGGCCATTCGGGAACAGCTTCACCAGCTCCTGGCGGGTCATGCGCGGCCAGGCGCGAACGCTGCCGACGTCCATATGCACGAAGGGCGAGCCCGAGCGCGGATAGTAACCGACGCCGCCGGCCTGCAGCTTCATGCCGATTTCGCGAATCTTGGCGAGCTGAACGCCGGGAATGAAGAAGTCAACGGCGGTGCCGAGCATGTGCTGGCTCTTCTTGGCGACGCCGCTGGAGCGCGACCGGAGCATGGCATTGGTGGCCGGGGAGCGGTAACCGGAAACGACGTTGATGTACCCGTTTGAACCACTCTCGCGATAGACCTGCCAGAGCACGTCGAACAGACGCGGGTTCATGTTGGTGGATTCGTTGCGCCGCCAGTCGCGCAGGATATGGTTCAGCTGTTTCAACCCCTTGGGATCGTAACGACCATTCCGCTTGTAGACGATGTTGGCTTTTTCGCCGGTGTGGATGAAGTAGATTTTCAGCGAGCGCGTTTCGGCGGCGGCGCTGTTGGCCGACGCGAGGAATACCGGCGCTGCTGCAAACATCAGCATGAGCCAGCACAGGACCTGCAGCATGACCTGCCGTAGCGGAAAGCCACGCGCGGGCACTTGCCTAGAGTCCGGCCGCCCGTGCAATGCGGGCAGCTTGTAGCCTGTCACAACCTGCAACTCGATCCCCGTCCGAGAGACAATTTCAATGCCGTCTCACATGAAGCTGAAATACGGTAACACAATGGCAATTTTGCCACGGATTACCACTTCTTCCTGACATAGTGAATAATCCACTAACAAGATTTAGGGACATATACACTATGTGGCTTGCTCGACGGTTAACGGGGAACGCTTAAATATTTCTCATGCAGCGTCTTTTTTGGGATCATCCGGATCGATGCCGTAATCCCTGAGCTTGCGGTAAAGCGTCGATCGACCGATGCCGAGCTTGCGGGCCACGCGGCTCATCTGGCCGCGATAGAACTTCAACGCGAAGCGTATCAACTCCTCCTCGACCTCGGCAAGCTTCTTGACGTCGCCGAGCGGGTCCGTGCTGACGATGACATTGTCCGGAAAATCGTCCGTGGCATCGCCTTTCGCAGCAGCGGGAATTTCCTCCGCGGGCGCTGAAGCCGGTGCGGCGGCGCTGAATTCGGGATAGACCGGCGGCGCGGAATAGCGCAGCTGCGGCTTGAAGCCGCCGGGCGGCACCGATACGCCCTCGTCGCTCAGCGCACCCGGAATTTCGGCGGCCACCTGCGGGAAATCATGCTCGGTCAGCTGGCCGTCCTTGGCAAGCACGACGGCGCGGAAAATCGCATTTTCCAGCTGGCGGATATTGCCCGGCCAGTCATAGGCCGTCAGCAGCGCCAGCGCACCGGATGTGACTTCCGGCACCGTGTCGAGCTTCTGCTCCTCGGCAAAGCGCTGCACGAAGACGCGGACGAGATGCGGAATGTCCTCCCGGCGGCGGCGCAGGGCCGGAATATGGATCGGGAAGACGTTGAGACGATAATAGAGGTCCTCGCGGAAGCGGCCGGCCTTGACCTCCTCGATCAGATCCTTGTTTGTCGCCGAGATCAGCCTGACATCGACGCGGCGCGGCTTGGTGGCACCGAT